>CAKRPS010000003.1 GCA_934385475.1 uncultured Lachnospiraceae bacterium | reverse complement strand
ATTGAAACCGCCGTGTACCGAACGGTACGCACGGTGGTGTGAGAGGACGGCGGTTAGTCACCGCCTCCTACTCGATTTCAATCGGGAAACAAAGAATGTTGCATGATATATAAAAATTTTTTCACCATATAAAATTGCTGTTTGAATATGAATGCAGGCATTTACAGAAGGTAATTTTGAATGATTCTGAATAGACAAAATTGGGATATAAAATGAAAAGCGTTGTTAAAGAAGAGAGTGATATGTTTGATAAGGATGAAAGTAATCACAGATAAAGGGGGCGGAATTATGATTCCGCCCCTCCCAGTTCACGATCCTTTGCCATAAAGAAGAGGGCGACCGTGTCAGGCCCCACATGACTTCCGGTACAGTAGTCGTAGGAAGTGTTGATGAAGCCGCGCAGTGAAACACGCTTCTGGATTTCGTGCATCACATAAAGGGAATCCTCGTAGGCGTCGGCATGAGCGATGCCTATGATCTGTTCCTCCGGGTTTACAATGTTGTCACAGACGAGGGAGACCAGCGTGTTGAGAGCTGCCTTGCGTCCGCGGCATTTCTGGTACTGTACAATATAGCCGTCCTTATTACCGCGAAGGATCGGTTTGATATTCAGGATGTTGCCGACAAGAGCCGCTGATCCGCTGAGTCGTCCAGTATGAGCCAGATATTTCAGGTCGCCGACGGTAAAGACACCATTCATGCGGGCCGGATAGGAGGCAAGTGCATCCGCAACGGCATCCACCTCCATGCCTTTTTCACGCATTTCGCTGGCATAAATTGCGAGAATTCCCTGTGCGAGCGATGCGTTCAGGGAGTCCAGCAGGCGGATTCTCCGGTTCTTTGGCGGGTTTTCCTGTAAGGCTTCCGCTGCGATACGGGCAGAGTTGAAGGTGCCGCTGATACCGCTGCTGAGAGAAATATAAAGAATATCTTCATCGTTTTCCATGATGTTCCGAAAATAGTCTTCAAAATCACCACTGCTGATCAGACCGGTTTTTACTTCTGCGCCGGAACGGATTGCGTCATAATATTCTTTTCCTTTGCTGCGTTCTTCCTCAGGAGTAAGCTCCGGGTCGAAGCAGGTCACATTTTTTCCATTGACCAAATTGACAAAAGAAATCACATTAATATTGTACTGCTTAACGAGTTTGGCCGGAATATTGGCGGCAGAATCTACGATGATCTGAAACATTTTCTTTTCCTCATATCTTTCATGGTTACGCATTTATTTACTTGTTGTAACAACATACTATTATATATAGTATTAAATACTATGTCAAGAAATATAAACAGATACTTGCTGTCGAAAAAAGACGATATGTCAGAAGGTGTTCTGAATAGACAAAAAAGCTAAGAATAAAAGACAATATACACAAAACAGATAAGAGGTATATAATAAGATTTACAGCAAAGGGGTGCGATTTAATATGATAATTATGAAAAGAAGATATGCAGTTGTTGTTGGAATGATGCTCCTGCTTTTGACAGGATGTGCAGGCACAGAAGAGGCTGCAACATCAAATGAGACAGAGACAGGGCAGGAGGAAGTGTTGACGCAGGAGACAGTACAGGAACCGGAAACCTCTCCGGGGGAAACGGAGACAGAGGAAACAAAGGGAAGTGAAAGGGTGGTACAGGATGGCCCTTACGGAAGAATTTCCCTGACAATTCCGGAGGGATGGGTTTATGAGACATGCCCGGTCGGAGACGAGAGACTTTTGTCAGCAGCCTATGGGATACAGTTCCATCCGGCAGATGTGACGGATGGATATATAGAAGTCGGGTACCATACGAACTTTGGCGTGTGCGGAACCGGTCTTTCCGAGGAGACAACAACGTTAGCGGGAGATTCGGCCAGAATCGGTTACTATGACGGAAATTCGGCATGGGTCTTTATCTCTTTTGATGGCAAAAACAAGCAGATCGTTGCACTCAGCAGCAACGTGGATACCTGGTGGAAGCGAAGCGGCGTGGAAGTGATGACCATTTTGGATTCCCTTTCCTTTGATACGGCGCAGCAGTCCGGGGCTATCGGCGTAGACGATGAGGATTCGGGAATACCGGAGATTGCGCTGACTGTTTTTCCTAAGGAGATATCGGCGCAGGGATGTACGCTGGCGTTTACACAATACGACAGGGAAGCGGCTGCAGAGCTTTCTTTCGGGGAAGATTTCTGGATAGAGGAGCAGAAGGATGGAAAATGGCAGGAAGCAGAAACGGTTGTGCAGGGTGAGTATGGCTTTGATGCGGTAGCACATTCCATCCGTCTGGAGGATACCACCGAATACGTGTATGACTGGGAATGGCTGTATGGAACCCTGGAGCCAGGGGAATACCGGATTGCGGTAAATGTCAATGATCTGAGGGCAGCAGGAGATTATGACAGCTATACGTTATATGCACATTTTATTTTGAGATAAGGATGAAATATTATAACACCAGTGGAATTCCTGTAAGCAGTGCATCGATGGCCAGGCAGAGTTGGCTGCGGACCGGGTCAGGCGTTTTCAGGGCTTTCCCGAGCTGCTGGGTTGTGTAACCGTGGAGGAGTCCTGTGAACATATCTACGATTTCGGATGTCTTTTCCGAAGGAAAATCGCAGGAGCGGACCAGAACCTGCAGGAGAGAATGATACTGCTCCAGAAGGGCTTCTGTTTCCTTTGTTCCATGAAAGGAGATCCACTGGATCGTTTCATAGATGCCGGGGTGGAGGATCATGTAATTCAGATATTCTACCGCCGCGGCTTTCAGAGCATCTTTTGCGGTCTTGCCAAGGACAGACTGCATCATTTGAGTATTCATGGCACGCATTCCGGCGTGCGCTACCTCATGGAGAAGTTCATCCAGACTGTCAATATGATTATAGAGAGAAGGGGTGCGGATGCCAAGCTTGTCTGCCACATCCTTCAGAGCTACCTGATAGAGTCCTTTTTCGTCAATAAGTTCCGATGCCGTTCTGATAACGGCTTCTCTTGATACACGCATCTTAATCCTCATTTCTGCGCACGCTCTTTGCGCATATCGAGTTTGTGTCAAGTGTGCGCAGACACAAATCTCGCGTGTGAAAAATCTTTCGTATATGGATTTTTCACACTAATCTCCATTCTTGAGCAGCTTTTCACACTAATCTTTTTAACGTCCAACTTATCATAACTAATATCATTAGCATAGTCAATACGGCACATGGCTGAGAATATCGAAAAGAGGAAACAAATAAGCGAAATAATTTATGATTGACAACATACTCTGTGTTACTTATAATGCTAATTGTATTAGCAAAAATACTAATTAAAATAACCAAATGGATAAAAAAGGACAGGTGAGATTATGAAAAAACAAAGAATATCCATAGAAAGAGTTCCGGCATTGCTCTGGGGAGAAACGGCAGAAAAGCTTTATCTGAGCATACATGGACAGGGAGGAAACAAGGAGGGAGCGATCGTTCTGGCGAACCGGGTCTGTCCGATGGGATACCAGGTTCTCAGTATAGATATGCCGGGACATGGAGAGAGAACCTCCGAAGCAGATATTTTTGATCCGTGGCATTGTGTTCCGGAAATTGCGGAGGTGATGCAGTTTGCAAGACAGGGCTGGAAGAAGATATCACTGCATGCGGTCAGTATCGGAGCCTGGTTTTCCATGCAGGCACTTTCCAGAGAAAAGTTAGAGAATTGTGCCTTTGTATCTCCAATTGTAGACATGGAGGGACTGATTCGCAAAATGATGCTTTGGGCCAACGTGAGTGAAGAACTGTTGGAAGAACGTAAGGTGATTCCGACAGATTTCGGGCAGACACTTTCCTGGGAATACTTTACCTGGGTACTGAAACATCCGATTGAGAGGTGGGAGGCTCCTACGAATATTCTGTATGGAGAAAAGGATCATCTTATGGATCAGGATCAGATAGAAAAATTTGCACAGAAGTATTCTGCAACGCTGACAATTATGGAAGATGGGGAGCATTGGTTTCACACGCCGGAACAGATGGCATTTATGGAACAATGGATGGAACTTTATGTGAACTAAAACTCTGTTTTTTCTACAAAATATGGAAAAAGAATTGCATTTTCTGGGAACATGCTGTATCATGGTTGACATAAAGGAAATATTATGAAAACCACCATGCAGGAGGGAAACGAAGGAAATGAAAAAGTGGATGGGAAGAAAAATCTGTCTTGCGCTATGTCTGGCAGCAGGGCTTTTATTGATACCGTGGACGCAGCTTACTGTCCGCGCGGCAGAGGATACAACGGTGCAGGGGACGGTAGTGAGCGGAACAACTTCGGACATGCTTCTTCTTTCGACAGAGTACGGTAAGATGGAGATCAAGATGGATGGAAATACGGATACCAGTGGGGCGAAGATCCTGCTCCCGGGTACGAAGATTTCCGTACGGATCACCTATGGATCAGATGCGTACTGGCATGCCTTAAAACTCAGCAGCAGCGGGCAGTCCATAGGAGTGACGGTTGACAACTCTAAGGTATCGACTGTCACCGGAACAATCAGTGACAAGACAACGAGCGATGTCCTGTATGTGGATACCCCACAGGGTCAGATGCAGATTAAGTATGACAGCTCCACAAATATCCAGTGTTCCGTAATTGTGGCAAATAAGAAATATGCGATCAGCTGTGCAAGAGGTTCGGATGCCTATATGCATGCAATCTCTATTGCAGAGGCTGCCACACAGGACAGTACCACCACAGCGGTCAGCGGAGCTACCGGCGGAACAGCGACCAACACCTTTACAGGAACGGTCGCATCCAATACGACAGAAAGTATTCTGTTCCTTTCGACGGGAAGCGGTGTGATGGAGTTTAAGATTGACAGTGATGCGGATACCAGCAATGGCTTTATCAACGTTTCCGGCAACCGTATGACAGTTGGAGGGTATCGTGGAAATGACGGCTACTGGCATGCGGTGTCGATAACCGGTGTGAAAGAGGCGTGCTCTGCCAATATCAACACAGGCTCTACACTCAGTGTAAGCGGTACGGTTTCTTCCAAATCAACGGAGAAAAAGCTGTATCTGGATACCAATGGCGGAACCATGGAGATTAAGCTGGATGCGGTCAGAAGCCGAAACAATTTCAAGGTTTTGACGGTTGGTAAAAAGGTTACCGTAACTTGTGGATACGGCAGTGATGAATACTGGCACGCACTGGATATTACAAAATAGTACAGTTTATTGCACAAAAAGGGCACAGAGAGGTTGACATTTTGTCAAATCGTGCTAATATAAATGCAAGCAATTCAGAGAGGAAGGCTTTTGGGTCTTCCTCTCTATTTTTTTTGAGGAGGAAACATATGAAAAAGAAAATTTTAAGCGTACTTTTAAGTGTTGGTATGGTGTTGTCCCTTGCAGGCTGTGGTGGCAAAGCCACAGATACAGCGGATGACGGCAAGGTTCTGAAGGTGGCAATGGAATGCGGCTATGCGCCGTACAACTGGACACAGCCGGATGATGCAAACGGAGCGGTGCCGATCAATGACAGTTCAGACTATGCTTACGGCTATGATGTGATGATCGCCAAAAAGATTGCCGAGAGCATGGGACGTGAATTACAGATCGTAAAGCTTGACTGGGATGCTTTGATCCCGGCGGTACAGACCGGCACGGTAGACTGTGTTATTGCAGGACAGTCTACGACCGCTGAGCGGCTTGAGATGGTTGATTTTTCCAAACCTTATTATTATGCAACGGTGGTAGGACTTGTGAAAGCGGATGGTGCTTATGCAGATGCAGCAGGACTTTCAGATCTGAAGGGTGCAACCTGTACCTCTCAGCTTGGAACAATCTGGTACGATAACTGTCTGGAACAGATCGAGGATGCAGATATTCAGCCGGCACAGGAGTCAGCTCCGGCTATGCTGGTAGCACTGGAGAGCGGAAGAACGGATCTGATCGTGACGGATATGCCGACTGCCATGGCAGCCTGCGCCGCATATCCGGATATGAAGCTTCTGGACTTTTCCGGTACGGATGATGATTTTGAGGTTTCGGAGGAAGAGGTCAATATCGGTATTTCCGTACAGAAGGGCAACAGTGAACTGCTGGATGCCATCAATGGTGTGTTAGAGAAGATGACAGTAGATGATTTTAACAGCATGATGCAGGAAGCAATCAGCGTACAGCCGTTGTCAGAGTAAGGAAAATACCGGGATATCAGGCGGGAGGATAAACGGAAATGATTTCCACAATGAATTTTTTTGAGAGAATACTTTATATTTTGCAAAAATACGGAAGTTCTTATCTGAAGGGAACAGGGGCTACGCTGGTCATTGCACTGGTGTCTACCTTTATCGGCTGTATCATAGGATTCCTTTCCGGTATTTTGCAGACCATTCCTCTGGATAAGAAAAGAGATCCGCTTGGCAAAAGGATTTTGCTGGGAATCGTGAATGGCATTCTGCGGGTCTATATCGAGGTGTTCCGCGGAACGCCTATGATCGTGCAGGCGGTATTCATCTACTATGGACTTGCACAGGTGTTTAACATCCAGCTTGGCATGTGGCAGGCGGCTTTTCTGGTCGTTTCGATCAACACAGGGGCCTACATGGCAGAGTCCGTAAGAGGTGGAATCATATCGGTTGATCCCGGACAGATGGAAGGGGCGAAAGCGATTGGCATGAATCATGTGCAGGCTATGACCAGCGTGATTCTTCCGCAGGCCTTCCGTAACATTCTCCCGCAGATCGGAAATAACCTGATCATCAATATCAAGGATACTTCAGTACTTTCGGTAATCAGTGTTGTGGATCTTTTCTTTGTACACAAAAGTGTTGCGGGTGCGCTATATACGTATTTTGAGTCGGCGACCATCGTGATGGTGATCTATCTGACGATGACCCTTATCACTTCAAAGCTGCTGCGGCTGTGGGAGAAGAAAATGGACGGCAGGGACGATTATGAACTGGTAGATGTAATGGATATCGGAACACAGCTTGGACGGAAAGAAAAGAGATAGGAGGAGTCGGTCATGTGTGCAGAACAGAAGGAGAGACAGACGCAGGCAGAACCTGTGATCCTGGAGGTTTCTCATTTGGAAAAGGCGTTTGGTGCGCATTCTGTATTGAAAGATATTGGATTTCAGGTACGGTTGGGAGATGTTGTATCCGTGATCGGGGCATCCGGTTCCGGAAAATCCACAATGCTCCGTTGTATCAATCTGCTGGAAATACCGGACGGCGGAAGTATTTATTATCATGGAGAGGACATTACAACCCGTAAGATGAATATACCGGCGTACCGGGCAAAGGTTGGAATGGTATTCCAGAGCTTTAACCTGTTTAATAATATGTCGGTGCTGGAAAACTGTATGGTCGGCCAGACAAAGGTGGCGGGCAAGAGCAAAGAGGAGGCCAGACAGAAGGCGCTTGCTTTTCTGGATAAGGTTGGAATGAGTGCTTATGTCAATGCGAAACCCAGACAGCTTTCCGGTGGACAGAAGCAGAGAGTTGCAATCGCAAGGGCGCTTGCCATGGAGCCGGAGATCCTGCTGTTTGATGAACCGACATCAGCGCTTGACCCGCAAATGGTGGGAGAGGTGCTGGAGGTTATGACTTCACTGGCCAAAGAAGGACTGACAATGATCGTGGTAACGCATGAGATGGCATTTGCCAGAGATGTTTCAAACCGGGTACTGTTTATGGCGGACGGCGTGATCTGCGAAGAGGGAACACCCAGACAGATTTTTGAAGAACCCAAAGAAGAAGCAACGAAGGAATTTCTTGCAAGATTCCGCCATGTGTAGGCAAAAAACAGCGATATATGATATAATGGATTGAATTCATTAACGAATGGAGGCGTTCCTACATGTATATTGCAAATGAAAAAAGATACCAGACCATGAAGTACAATCGTTGTGGAGCAAGCGGACTTCTTCTGCCGGCAGTTTCACTGGGATTGTGGCACAACTTTGGATCAAACGGCAATTTTGACAATATGCTCGACATGTGCCAGACGGCATTTGATCACGGAATCACCCACTTTGATCTGGCGAACAACTATGGACCGGTGCCGGGAGCTGCAGAGGAGAATTTTGGCAGGATCATGCAAAAGAGTCTCGGTGTGTACCGGGATGAACTGGTGATCTCCACTAAGGCCGGTTATGATATGTGGCCTGGCCCTTATGGAAACTGGGGCAGCAAGAAATATCTGGTGGCCAGTCTGGATCAGAGTCTCAAGAGGATGGGACTGGAATATGTGGATATTTTCTATCATCACAGACCGGACCCGGAGACACCGCTGGAGGAGACGGCAAGAGCCTTAGATGGGATTGTGCGGAGTGGAAAGGCACTCTATGTCGGTATCTCGAATTATAACAAGGAGCAGACAATCGCCATTGCACAGATTTTCAGACAACTCGGAACACCTTTTATTATCAATCAGAGAAAGTATTCCATGTTTGAAAGGGCGATTGAAAAGGACGGCCTGAAAGAGTACGCGGCAAAGAATGGAATCGGAATTATCACGTTCTGCCCGTTGGCGCAGGGACTTCTCACGGATCGTTATTTACATGGAATCCCGGAAGACAGCCGTATCAGGACAGACGGAAGATTCCTGAAAGAAACGGCGATCGTGGAAGAGACTCTTGCGAAGATCCGCAGCCTGAATGAACTTGCGTCAAAGCGAGGACAGACGCTCGCAGAGATGGCACTTGCGTGGATCATGCGGGATGGAGATATCACCAGTACGCTGATCGGTGCTTCCAGGCCTTCGCAGATACTTGACAATATCAAAATGATTGAGAATACGGAGTTCAGTGAGGAAGAAAGAAAGCGGATTGATACGATCCTTGGCTGAAAAATAACTGATTTGAATGAAAAAACCTGTGGGCAATATGCTCACAGGTTTTTTGCGCTTATACTTGGTTTGTCCGTTTATCAGAACTTGAATTTCTTCATGTTTTCTACAAGAGCTCTTGCATTTTCAGATAAGGACTGGATCTTGCTGGTGGAACGGCTTACGGTCTGTTCCAGTTCGGTAGTAATGCTGGAGGTCTCCTCGGAGGAAGCAGCATTGTCCGTTGCAATTTCTGTCAGAGTGGTCAACGATGATCTCGTTGATCTCGTGTACTGTGTTGGCTGACTGGGTAGCCAGATGACCGATTTCCTCAGCAACTACAGCAAAGCCGAGTCCTGCTTCTCCGGCACGGGCAGCTGGTACACATGCCGGTCAGGGAAGTTTTAAGGCTTCGGTTGTAACTTAAACTTTTTGTACTTTTTCCAAAAAATTACCCCTCTCTTTTTAATAAAGTATAAAATATGTTGCTTATTTTCTCGGTTATACTCTTTTTTTCAGAATAAATAAACGAAAAATACTTATAAAATTCGTATAATATTTGTATGGGTGACCATCGTCAGGAGAGACTTGTCAAAAGAATGAAAAAAGTGTACACTTTAACGGTATATTTGTAATAAGAAGAAAGGCATGGTTATTGATATGGCACTTAGCAAGAAGCCGGTCACCGGTATGAAGGATATTTTGCCGGAAGAGATGGAAATCCGGGATTATGTGATCAGTGTAATTAAGGAAACCTATGGAAATTTTGGATTCACCTCCATAGAGACTCCCTGCGTGGAGAATATCGCCAATCTTAACTGCAAGGCAGGCGGTGAGAACGAGAAACTGATTTTTAAGATTTTGAAAAGAGGAGAGAAACTTCGTCTGGCAGAAGCAAAGAGCGAGGAAGATCTGGTAGACGGTGGACTTCGTTATGACCTGACAGTGCCACTGGTAAGATATTATTCCAATCATGCCAACGAGCTGCCGGCACCGTTTAAGGCATTGCAGATTGGTAATGTATGGCGTGCAGACAGACCGCAGCGTGGCCGTTACCGCCAGTTTATGCAGTGTGATATTGATATTCTGGGAGAGCCGAGCAATCTGGCAGAGATCGAGCTGATCCTTGCCACGACCACAACCCTTGGCAGGTTAGGGTTCCGGAATTTCCAGATCCGTATCAACGACAGACAGATTCTGAAAGCAATGGCTGCATACAGCGGATTTGCCGAGGAAGACTATGACCAGATATTCATTATTCTGGATAAGATGGATAAGATTGGTATCGAAGGGGTGGAGGCAGAACTGCTGGAAGCAGGATACCCCGGAGAGAGCGTTTCCAAATATATGGAGCTGTTTAAAGGAATTGAGACAGCAGACAATGCAATCGCTTATCTGACGGATAAGATTGCTGATGTACTGCCACAGGGTGTCAAAGAAAGCTTTCAGGAGATCATCGACAGCGTGGAAGCCACCAAGGGAGATTTCTTTGAGCTGGTGTTTGACCCGACTTTAGTACGTGGTATGTCTTACTATACCGGTACTATTTTTGAGATTGCCATGCCGGAATTCGGCGGAAGCTGCGGCGGTGGCGGAAGATATGATAAGATGGTAGGCAAGTTTATCGGTAATGATGTACCGGCTTGTGGCTTTTCCATTGGCTTTGAGCGGATTATCCTGCTTTTGATGGAAAGCGGCTTCAAGGTGCCAAAGGCAGGCAGGAAGGTTGCCTATCTGATGGAAAAGGGATTACCGGCAGAACGGGTATCCGCCGTAATGAAGGAAGCGCAGGAGCAGCGTGCTTTGGGTAACCAGATTCTGGTGGCACGTATGAATAAGAATAAGAAGTTCCAGAAGGAACAGCTTACTTCCCAGGGATATGAAGAATTTAAAGAATTCTATAAGGAAGAACTGAAAAACTAAGTTCTTTGACAGAATGTTTAGGAGGAAAAACAAATGGCAGAATCCATGAAGGGATGGAAAAGGTCCCATCGTTGTGCAGAGCTGTCTACACAGAATGTAGGCGAAGAAGTAACCGTCATGGGATGGGTACAGAAACAGAGAAATAAGGGCGGAATTATTTTCGTCGATTTAAGAGACCGTTCCGGTATCTTACAGATTATCTTTGAAGAGAACGACTGCGGAGCAGAGGCTTTCGCAAAAGCAGAGAAGATGAGAAGCGAATTTGTGATCGCTGTTGTTGGTAACGTAGAGAAACGTTCCGGTGCCGTCAATGAGAATCTGGCAACCGGAGAAATCGAAGTACGTGCCAATCAGGTGCGTATCTTATCAGAATCAGAGACACCTCCGTTCCCGGTAGAGGCAGATTCCAAGACCAAAGAAGAGATTCGTTTAAAATACCGTTATCTGGATCTGAGAAGACCGGATTTACAGGAAAAGATGATCCTGCGCAGTAAGATCGCTTCAGAGATGCGTGCCTTTATGGCAAAGGAAGGATTCCTGGAAATCGAGACACCGATTCTGTGTAAATCCACACCGGAAGGTGCAAGGGACTATCTGGTGCCAAGCCGTGTGCATCCGGGAAGCTTCTATGCCCTGCCACAGTCTCCACAGCTTTATAAGCAGTTGTTAATGTGCTCTGGTTATGACAGATATTTCCAGATTGCAAGATGCTTCCGGGATGAGGACCTTCGTGCCGACAGACAGCCGGAGTTTACCCAGGCAGATATGGAATTATCCTTTGTGGATGTGGATGATGTGATCGAAGTAAATGAAAGACTGATTCAGCATGTATGTAAGGAAGCGATTGGTCTGGATGTGCAGATACCGTTGCCACGTATGACCTGGCAGGAAGCCATGGATCGTTATGGTTCTGATAAGCCGGACACCCGTTTTGAAATGGAATTAACCGATGTATCGGACGTAGTAGCAGGCTGTGGCTTTGGCGTATTTACATCCGCACTGGAGAATGGCGGTTCTGTCCGTGGACTGAATGTAAAGGGACAGGCAGGTATGCCACGTAAGAAGATCGATGCCCTGGTTGACTTTGCCAAAGGCTATGGTGCCAAAGGACTGGCTTATCTGTGTGTACAGGAAGATGGTACTTATAAATCTTCTTTTGCCAAATTCATGACAGAGGAAGAACTGGATAATTTAGTGAAAGCCATGAAGGGAGAGAAGGGTGACCTGCTCTTATTCGCGGCTGATAAGAAGAACATTGTATACAGCGTACTGGGAGCCCTCCGTGTGGAACTGGGCAAACAGCTTGGGCTGATTGACGAGTCCAAATTTAATTTCTTATGGGTAGTGGAATTCCCATTACTGGAGTGGAGCGATGAGGAGAACCGTTTCATGGCAATGCATCATCCATTTACCATGCCGATGGAAGAAGACTGGCAGTATATTGACTCTGATCCGGGACGTGTCCGTGCCAAAGCCTACGACATCGTCTTAAACGGTGTGGAGCTGGGCGGTGGTTCCGTCAGAATCCATCAGGATGATATCCAGGAGAAGATGTTTGAAGTATTAGGATTTACCAAAGAAAAAGCATGGGAGCAGTTTGGATTCCTGTTAAGTGCATTCAAGTATGGTGTGCCACCTCACGCAGGACTGGCTTATGGTCTGGACCGTTTCGTAATGCTTCTGGTTCATGCCGACAGTATCCGTGAAGTTATTGCCTTCCCGAAGGTAAAAGACGCTTCCTGTCTGATGACGGAGGCACCCGGCACGGTAGATGAGAAGCAGCTTGAGGAATTGGGAATTGCGATCGTGGCAGAGAATTCCGAAGGAGATGAAACGAAGGAGGAAGCCTGATGAATTTTCAGAATCCGGCAGCTATTTTTCAGCTTTTGAATATGTGGAAACGTTTTACGAACAATCATCCAAAGTTTCCACTGTTCTTAAAGGCGGTTTCCCAGAAGGGAATTAAAGAGGGAAGCGTCATTGAAATCCGCGTGACAACACCGGATGGAGAGAACTTTGAGTCAAATCTGAAGCTGAGTGCGGAGGATATGTCCATGATAGAAGAACTGAAAGGCATGAAACCGTAACACATAATTGTTAACCTAAAATAAAAATAAGTTGACAATCAAAGAAACTCCTTATATACTAAGAGTGTTTCCGGAAAAGAATATCCGGTGATCATTCTGAATATAAGGAGTTTTTGTTATGGAAAAGACAAAAGAGACAAACGAGACAAAAAAGAGAACATCTACGACGGTGCTGGTTGAGATTGCCATGTTTGCAGCAATTCTGGCAATCCTTTCCCAGGTATCCATACCGATGCCAACGGGAGTACCCATTACCCTGCAGACCTTTGCGGTAGCCCTGATCGGAGTGGTTCTTGCATGGAAATACGGAGCAGTCAGCGTCATTGTCTATATTCTGCTCGGAGCAGTCGGAGCACCGGTGTTTACAGGATTTCATGGTGGTGCGCAGACTCTTGTCGGTTACACAGGAGGTTTTATCTGGGGCTTTATCTTCATGGCGATGCTGTGCGGAGCAGGTACCCTGATGAAAAACAAGATTGCCGGTGTGGCAGTGGGAATAGTGGGACTGGCTGTATGTCATCTGCTTGGAACGGTACAGTTCATGGTCATTATGCAGAAGAGCTTTGCGGAGTCCTTCCTGTTAGTGTCAGTTCCTTATCTGATCAAGGATGTGATCTCGGTGATCCTTGCTTTCATAGTGGGGGGAGAGATTCGCAAGCGTCTGGTGAGAATGAATCTTTTGCAGTAAAAATAACAGAAGTAGTGATAGAAAGCCCAAGATGTGAAGCTCCGGCATGCGCCGGGGCTTTCTGTCTGTCTGAATCCATAATGTCTCTTTCTGTGAGTCTGCGTAATGGGAAATTGCCCGGGAATGTGGTAATATAAAAAAGAGGTCATGTTATACAGAAATGAGGAGCAAAATGTCAAAGTGGGTAATAACGGCAAAACGGGCCGACTTTGCTGAAATAGCACAAAAATACGGGATTGATCCTGTGATCGCCAGGGTCATCCGCAACAGGGATATTGTCGGAGAAGAGGAGATACAGGAGTTTCTTTATGGAACACCAGAGGATATCCCTTCGCCTTATCTGTTGAAGGATGTTCAGAAGGCGGCAGAGATCCTGAAAGATAAGATAGCAGAAGGAAAAAAGATCCGTGTAATCGGAGATTATGATATTGACGGAGTCTGTTCTACCTACATACTGGTGCGGGGGCTGCGGGAATGCGGGGCCGATGTGGATGAGGTGATACCGCACCGGATTCTGGATGGTTATGGGCTGAATGATTCGCTGATACAACAGGCCGGAGAAGATGGAGTGGATACCATTGTGACCTGTGATAATGGGATCGCTGCGGACGCACAGATTCGTCTGGCGAAGGAACTGGGAATGACCGTCATCGTGACGGATCACCATGAAGTACCCTACGAGAGTACAGCAGACGGAGAACGGACAGAATGTCCGCCCTGTGCCGATGCGGTCGTGGATCCGAAGCAGAAGGATTGTGGCTATCCCTTTGAGGGAATCTGTGGCGCGGTGGTGGCCTATAAGTGTATACAGGTTTTGCTGGATCAGATCGCTCTCGGGCAGGAGACAAAGGAGAAGCTGTTAGAGGAGCTGTTTCCCTTTGCGGCATTTGCAACGGTGGGAGATGTGATGGAGCTGGTAAAGGAGAACCGTATTTTCGTCAAGTACGGTCTGCGGCAGCTGGAGCATACGCAGAATCCGGGGATGCGGGCACTTCTGGAGGTAAACAAGCTTTGGGGAAAGCCACTGTCAGCCTATCATATCGGTTTTGTGCTGGGGCCTTGTCTCAATGCGACCGGGAGACTGGATACTGCACAGCGGGCACTCGATATGTTCTTGACGGAGAATGTAGCGCAGGCGACGGTGATCGCCGGAGAACTAAAGGAGCTGAACGACAGCCGCAAAAATATGACCGTGCAGGAGACGAAACGCGCTGAAGAGATGATTGACAATGGAGAACTGAAGGAGGACAAGGTGCTGGTCGTCTATCTGAAGGAGTGTCATGAAAGTCTTGCGGGCATTATCGCGGGGAGACTGCGGGAGAAGTATCACAAGCCGGCGTTTGTCCTGACGGATGCGGAGGACGGTGTCAAGGGCTCCGGCCGGTCGATTGATGCCTATCATATGTATGACAGGATGAGTGAGTGCAAGGAACTGTATACAAAGTACGGAGGACATAAGCTGGCGGCAGGCGTGTCCATGACGGAAGAAAATATAGAGCCTTTTCGGGAATTCCTGAACGCGCACTGCGGACTTACCGAGGAGGATTTTGAGGAAAAGGTGATCATTGATGTCCCGATGCCGATGAACTATGTGACGAAGAAGCTTGTGGAGCAGCTTTCGGTACTAGAGCCCTTTGGAAACGGCAATTCCAAGCCGGTGTTTGCGCAGAAGAATGTGTGGTTCCGGAAAGGAAAGATTCTGGGCAAAAACGCAAATGTGGGAAAATATCAGGTGGCAGATGAGCAGGGAAAAGAATATGACCTGATCTATTTTGGCGATCTGGAGGGCTTTCATGCCTTTCTGGATGAGAAATTCGGAGTGGAGAGCAGGCGCTCTCTGTATCAGGGCAGCGCTTCCGGAATCTGTATGAGTGTGCTGTATTATCCGACGATCAACAGCTATCAGGGACGGGAGCAGCTACAGATGGTCATGCAGAATTATTGCTAAGTTTAGATGATAGAGAAGGAGGGGGATTATATGGAAAAGAAAATCATTACGGTTACGTTAAATCCGGCTGTGGACAAAACCTACACAGCACAGGGGATTCTGGTGGGACATGTGAACCGGATGAAAACGGTCATAAAGATCGCAGGCGGTAAGGGTGTCAATGTGACGAAGATCCTGCGGCAATATGACTACCCGGTTGCGGCGACGGGCTATCTGGGAGGCTTCAGTGGGCAGTTTATCGAAGAGGAACTACTCCGCCGGGGAGCATTCTGTCATTTTGTGAAACTTGAGGACGAGACCCGGAGTAATATGAATATTGTGGCAGATGATGGATATGTGACGGAACTGCTGGAGCCGGGGCCGAATATTGGCCCGGATCAGCAGGAGAAATTCTGGGAGCAGTATGAAAAGCTGCTGGAGAGCGGCAGTCTGGTGATCCTGTCCGGCTCCGTGGCAAACGGTATTGCGGATGATGTCTACAGGAAACTGACCAAGAGAGCAAAGGCGAAGGAAATCCCGGTTTATCTGGATTCCAGTGGGGAAAGCATGAGAAAAGGGATCGAGGCAGCCCCCGATCTGATCAAGCCGAACTGGAAGGAACTGGAATTTATTGTGGGACATAAGCTGGCTGACCGGGAGGAGGTCGTGAAGGCGGCAAAGGAGCTGCGCAAAAAAGGGATCGGAAGGGTAGTTGTCTCCATGGGAGACAAAGGACTACTTTGTGTATCCGGCGAAGGTGTGTACTATGCAAAGGCACCAAAGGTAAAAGCGGTCAATACCGTGGCATGCGGTGACAGTGTGGTGGCAGCCTACGCAATCGCCTATGAGGAAAAGGAGACAGAGGAACAGGCGCTTATGCGTGCCTGTGCCATGTCGGCAGCCAATGCGACAACCATGGAAAGCGCCTGTATTCCGATGGACACGGCGCAGGAATTACAGAAGAAGATCGTGGTTGAGAAGATCGGGTAGATGTAAAACAAGATGGTTTACATAAAATACAATACGGAAACTACAAAAGCGCCTGGGAAAATCCCGGGCGCTTCTGTAGTTTCTTATGAGGGGGGAGATAGTTTATTAACTATCTGAGATTTATGATATGGGGAAATTGTGATGAAAGTGTGTTTTAAATATTATAAAAAAATGAAAAACTATAAACAAAAACGAAATTTGAAAAAGTATCTTTTTCATGCTATCTTATAAAGTAGGCATATTATATAGTAACAGAACGGAAAGGATGACATATATGGCAGTATTAAAGGATCTGTTGGAAGAATTGACATATGAATGTATCAGGGGAACGCTCGACCGTGAGGTCACGGATATTATCTATGATTCCAGAAAGGTGACAAAAGGCTGTCTTTTTGTATGTATTCCGGGGGCAGTCGTAGATGGACACGATTTTGCGGCGGCGGCAGTGCAGGCGGGAGCCACAACACTTCTGGTAGAGCGGGAGATCGATCTGCCAAAGGAGAGCGATGTCACAGTCCTGAAGGTAGAGAATACGCGCTATGCAATGGCATTTATCTCCGCTGCCTTTTTCGGGCATCCGGCCAGGGAGATGAAGATCATCGGAATCACCGGAACGAAGGGAAAGACAACGTCTACTTATCTGGTCAAATCGATTCTGGAACAGGCGGGACGCAAGGTGGGCCTGATCGGAACGATAGAGATCATTATCGGAGAGGAACATATCCATGCTGACCATACCACACCGGAGTCCTATCTGATCCAGAAATATTTCAGACAGATGGCAGATGCCGGATGCGATACGGTGGTGATGGAGGTTTCATCCCAGGGACTCATGCTGCACAGAACGCAGGGCTTTGTCTTTGACTTCGGTATTTTCACGAATATTGAACCGGATCATATCAGTCCGGCAGAACATAAGGATTTTGCGGACTATATGCACTGCAAGAGCCTTCTGTTCAGACAGTGCAGGGTTGGCATTGTAAATAAGGATGATGAGCACTGGCAGGATATCCTGAAGGATCATACCTGCAGCGTGGAGACGTTTGGAATTGATTCGCAGGCAGATCTGCGGGCAGAAAATATCACGTTTCTGAAACAGGCAGGTGCCCTTGGGGTTGGATTTGATGTCAGCGGTCTTATGAATTTTCATGTGGAGATCGCAACTCCCGGTAAGTTCAGCGTTTATAACGCGCTGACGGCGATTGCGATATGCAGACATTTCGAGGTGTCAGAGGATAAGATCCGCGCGGCTCTGCTCAAGGCAAAAGTAAAGGGAAGGATCGAGATGGTGAAGGTTTCGGATGATTTTACCCTGATGATCGATTATGCGCACAATGCGATGGCGCTTGAGAGCCTTCTTACGACGCTGCGGGAGTACCATCCGCACAGACTGGTCTGCCTGTTTGGCTGTGGTGGAAACCGCGCCAGATCAAGAAGATTTGAGATGGGTGAGGTGAGCGGCAGGATGGCTGACCTGACGATCATCACGTCTGACAATCCACGCTATGAGGAGCCACAGGCTATCATTGAGGATATCAAGACCGGAATCAGTAAGACAGATGGTGCCTATGTGGAGATTTCTGACCGCAAGGAGGCGATTGCCTATGCGATCGCACATGGAGAGCCGGGAGATATTATCGTCCTTGCCGGAAAAGGACATGAGGACTATCAGGAAATCTGCGGAGTCAAGCATCCGATGGATGAGCGTGTACTCATCCGTGAGATTCTGGAGGAAAACCGGAAGGCATAAGAGAGGCACGAGGTAAGGCATGGGTGAAACATATGCAGACATTATTATAGATATTTCCCATGAAAAAGTAGATCGGCCATTTCAATACAGAATACCGGAGACGCTCAAAGGAGCAGTTTATCCGGGCGTGAAGGTGTGTGTACCGTTCGGAAGAGGCAATCAGCCGAGAGTCGGCTATGTGGTGGAGCTGTCCGATGAGACGGAATATCCGAAGGATAAGATCAAGGAAATCCTGTCAGTGGATGAAAAGGGCATGACGGCAGACAATCTGCAGATCCGGATTGCATACTGGCTGAAACGACAGTACGGCTCCACCATGATCACGGCGCTGAAAACGGTTCTTCCGGTGAAGCAGAAAATGTCACAGAAGGTCCGGAAGAAGGTTGTCCGAAAAATAGGAGCCGCTGAACTGGGAGAGATGATCGCCCTGTGTGAAAAAAAGCATCAGACAGCCAAAGCCCGTGTGCTGCATGCCATGGAAGAGGAGGAAATCCTTCCGTATGAATTGCTTCGGCAGAAGCTGAATGTGTCTGCCGCTACGCTGCAAAGCCTGAAAAAACAGGGAGTTCTGGAGATTCAGCAGGAGGTCTGCTATAGAAATCCTGTGAAGCAGCTTACCGTTTCGGATAAACGGGTAGAGCTGAGGGAGGATCAGCTTCATATCATACAGGATGTGCTTGCGGACTATCAAAGGAAGGAGCCGGGGACATATCTTGTCCACGGTATTACGGGAAGTGGCAAGACCGAGGTTTATCTGGGGATCATTGAACAGATGGTTAAGCTGGGCAGACAGGCGATCGTCCTGATCCCGGAGATTGCGCTGACCTATCAGACCCTGCTCCGCTTTTACAAAAGGTTCGGAGACCGGGTTTCCGTGATCAATTCCAGTCTGTCCGCGGGAGAGAAATTTGATCAGCTGACGCGCGCAGGCCGTGGAGAACTGGATGTTATGATCGGCCCCAGATCGGCGTTGTTCACGCCTTTTCCGAACCTTGGTGTGATCATTATGGATGAGGAGCATGAGAACAGCTACAAAAGCGAGTCCATGCCGAAGTATCATGCAAGAGAAACGGCGATATACATCGCATCGTTGTATGGGGCGAGCGTGGTGCTCGGTTCTGCAACGCCCTCCGTGGATGCGTATTACCGGGCGAGGAATGGAGAATATAAGCTTTATCAGATGCAGAGCAGACCGGCGGGCAGCAGCCTGCCAACCGTATATACTGTGGATTTGCGGGAAGAATTAAAGCAGGGAAACCGTTCGGTGTTCAGCAGGAAACTGCGGGAGCTGATGGAGCAACGTCTGGAAAAGAAGGAACAGATCGTCCTGTTCCTGAACAGACGGGGATATGCAGGATTTATCTCCTGCAGATCGTGTGGTCATGTCATGAAATGCCCGCACTGTGATGTGTCCCTGTCGGAACACCGCAATGGAAAGCTGGTCTGCCATTACTGTGGCTACGAGGAAATATTGCAAAAGAAATGCCCGGTCTGCGGTTCCAGGTACCTGATGGGCTTTAAGGCAGGAACGGAGCAGATTGAGGAAGCGGTGCACCGGGAATTCCCAAAGGCAAGGGTTTTGCGCATGGATGCGGACACCACAAAGAATAAGGGAAGCTATGAACAGATCCTTTCGTCTTTTGCGGAGCAGGAGGCAGATATTCTGCTGGGAACGCAGATGATCGTGAAGGGACATGATTTTCCGGGGGTGACTCTGGTAGGGGTTCTGGCGGCGGATCTGTCTCTGAACCAGAACGATTACCGAGCAGGCGAGAGAACCTTTCAGCTCCTGACGCAGGCGGCAGGAAGAGCCGGAAGAGGAGAGAAACCGGGAGAGGTTGTGATACAGACTTACCAGCCGGATCATTACAGCATTGTCCATGCGGCGGCGCAGGACTATGAGGGCTTCTACGAGGAGGAAATTGCATATCGGGAGCTTATGGAATATCCCCCGGTACAGCACATGCTTGCCGTGCTCGTTATTTCCAGAGAACGGGAAGAGGGAGAGAGCCTTGCAGGGCAAATGGCACAGCTTATCAGAGAACGGGGAGAGGAGACACTTCACGTGGTAGGTCCCGCGGAGGCTTCGATTGCGAAGATTCAGGATTTGTATCGATATATTTTTTACATAAGACACAGAGAGTATCAGGTGCTGGTGGAGATCAAGGATATCTTGGAGCAGTACTGCAAGGAGCAGGAGCTGCGCAGCCAGACGGTACAGTTTGACTTTGATCCGATGAACTGCTACTAGGACCGATGACGACAGGGAAGAGAGGAAAAAAAATGGCACTTAGAAAAATAAGAGAGATTGGAGATCCGGTTCTCACCAAGGTATGCAAGGAGGTTAAGGAGGTTACTCCGAGAACCCGCGAGTTGATCGATGACATGTATGAAACTTTGTATGATGCAAATGGAGTTGGGCTTGCGGCACCGCAGGTCGGCATTCTCAAAAGGATTGTCGTGATCGACACAACCGGGGAAGATCCGGTTCTGCTGATCAATCCGGTTATCATGGAGACGAGCGGAGAACAGGAAGGCTATGAAGGCTGCCTGAGCGTGCCGGGAAAGACAGGACATGTCACGAGACCCAATTATGTGCGTGTGAAGGCATACGATGAAAATATGCAGCCCTTTGAATTAGAAGGAAGCGAGCTTATGGCGAGGGCCATATGTCACGAACTGGATCATCTGGACGGACATCTCTATGTGGAAAAGGTAGAGGGAGATCTGCTCAACACCGAGGATCTCCGGGATGAGGATGAAGAGGAATAGAAGACTTATACGGAGGTGAAAAGCATGCGTATTGTTTATATGGGAACACCAGACTTTTCAGTGGCGGCACTGGAGGCCCTTATCAAGGCCGGACATGAGGTGACGGCAGTGGTGACGCAGCCGGATAAGGCAAAGGGGAGAAGCAAGGAGTTACAGATGTCTCCTGTGAAGGAATGTGCGTTGAAATACGGGATACCGGTGTTTCAACCGGTTAAGATCAGGACGCCGGAGGCGGTGGAGCAGCTGAGAACCTATGAGGCAGATGTCTTTGTGGTGGCAGCCTTTGGACAGATCTTATCAGAAGAGATCCTGACCATGCCGAAGTACGGATGTATCAATATCCATGCTTCCCTACTACCCAAATACCGGGGGGCAGCTCCGATCCAGAGAGCGATCATTGACGGAGAGAAAGAGACCGGCATCACGATCATGCAGATGGATAAGGGAATTGACACCGGAGACATTCTGTTCCAGAAAAAGGTTACGATCACGCAGGAGGAGACAGGCGAGAGCCTGTTCGACAAGCTGGCAGCAGTCGGAGCAGAACTGATCGTGGAGGCACTTCCCAGGATTGAAAAGGGAGAAGTGAAACCGGTCAGACAGAAGGAAGCGGAATCCAGCTATGCCGGAATGCTTGATAAGGCGATGGGTCACATTGACTGGAGCAGATCGGCACGTGAGGTGGACTGCCTGATCCGCGGAATGATTTCCTGGCCGGGTGCATATACCTATTATCACGGGAAAACCCTGAAAATATGGAAGGAGCAGCCGGATGATCTGACAGAAAATACGGAAAAATATGAACCGGGGATGATCGTAAAGGTTGTGAAGGACTCTTTCTGGGTTAAGACCGCGGAGGGCTGTATCCGTGTATGGGAGGTACAGCTTGAAGGAAAGAAACGGATGGCTGTGAAGGATTTCCTTCTGGGATGCCATATGACAGAGGGAGAACTGCTTGCGAAAGTATAAATGGAGGTTGTTGCTATGGGATATTATTATGGATATTACTTTGACCCGACGTATATACTGGTGCTGATCGGTGCAGTGCTGTGTCTTGCGGCACAGGCAAAGGTCAGTATGACTTATGGAAAATATGAAAAGGTACGGAGCCGTACCGGAATGACCGGAGCACAGGCGGCCCAGAGGATTCTGGAGATGTCGGGCATCTATGATGTGCGCATTGAGCGGGTAAGCGGACGGCTTACGGACCATTATGATCCGACCGGCAAGGTGCTCCGGCTTTCGGATGCCACCTATGCTTCGGGGTCTGTGGCAGCGATAGGAGTGGCAGCGCATGAGTGTGGACATGCTGTCCAGCACCATAAGGGGTATGGGCCGCTTCGTCTGCGTTCGGCTCTTGTTCCGGCAGCGAATATCGGTTCCAAGGCAGGGATTCCACTGATCATTCTGGGAGCGCTTCTGGGGATGAATCAGATCCTGATCCAGATCGGTATCTGGGTGTTTGCACTGGCAGTTCTCTTTCAGGTGGTGACGCTTCCTGTTGAGTTTGATGCGTCAAAGCGTGCACTTGCCATGCTGGATGGCTATGGACTGATGGACAGGGAAGAGACAGCCGGGTGCCGTAAGGTTCTGAGCGCAGCGGCACTTACCTATGTGGCAGCAGCGGCGACGGCGATCTTACAGCTTCTGCGGCTGGTGCTTCTGTTCGGAGACAATAAAAGGAGAGATTAACAACAAATGAACAGCAGGGAGATCATACTGGATATTCTGTTAGAGATATCCGGACAAAATGAATACAGTAATATCCTGATAACGGCCGTGCTGAATAAATACGATTATCTGGAACCGAGAGAGAAGGCTTTCATCAAGCATGTGGCAGAGGGCACACTGGAGAGAAGGATACAGATTGATTATGTGCTGGACCGGTATTCCAAGGTGCCGGTCAGAAAGATGAAGCCGCTTATCAGGGAACTTCTGCGGATGAGTGTATATCAGATCCTTTTCATGGAGAATGTACCGGACGCGGCGGTGTGCAACGAGGCGGTGAAGCTTGCAAAGAAGAGGAGATTTCAGACACTGCAGGGATATGTCAACGGCGTTTTGCGCACGATCGTGAGGGAGAAGGATAAAATACCATACCCGGAGAGGGATAAGGACATTGTACGGTATTTTTCCATCTATTATTCCATGCCGGAATGGCTGGTGAGACATTTTCAGAAAGCCTATGGGGATGAGAAGACAGAGAAGATTCTGCAGGGCTTTCTGGAGCGGCAGCCTGTCTGTGTCAGAATCGATGAGAATCTGGAAGAAGAGACCAGAAAAGAGATCCTGGATGCCTGGAAACGGGATGGCGTGAAGGTGAAGAGCCATCCTGCCCTTTCGTATGCGTTTCTTCTGGAGGGAACGGAAGGCATCAGCAGGCTGTACGGATATCAGGAAGGGTATTTTACAGTACAGGATGTCAGCTCCATGATGGTCGTGGAAAAGGCCGGGATTCAGACCGGAAATGTGGTTCTGGATGTCTGTGCGGCACCCGGTGGAAAGACCATGCACGCCGCCTGCAAGCTGCACGGCAGCGGACGGGTGATCGCCTGTGATGTGACGGAATATAAGACACAGAAGATAGAGGAAAACTGTGAAAGACTCGGCTATGAAAATGTGACGGTACGGGTGCAGGATGCCAGGGTGTTTGATGAGACACTTGAGGAAAAAGCGGATATCGTGATCGCAGATGTACCGTGCTCAGGGCTTGGTGTGATCGGGAAGAAGCAGGACATCAAGTACCGGGTAACCGAAGAATCCCTGCAGCAGATCACAGAGCTGCAAAGGGAAATTATCCGGAACGTTGTCAGGTATGTAAAACCCGGTGGGACGTTGATGTACAGCACCTGTACGATCAATTCCGGGGAAAACGAGAAGATGGTGGAGTGGATCTGTGAGCAGTTTGGCTTTGAGAAGAACAGGATGGTACAGCTGCTTCCGGGAATTGATGAAACGGATGGCTTTTTTTATGCAAGACTGAGAAGAAATTCGGAATAAGCAGCAAACTGTTTAGAAATTATGCGCAAAGAGCGTGCGCAGAAATGAGGATTACGATGCAGGAACAAAAGACAGATATTAAGTCGCTGACGCTTGAGGAGCTTCAGAAGGCCATGCAGGAAATGGGAGAGAAGCCGTTCCGCGCAAAGCAGCTCTATGAATGGATGCACGGGAAGCTTGCGGAAGGATACGAGGAGATGACTAACATACCGGCTTCTTTGAAGGAGAAGTGCAGACAGAACTTTTCCTATACGGCACTGCAGAAGGTACAGATGCAGGAATCGAAGATCGACGGCACACGGAAATATCTGTTTGCACTGGAAGACGGAAATGTGGTGGAGAGCGTTTTCATGCGCTATAAGCATGGCAACTCCGTCTGTATTTCCTCACAGGTCGGCTGCCGGATGGGCTGCCGGTTCTGCGCTTCTACGCTGGATGGACTGGAACGGTGCCTGAAGCCCTCTGAGATGCTGGATCAGATCTATGCGATCACCAGAGATACCGGGGAGAGGGTATCCAACGTAGTGGTTATGGGAACGGGAGAACCGATGGACAATTATGATAACCTGCTGCGGTTTATCACACTTCTTACCGATGAAAACGGATTGAATATCAGTCAGAGAAACCTCACGGTATCTACCTGCGGGATCGTGCCGAAGATGCGGGAACTTGCGGGAGAACATTTACAGATCACGCTTGCCCTTTCCCTGCATGCCACCACGGACGAGAAGAGAAGAAAGCTGATGCCGATCGCAAACCGGTATTCCCTGAAAGAGCTGATGGAGGCCTGCAGTTATTATTTCGAGGAAACAGGAAGAAGGCTTACGTTTGAGTACAGTCTGGTGAAGGATGTCAATGATACACAGGAGGATGCGAAGGAGCTGATCGCCCTTGTACATGGAATGAACTGTCATGTGAATCTGATCCCGGTCAACCCGATCAAGGAGAGGGATTATGTGCAGTCGGACCGGAAGTCGGTAGAACGGTTCAAACATATGCTGGAGCAGGGAGGAATCACGGCGACGGTGCGAAGAGAGATGGGCAGAGATATCGACGGTGCCTGTGGACAGCTCCGCAGAAGACATCTGGAAAGCATGAAATGACTTGTTCTTTATGGATTTATATGGTAATATCATAGGTTGTATAACGGTAATTATGATAGGAGGAGACTATCGTGTTAAGGTCCTATGCGATAACGGATATCGGACAAAAAAGAAAACTGAATCAGGATTTCATCTATCTGTCGGAGACTCCGGTGGGAAATCTTCCCAATGTTTTTATCGTAGCAGACGGCATGGGAGGCCATAATGCGGGAGATTATGCTTCCCGCTATGCAGTGGAGATCGTCGTGGAGGAGATCAGTGCATCCCTTGAGAAAAATCCCATTAAGATTCTGGGAAAAGCGGTGGAGAAGGCAAATACCATGATCCGCGAGAGGGCGCAGAGTGACGAGACACTGATCGGAATGGGAACGACCATGGTGATCGCAACCTGCATCGGCCAGTATCTGGAGGTGGCGAATGTAGGGGACAGCCGGCTCTATGTGATCAACGAGACGATAGAGCAGGTTACCAGAGACCATTCACTTGTAGAAGAGATGGTGCGGATGGGCGGAATTGACCGCGCAAGTGCAAGAAACCATCCGGATAAGAATATTATTACAAGAGCGATCGGTGCAAGAGACACGGTGGAAACCGACTTTTTTAATCTGGAACTGAAACAGGGGGATATGGTTCTGCTATGTTCCGACGGATTGACGAATATGGTAGAAGATGATGAGATACATCGGATTTTGACAGGGGAAGGTACCTTGAAAAAAAGGGTAGAAGAATTGGTGAGGTTGGCCAACCAAAACGGCGGTAAGGACAATATATCGGCAATTGTGATAGAGCCGCTTTCAGGCGAGGTGGAACATGATTAAAATTGGGATGATGATTGGCGACCGGTATGAAATACTGGAAAAAATCGGTACCGGCGGTATGTCGGATGTATACAAAGCAAAGGATCATAAGCTGAACCGTTTTGTTGCGGTGAAGGTGCTGAAACAGGAATTTGCCGAGAATGCAAATTTTGTTTCCAAATTCCGTGTGGAGGCGCAGGCGGCAGCAGGCCTGATGCACCCGAACATTGTGAACGTGTACGATGTCGGTGAGGAAAACGGAATCCACTATATTGTAATGGAGCTTGTAGAGGGGATCACCCTCAAAAAATATATTGAAAAGAAGGCCAGACTTTCTGTCAAGGAGACGATCAGTATCGCGATCCAGGTTTCCATGGGAATTGAGGCGGCTCACAACAATCACATTATCCATCGTGATATCAAACCGCAGAATATTATCATTTCCAAAGAAGGAAAGGTGAAGGTGACGGACTTTGGTATTGCCAAAGCAGCTACCAGCAACACGATCACATCCAATGTGATGGGGTCGGTACATTATACCTCTCCGGAACAGGCAAGGGGAGGCTACAGTGATGAGAAGAGCGATATCTATTCGCTCGGTATCACAATGTTTGAGATGCTTACCGGAAGGGTGCCATTTAATGGAGAAACGACGGTTGCGATCGCGATCAAGCATATTCAGGAGCCGCTCCCATCTCCGAGAGAGTACGTTTCGGAGATTCCGGTCAGTGTGGAACAGATCGTATGTAAGTGCTGCCAGAAAAGCCCGGATCGCCGCTATCAGTCCATGGGAGAACTGATCGTGGATCTGAAACAGTCTCTGATCAACCCGAATGAAGATTTCGTCAAGGTGATCGATCCGGATGAAGAGGCATCGACCAGAACCATCACAGACAGAGATATGGTTCAGATCAAGAGACAGTCTGACAAAAGAGACTCCATGGATGAAGCAATGCGTCTGAAGAAAAAGACTTCCCGCCCGGCACCGGAGAAGAAGAGATACCGGGAAGAGTATGAAGAGGACTGGGAAGACGAGGACGATGATGAGGATTACGATCCCAAAATGGAGAAGATCACCACGATCCTTGCGGTGGTTGCCGCTATTTTGATCGGCTGTATCGTGATCTTCCTTGTGGGGCATGCCATGGGAATGTTCAGCTTTGGCTCAGATTCCGATACGCAGACAGCGCAGGAGGAAGAAGAACAGGTTGAGATGATCAAGGTGGTGGGCATGAATGTGGAGGATGCCAAGAAGGCACTTTTACAGCTCGGACTTACCCCGGAGATCCAATATGAAGAAAATGAAAATTATGCGGAAGGAACCGTGTTGAGGGCGAGTGTGCAGGAAGGCATCATGCTTGCAAAGAACACCAATATCCTTCTGACCGTAGCGCAGAGCTCAGAGGGTGTGCAGGTACCGTCAGTGACAGGAAAGTCCAAAGAAGAGGCAGAATCCATTTTGAAAAAGGCGGGCTTCGTTGTGACGGTCACACAGAGCTATGACAGTGACGTACAGAGCGGCTATGTAATATCACAGTCTCCCGAGGCAGACTCGAAAGCACCGGAGGGATCTTCGATCACGATACGGGTCAGCCAGGGATCGGAAGAAAATAAGGTGAGAGTGCCGAATGTTATCGGTATGACGGAGATGGATGCGACTGTAAGTCTTACGGAGAGCGGACTGTCTGTGGGAACGGTCACAGAGGTTACCAGTGAGGATGCAACGTTACAGGATAAGGTATGCTTCCAGAGTTATTCCGTAGGCTCCTATGTAGAAAAAGGAACAGCGATTGATCTGAAAGTAAGTGTCGGACAGACGCAAGCGACGTACAAGTATGCGGAGGATATTACCGCGCCTACCGAAGATCCGCAGTATCAGAGCGGTATGTCTGTCGGTGTGACGGTGACGACAGCGGACGGAACACAGCTTCTCAGTACCCAGACCTCATCCTTCCCGGTTGCGGTCAATTATACGGGAATCAAGTCGGCAAGCGGAACGATCACCTTTGTATTTACCGTGACGACGGAGGCGACAACGACAACCGATCCGAATACCGGGGAGACTGTGACAACGGAAGGCTCCTCCACCCAGAAGGTAGTGACCAGACCGATCAACTTTACGCAGGAGTAGGATACTTGTTATGCAGGGTAAAATCATAAAGGGAATTGCCGGATTCTACTATGTTCATGTGGAAGGGCAGGGCATATACGAGTGTAAGGCCAAAGGGATATTCAGAAAAGATCATAAGAAGCCCCTCGTGGGGGATGATGTGGATGTGGAAGTGCTGGATGAAGAACAAAAGCTGGGTCATATCCGTGAGATTCTTCCCCGTAAGAGCGCTCTGATCAGGCCGGCAGTGGCGAATGTGGATCAGGCACTGATCATCTTTGCGATTGTGAAGCCAAACCCTAATTTTAATCTTCTGGACCGTTTCCTGATCCGGATGGAGCGGCAGAATCTTCCGACGATCATCTGTTTCAATAAACAGGATATTGCCACACCGGAAGAGAAGGAAGTATTGCAGAAGGCCTACGAAACCTGTGGCTATCAGGTACTGTTCATCAGTGCCCTGGAGGAAGAAGGGCTGGAACAGGTCAGACATATCCTTATAGGAAAGACAACAACGGTGGCAGGCCCAAGCGGGGTAGGAAAATCTTCACTGATCAATCGGCTTGCACCGAAAGCGAATATGGAGACCGGTGCCATCAGCGAGAAGATTGAACGCGGAAAGCATACAACGCGCCATTCGGAGATCATAGCGCTTGGTGAGAACACCTATATTGTAGATACGCCCGGTTTCACCTCGTTAGATATTTCTGAGATCACGAAGGAAGAGCTGGGAAGCTATTATCCGGAGTTTGTCCAGTATGAGCCCTATTGCAAGTTCAGCGGCTGTGCCCATATCAGTGAACCCTCCTGCGGCGTAAAGGATGCAGTGGCAGAAGGAAAAATCAGCCAGGTACGGTATGATAATTACAAGGTGCTGTATCAGGAATTAAAAGAAATTAAAAGATATTAGAAACAGAATCCTCTATCCCTTATTTTATTTAGGAAGATAATGGGTAGAGGATTTTTATGTTCGCTTTATTATCAGTTTATCAGATTATGATATATAGTTTCTCCGGTATTAAAGATAAGCCAGCTTTGTTATAATTGAACAAAAAGCGAAAGAGGGATATAAAATGGGACCAGTGGCACCTGAAAATCCGGAAAAAATCCGGGCGTTTTTCTATATTATGCGACAAAAAGAAATTTTTGGTACTGCGCAGGAAGATGGTACAGGAATACAATATATTTATGAGAGTGATGGCGGCTGATAAACAGTGCACAGATTGCAGGAAATGTTACGGATCGGAAGCAGCTTAGGTTATCAAGGAGCATATTGTCAGAGTAGAAATAGCAGAGGAAGACCGGGATAAGAGTTTTACCATTCTTGGTTTTGGTTATGTATTATAGTGGAGGAGAAAAACATGGTAACAGCAAGCAACCCAATTTTACCCGGATTTTATCCGGACCCATCTATTTGCAGAGCAGATGATGATTATTATATCGTAACATCCAGTTTTGTCTACGCACCGGGCGTGCCTGTTTTTCACAGCAAAGACCTGGCCCATTGGGAACAGATTGGAAATATTCTGGAAAGAGAAGAACAGCTTAGGGTAGAGGGAAACGAAATATCCAGAGGAATTTTTGCCCCTACCATTCGTTATCACGAAGGAACTTTCTATATGATTACAACGAATGTAAGCTATGGCGGAAATTTTATCGTAACGGCAAAGAATCCGGAAGGACCCTGGTCAGACCCTTATTATCTGGGAGAAGAAGCAGCGGGAATTGACCCCAGTCTGTTCTTTGACGAGGATGGTAAATGCTATTATTGTGGAACCAGACCAAATCCGGAGGGGGTACGTTATAATGGAGATTGGGAAATATGGGTACAGGAACTGGATTTAAGCACTATGAAACTGACAGGAGACAGTATGGCTATCTGGAAAGGGGCTGTCAAAGATGTTATCTGGCCGGAAGGTCCCCATCTGTATAAAATAGGAGAATACTACTATCTTATGCATGCAGAGGGAGGAACCGGACCGGAGCATAGTATCAGCATAGCCAGAAGCAAAAGTCTTTTTCAGTGGTTTGAAGGATGTCCGAGAAATCCCATTTTTACACACCGCAATCTGGGAACGGATTATCCAGTCATTTATGCAGGTCATGGTGACCTGGTAGAAGATGGTTATGGAAACTGGTATGTGGTAATGCTGGCATCCAGACCCTGTAAGAAGCATTGCAGTATGGGGAGAGAAACCTTTATAGCCAAAGTAATATGGGAGAATGGATGGCCTGTTATTGCACCGGGAGTTGGGCATTTGGAAGAAAAGATAGAGATTCCGATGGAAGAAGTACGGTTTCCGGAGGAGATAGGAAAGACAGATGCCTTGCATTTCTGGAAAAAGGGTCTGGACCAGAGGCTGGTGGGAATCGGCAAGAGAAATGATGAGATATATTCCCTTACTGCGAATGAGGGGATGCTGCGGCTGTATAACAGAAAAGAAAAAATAACAGAGACATCTTATTGCAGTTATTTAGGACTGCGGCAGAAAAGCTACAGCTTCCGGGTAAGCACCGGGGTTACGTTCCTGCCACAGAAGGAATCGGAGTGCGCCGGGATTGTATTATATCAGAATCATGAAAATCATTTACGGATAGAGATAAAGAAGAAAGCGGTAAACAAATGTCTGGCAGTAATCACCTGTATTCATGGAGAGGAGACAGAGATTGCCTGTACGGAAATAGTATGGGATAATCAGATGGTAGAAATCTGTATGAGGTGCGATGCCATGGAGGCAGCTATCTGGGTCAGGACAGGAGAAGCTATCAGACAGGTGGCAGAAAAGGTTGATTTGCTGCCATATACAACAGAGGAAGCTGGCGGTTTTGTAGGATGTACGGTCGGAATGTATGCATCCTCAAACGGAGAAGAAAGCGATAATTATGCCGACTTTGGGTGGTTTGAACTTACGGGGAAATAGAAATGAAAATAAAGAAACCGGCACTTGACATAGAAGAAAAAATGGATAATCTGACCATTAAGAAGAAATTTTATGTCTTCTATATTTTGTGTGTTTTAGTACCGTTGATCATAACAGACAGTGTGGTATTTCACATTGTAAGGAATGCAGAACAGGAAAGACAGGAGCATGAAATGGCCAACATTGCCAATGCGGTAGGGTACAGCCTGATTGATGTGGTGGAAGGAGCAGCGCAGATTGCAAAGAGTATATATACGAACAGAGACTATGATGATTTCTTATCCAGAGAATACGCAAATTCAGCGGAGTATGTATCAGCTTATCAGGATTTTTTCAAAAATACGCTGATGGAAAATGCGTTGGGAATGAATAACATTGTTTTTACGATGTATACGGACAATGCGACGATTGTAAAGGGCGGCAAAGTTGATTACATAGGGAATGTCAGGGAAACCGTCGCCTATCAGGAACTGATAGAAACTGGAAGAAGGCAGGGGCTGTTTTTTGTCTATGATAACAGCGGAGCAAGACTGACTGATGAAAGAAGGGTATTGTATCTTCAAAAATTAAATTTCTTTTCCAAAAATCACGAAAAATTGTTAAAAATAGAGTTTGATTATGGAAATCTGATGCGGACTTTGAAGAATATGAACTATGATAATGAGGTGCTTATCTGTGTTGACAATAAAATTGTGTTGTCCAATGGAAACCACGGAAGTCACGGGAGTGATTTTGAAACCATAGAAGTGGTGCCTAAGGGGGCTTATGCGCAGACCATCAGTTTATATGGCACAGATATGGATATCTACGTATTAAAGGCAAAGGGAGATATATGGAATAGTTTGTGGAATAATTCTCCGATTATAGTTCTTCTCTTTCTGGTCAATGTTTTGCTGCCATTATGTCTGGTACATATATTTAATCATTCCTTTACCAAAAGGATTACAGAATTAAGCGAGGTATTTAAGTCAGTAGAGGGAGAACAGCTTATTCCCATGGAGCAGGAGAACGGGAAAGACGAAATAGGGAGCATGATCCGGAATTATAATCGGATGGTGGAGCGGACAAATGGACTGATTCAGACGGTATACAAGAATAAACTGAAAGAACAGGAAATGCTGGTAGGAAGAAAAAATGCGGAGCTGCTGGCACTTCACAGTCAGATTAATCCCCATTTTCTGTTTAATGCGTTGGAAAGCATACGAATGCACAGTATCCTGAAACGGGAAAATGAGACAGCAGATATGGTGGAAAAATTGGCTACTATGCAGAGACAATATGTAGAATGGGGAAGTGATTCAGTTACCATTGAACAGGAAATAGAATTTGTGAAAGCATATCTGGCACTTCAGAAATATCGCTTTGGAGACAGATTGAATTATAAGCTGGATATTATGTCCGAATGCGAGCGATACCGGATTCCAAAGCTTACCATTGTTACCTTTGTGGAAAATGCCTGTATCCATGGAATCGAGGGCAAATCGACACCGGGGTGGATTTTTGTGAGAATTTCCAGAAAAGAGCAGATGCTGTGCATCGAAATAGAAGATACCGGCAATGGCATGGAAGAAGAAAAGATGGAAGATTTACGCAATCACATGCAAAATGCCAGTATTGATATGCTGAAAGGCAGCGGAAGTGTGGGCATTACCAATGCCTGTCTGCGATTAAAAATGGTGACGGAAAACCAGGTGGAATTTGAACTGGATGGAGAAGAGGGTATAGGGACTGTTGTGCTGATTAAAGTTCCGATGGAATATGTGTAGGAGGGAACGGAAATGCTGCGGGTTTTGTTGGTGGATGATGAACCGTTTATTTTACAGGGACTGAAACTGTTGGTTGATTGGGAGCAGGAAGGGTTCGAAATTGCGGCAACAGCAGAAAATGGGAAGGAGGCTCTTGCCTTTCTGAAAAAGGAAAAAGTAGATTTGGTAATTGCAGATATCAAAATGCCGGAGATGAGTGGGCTGGAACTGCTGGAGCATATCAGGAAAGAACGTATTTCAGATGCCTATTTTGTTATATTAAGTGGATATGCGGAATTTAATTACGCGCAACAGGCCATGCGAAATGCCTGTACCGAGTATCTGTTAAAGCCGGTAGATAAGGAAATTCTGTTACGGGTGCTGGCAAAGATTCTTGCAATGAAAAACAGAGAACAGGAACAGCTTGAGAAAAACCGTAAGATGAGACAGGCATATCTGGCAAGGCATCTGATAGCTCTGATTCATGGAAAGTATGATAATGAAAATCTGGAATACATCAGGACAAATATGAAGTGTGACGGAAGTGTATGCTATGTGGAAATCCAGATGCAGGAGCATATTGATGATGAGGAAATTGCTGACAAGGAAATGAGGGGACTGCAGAGAAAACTGTATGAGTATTGCGTGGAATACATGCAGGAAAATGCAAATCTCTGTATTTTTGATGTGTCAGTAGAGGATAAAATATATGATATTGGTCTGCTGTTATTTGACTCTCTTCCCCAACGGGAAGGGGTAGGAGAACGGGAATTCCTTCAAAAATTACTGGTTTTTCTGGAAGGAAACATGAAACAGGAAATCGTTATGCTTGTAGGGAAAAAGGTTACGGATATTGCAAATATATCCAGGTCTTATGGAAATGCCTGTATGCTGCATTCTTTTCAGGGATTCCGGGAGAAAAGAAAGATATATTACTATGAAGATGAAGTACAGGTTCCCACAACCGGTGTTGTGCTGTGTAAGCAAAGCCTTGACAGTCTTTTAAAGGCAGTGGAACAAAATAATCCGTTGGAAATAAGAAATGCCATTGAACTTTTTTATGAGGAGATGGGGCAGCTGGGATTACGCACGGAAACAATGAATCTGAACATTAATTACCTGTTGTTTCAGCTGGTGCATCTGGCATGCCAGCAGGATGATGATGTGAACCAGGAAGAAATTCTCAGAAAAATCAGTGAAAGTAGTTTTGAAAACGGTCTGATGAGAGGAAGTAAGGCACATCTGATACGGTTTGCCTGTGAGTATGGAAATTATCTGTCACAGCTTCGAAAAAATGTATCCAGAGGTGTTTTGGGAATGATAGAAAAGGAAATCAGGGAAAATTATGCTTCTAATCTGACGCTGAAAGGACTCAGTGAAAAATATTATCTCAACAGTGCCTATCTGGGACAGCTATTCCGTAAAAAGTATGGACAGTCTTTTAAGGACTATCTGAATAATTACAGGATGGAACAGGCAGAAAATCTGCTCATCCATACGGACAGAAAGATTGTACAGGTGGCAGAGGATGTGGGGTATCATGATTTAGATTATTTTGTAAACAGATTTATTCAGGCAAAAGGCTGTACTCCTGCAAGATTCAGGAAGCAGATGCAGGAAGGTCTGTGCTGACAGGATAAAAACAATGAAGGAACAGGGTAAATTATAGTTTGCAGTAACAAGCTATAGTTTACCCTGTTTTTCACTATAGTTAGTCCGATTGTTTATGAGGTGGGAAACGGGTAAAGTAGTATTATCGAAAGGGAGGTAATAGCAAAATGAAGAAAAAACAAATGCTCAGTGTGTTGCTTGCAGGTATGATGACGGCAACCATGCTTGCCGGATGTGGCAGCACAACAGAAACCGCAAATTCCTCTGGAACAGATGAAAAAAAAGCAGAAACATCACAGGAAGGTGATGTAAAGGAATTTACTGCTTTCTTTGCTACTGCAGGAACGGAAATCAATGATGACAATGAAATCCAGCAGATAATTGCGGACAAAACCGGTGTTAAGGTAAAGGAAACATGGCTTACCGGACAGACTGCTGAGGAAGCGGTAGGAACAATGATTGCGGGAGGCGAATATCCTGATTTTATCGAGGGCGGTAATGGACAGATGCAGCTTTACGATGCAGATGCATTAGTGGCGTTGGATGATTATCTGGACAGCTATCCTAATATCAAGAATCTTTTTACAGACCTTGAGTGGGAAAAATTACGTCGGGACGATGGTCATATTTACTGGATTCCACAGTTCAGCTGTATTAAGAATGAAGAGAAGGTTTGTACCCATAATGATGAAGCTTTTTGGATTCAGGCAAGAGTTCTGGAGTGGGCAGGATATCCGGAAGTCAAAACAATGGATCAGTATTTCGATTTGATTGAATCCTACAATGCAGAAAATCCAACCATGGAAGACGGAACACAGAATATTCCATATACGATACTCTGTGACGATTGGAGATATTTCTGTCTGGAAAATGCACCGCAGTTCCTGGATGGCTATCCAAATGATGGATGCTGCATGGTAGACCCGGAAACGTTAACCGTAATGGATTATAATACTTCTGATACGGCAGTCAGATACTTTAAGAAACTGAATGAAGAATATCATAAGGGAATTGTAGACCCGGAATCCTTTACACAGACTTATGATGAGTATATTGCCAAGCTTTCTACCGGCCGTGTGCTTGGAATGATTGACCAGTGGTGGGATTTCGCAAATTCAGCAGGGGATGCAATAAAGCAGGCAGGACTGGATGCACAGGGATGTGATTATATTCCGCTTCCCATTACGATTGATGAAGGCATTAAGAACCAGTGGCATAACTCTGGCGGAGCATTCAATGAATCCAGTGGTCTTGCTATTACCGTAAGCTGCCAGGACGTAGAAGGTGCTTTACAGTTTGTGAATGACCTTCTTGACCAGGATATCCATAATCTTCGTTTCTGGGGTGTAGAAGGAGTTGACTATCAGGTTAATGAGAATGGTGAATTCATCAGAAACGATGAACAGAGAATGCAGGCTTCTGATACTGCTTATAAAGCATCTCACACATGCTCTTATTCTTACTTTCCACAGTACAGTGGAACCAGTGATGATGGTATCAATGCCAACAAACCGGAGGGACAGTCTGGAGAATTCTTTGATGGATTAAATGATGATGTTAAAAATACTTTCCATGCGTATGGTGTGGAAACTTATGTAGAAATGCTCGGAACAAATGAGACCCCTGGCGACTGGTACCCAATGTGGTCTTTCTCCAATAATTTTACAACCGATACACCTGGAGGTGTAGCATGGACAAAGATTGGGGAAGTAAAGCATGAACAGCTTCCACAGGTTGTTATGGCTGATGATTTTGATAGTGCATGGGATACTTATATGGATGCTTACTATGCTTGCAATCCAGAAGATTTCCTTGGGGAATTACAGACTGAGCTTGATACAAGAATGAAGCAGGCTGCTGAATTTAAATAAGTATAGTACAGTATGATAAGCGGGCAGATGTATTTTTCATTCATCTGCCCGTTCTTTATAGGAAAACCGTTCTATCTATACCGGAAAATGATTTAAGGAGTGGATATATGTCATTGACGAGAGCAAAAAGAAAACAGAAAAATATAGAATCCAGAACGAAAATTACCTGGAAGGAAATAAAAAGACAGAAGGTATTATTGTTCTGGGCTGCAGTTATGGTAATCTATGGCGTTATTTTTTACTATCTGCCACTTGCCGGATGGGCAATGGCATTTCAGAATTATAAACCCAAACTGGGAATTTTACATTCAGAATTTATAGGATTACAAAAATTTAAAATGTTATTTTCGGATATGACATTTATCCGGGTTATCCGCAATACATTCGCGATGGGAGTTATCAATTTAATAGCAACCTTTGTAACAGCAATCGCATTTGCAATTTTACTGAATGAAATCAAATCAAAGGGTGGTAAGAAGGTAGTCCAGACAATTTCCTATCTTCCCCACTTCCTTTCCTGGATTATTGTAACGGGTATTTTACATGATATGTTATCCGGGTCTGGTATTGTAAACGAAATACTGATGAAACTTCATATTTTAAATCAGCCTATTAATTTCTTCGCCCATCCGTCTTACTTCTGGCCAATAGTCGCCTTTGCCAATGTCTGGAAGGAAACCGGTTGGAATGCGATTATTTATCTGGCAGCAATTACCTCCATTGACCCATCGTTATATGAGGCGGCAGCTATTGATGGGGCAGGAAGATGGGCCAAAATTAAATATGTTACACTTCCGGGAATCAAGCCAACGATTGTCATTCTTCTTCTTATGAATGTGGGAAACGTTTTGAATGCAGGATTTGAAATCCAGTATCTTCTGGGAAATGGTCTGGTACAGAAGGTATCACAGACAATTGATATTTATGTATTGAAATGGGGTATCAGCCAGGGGGATTATTCTCTTGGTACTGCGGCAGGTATCTTTAAGAGTCTGGTAAGTATTGTCCTGATTGTGATTGCAAATCAGATTGCAAAGCATAATGGAGAGGAACGATTGTTCTAGGGAGGTTCAGGAATGGAAAAAACAGTAAAAAAGAAAACAGCAGGTAAAATAGAAGTATTTCCCATTGTAAATGGACTTATCATGGTACTTTTTGTGATTGTGACATTGTATCCGGTTTTAAATACATTGGCAATTTCCTTAAACGATGGTACGGATGCATTACGTGGGGGGATTTATCTGATACCGAGAAAATTTACATGGAAAAATTATATTACCGTACTTCAAAAGGATAATCTGATTACGGGTGCTTACATAACCGTGGCAAGAACGTTGCTTGGAACAATTCTGTCTCTGGCGGCAAATGCGATTCTGGCATTTGTGGTAAGCAGAAAGAGGTTCCTGTTTAAGAAAGAACTGTCACTGTTCTGGGTAATTACCATGTATGTCAATGGTGGACTGATTCCGACATTCCTGTTGTATAAAGGATTAGGTCTGACAAACAGTTTCTGGGTATATATCATTCCAGGAATGGTAAGTGCCTTTAATATGCTGGTAATCCGTACCTACATGAATGGAATACCGGATAGCCTGGAAGAGTCAGCCCAACTGGATGGAGCGGGATATACAACCATTTTCCTGAAAATTTATTCACCATTATGTAAACCAGTATATGCCACGGTGGCACTCTTTGTTGCGGTAGGTCAGTGGAATTCCTGGTTTGATGCGATGTTGTATAACCGTATGAGTGATAATTTGACCACTTTGCAGTATGAATTGATGAAATTACTTTCTTCTGTAACCAACCAGGGCGGTAATGCAGAAATGATGAAGAATTCTATGGGAACGGTTACACCGACTTCTGTACGTGCAGCAGCTACGATTATTACAATGCTGCCAATTATATGTATTTATCCATTCCTGCAGAAATATTTCGTTGCAGGACTTACCCTTGGAGGCGTAAAAGAATAGGAAGAGCCTATCAGCAGGAGGAGAAGTAAAAATGACCGGAGCATATTATACAGGAAAATATCGAAATGTATTTAAGGAATGTGGCTACGAAGAAAAGGCAATAACACAGCGGGTTGAGGAAACCTTTCAGACAATTTTTTATAATAAGGAAGAACGTTTTTATCACGAAGCCGGAGAGGACATGGCATACCTGATGGATACAGGAAATCTTGACGTACGGACAGAAGGAATGTCTTATGGAATGATGGTCTGTGTCCAGATGGATAAAAAAGCAGAGTTTGACAGATTATGGAAATGGGTAAGAACCTATATGTATATAGATGAAGAACCCTGTAAAAACTATTTTGCCTGGTCATGTAAGCCGGATGGAAGCCGGAATTCCAACGGACCGGCACCGGATGGGGAAGAGTATTTTGCAATGGCATTATTTCTGGCTTCCAGGCGTTGGGGAGAGGGCGAAGGCATTTTTCAATATAGCGCAGAGGCAAAAGCCATTTTACGAGAGTGCGTGCATAAAGGAGAACCGGGACATCCGGGAGAACCTATGTGGGAGCCGGCAAACAAGCTGATTAAATTTATTCCAAACTGTGATTTTAGTGACCCATCCGATCATATGCCGCATTTCTATGAATTATTTGCAAAATGGGCGGATGAGGAAGACTGCGAATTCTGGAAAGAGGCAGCTGCGGCGAGCAGGAATTATCTTCATCTTGCATGCCATCCTCGTACAGGACTCTCTGCGGAGTATGCGGATTATGATGGAACGCCTCATGAGGGACATCAGGAAATTTTTGGACGACATGACTGGTATTACAGTGATGCTTATCGCACGATTGCCAATATGGCAATGGATTATTTATGGTTTGCAGCAGACCCATGGCAGGTCGAAAATGCTAATCGGCTTCAGAAATTTTACTGTGAAGAACAGGCAGAGCACTGGGATGGTGTGTTTCTGACAGATGGAACCAGATTACAGGAAAAAGCACTTCATCCGGTGGCAATCGTTGCCGTCAATGCACAGGCATCTTTAGCGGCAGATGGACCTTATGCAAAGGCCTGTGTGGAAAAACTCTGGAATACGCCTCTTCGTAAAGGTAACAGAAGGTATTATGATAATTTCCTCTATCTGTTTGCCATGCTGGCTTTGTCAGGAAATTATCGAATCTATTAACAGAATCAGAAAATCCGGATGTGTCTTTTGGACAGCCTTTCTTGCCCAACAGCAGGGAAACAGATATAATTACCATATCAGTGTAATTTAGTTGTTCAGAGAGGCAGACAGGATGAAAAAGAAAACAGTCTTAGTTGTGGCAGGGATACTGACAGTACTTTTAGCAGCAGTTTTGATTGGACAGGACAGAATATCCCGGAATCAGGAAATCAAGCATTTTACCGCTTTTTTTTCGACAGAAGGGACTACAGTAGACAGTAATAATGAGATTAAGGGCAGGATTGCAGAACTGACAGGGGCAGATTGTGAGGAAGTCTGGCTTGTGGGGCAGACGAAGGAGAATGCACTTAATGGGTATATTGCCAGTGGAGAATATCCGGATTTTATTTCTGGAGAAGCCATGTTGTATGATGCGGGAGCACTGGTTCCCCTGGATGAATACTGGGATAAATATCCTAATATTAAAAATTATCTGACCGAGGAACAATGGGAGCGGTTCCGCCAGAAAGACGGTCACATTTACTGGATACCACAGTTTGGGGTAAGCGGGAACGAAAGTGCTGAAGTGATACATAATGGGGAGGCTTTCTGGATTCAGACCAGAGTTTTAAAATGGGCGGGATACCCGGAAGTTCGTACAGTAGACCAGTACTTTGATTTGCTGGAGAGGTATGTGGAGGCAAATCCGGTTATGGCAGATGGGACGGAGAATGTACCATTTACGATTCTCTGCGATGGCTGGCGTTATTTTTGTCTGGAAAATGTACCACAGTTTCTGGATGGCTACCCAAATGACGGGTGCTGTATTGTCAAACCGGACACGCTGCAGGTTGTGGATTACAATACCACAGATACGGCAAAGCGTTATTTTAAGAAGTTAAACGAAGAGTATCAGAAAGGGATTTTAAGTCCGGAAGCATTTACCAGTACTTATGAAGAATATTTAAAGAAACTGTTGACAGGTTCTGTGCTGGGTATGGTAGACCAGTGGTGGGAATTTTACTATTCCGTACAGCCTGTATATGAAGAGAATAAGTTCAGCGCACAGGGATGTAATTATGTGCCGCTTCCGATTACGATGGAGACTGGAACGAAAAATCAATGGCACACAGTACGTTCCGCAGAAATTGATAATTCTTCGGGATTGTCCATTACGGTATCCTGTAAGGATATAGAGGGGGCGTTGCAATTTGTAAATGATTTACTGGAACCTGAGGTAGAAAAATTACGTTTTTGGGGAGAAGAAGGAATTGATTATTCGGTAGGTGAAGACGGACTGTTCTTTATGACAGAAGAACAGGGAAAACGAAGGGGAGAGCATGAATTAAGCCAGAATCATTATTGCCCATATTCTTATTTCCCAAGACTGGAAGGATTGCTTCCAGATGGAATCAATGCGTTTTCCATGGAACACCAAAGTCAGGAATTTCTGAAGAATCAGCCGGTAGATGTACAGGAATGCTTTGAAGCTTATGGCGTTACCAATTATGTCGAAATGCTGGGGAGTAATGAGGCACCAGGTGAGTGGTACCCAATGTATTCTTATACCACAACATTACCTGCCAATACGTTGGAAGGACAGATTAAAGTGCAGATGGACGAAGTAAAGCACCTCTGGCTGCCACAAATTATTATGGCACAGGACTATGAAGCTGCATGGGAAGAATACATGGCAGCTTATAAGGCTTGCAGTCCTGAAATTTATTACAGGGCATTGCAGGAAGAATTAGAAAGAAGGACACAGCGTTAAAAGGTATTCGTAAGAGAATAGAGGATGGAGAAAAATATGCAGAACGCAATAAATGATGCATTGGATTTATATCCGGTTTCGGAAGGAGGCAGGGGGCAACGCCCATCTGTTACCGTAGAAGTGGATGGAACGGTAAGCTTTTACATGTATGCACCTAAGGCGAAACGTGTAGAGGTTGCAGGACTGGGAGGATTTTTCCCTACAGACAGAATAGTCTTGGAACCGGATGGAAAAGGAGGATTTTATAAGAGCATCGCTGAATTTCATTGGGCGATGCATTATTATTTTTGGTACGTTGACGGTGTTCGTGTTTGTAATCCAGAGGCAGGGATTTCCTATGGATGCTTTACACCAATTAACACATTTGAAGTGCCGGAGACAGGAGAAGACTTTTATTTTGTAAAGGAAGTACCCCATGGAGTTGTTAATCTGTGCAAATACCATTCCAGAGTAAATGGACACGTAAAACAATGTTATGTATATACACCGCCCGGATATGCAAAGGCAGAAAAAAAGAAGTATCCGGTTTTGTATTTACAGCATGGAGTAGGAGAAAATGAGACTGGCTGGATATGGCAGGGAAAATTGAACTTTATCATGGATAATCTGCTTGCGGATAAGCAGTGTGAGGAAATGCTTATTGTGATGAGCAGTGGTTATGCATTTCAGGAAAAGGAATACCCCGTTTTTTATCCGGGAGATTTTGATAAGGAACTGACAGATGATATCATTCCCTATATTGAAAATAACTTTCGGGTAAAAAGGGGGCGGAATAATCGTGCTATGGCAGGCTTGTCCTTAGGGTCAGCACAGGCAACAGACAGTGTGGCGAAGCACATGGAGCTGTTTTCGGCGATAGGAGTCTTTTCCGGAGTTGCCATTCATGAAATGGACAGAATTTGCGAAAGCCCATTACCACTGGAAGTGATTTTTATGAGCTGTGGAAATAAAGAGAAAGAGATACTGGCAGGAATCCAACAGATAGAGAAGAGAATGTGCCAGGCAGGAAAAATGACAGTAAGCCATGTATATGAAGGATATCATGAATGGCATGTATGGAGAAAGAGCCTGCAGGATTTCGTGAAACTGCTATTCCGGTGGGAGAAAAAAGAAGAATATGACATTATGGCGGGAAACAGAGCAGTCATTGACCGAAAACAACTGTTGAAGCAGACCGGTGAAGAACAAATGTTGTTTTTTGACCCGGTATACAGACAGATTCGGTTTGAAAATGATGAACAGGGGAAACCAGCCGGAAAATACCCGGATGCCTTACATGGAATTACGATAACGGAATCCGGTACGGCGCGGTTTACCTTCCATGCACCAGAAGCAGAATGCGTAGAAGTGCAAATCGCAGAAAAGAATAAAGTGGGGCTGGAATGGACAAAGGAAGGAAACTGGGAAACGCAGATAGAAGGAATTATGCCCGGATTCTGGCCGGTAACCTTTTATGTAAATGGAACAGCGGTTATTAACCCGGATGCACCGGTTGGTTATGAAGAAAAGAGTGCATGCAATTATCTGGAAATGCCGGAGCCTGATTTTATATTACATGAGTTAAGCAATGCCCCGCATGGACAGATACAGCTTCACTACAGCAAAAGCGATACTGAAAAACTGCATATTCTATACAGTTATATACCTGTACAGATGAAAGAAGAGGATAACGGCAAAGGAGTCATTGTGCTCAAAACTGCTGCGGGAGAAAAGGGATTTTGCTGGCTGCATCAGGGCAAAGCTGCCAATATAGCAGACCAGCTGTTCATACAGGGGGAAATGCAGAAGAGAAGGATGCTGATGGTCGATGATGAAATTTCCATGCAGGAGATAGAACGCGTACTGGAATATTATGGTGAAAGCCAGACAGAATGGTTTGAAAAGGGGAATGGGGAAACCTGGACAGAATGCCGGCACAGGCTGGCAGAATTCGTGAGTACACGGAATTAGAAAATACTGGTGCCATCTACCATAGGAGTTCTGGTTTTCGGATGGGCTTCTCGTCCGTAAGATAGAAAAGGAATGGCTGGGAATGAAAAGAGAGAAAAATTAGTTTCAGGAAGATGATACAGCGTTTTTCTTCCGATATTTAAGGGGAGTGCAGCCTGTCATCCGGATAAACTGCCTGTTAAAGTTAGAGAGATTGTGAAAACCACTCTCATAAGCAATTTCAGATACGGTGTGGGAGGTGTCGGTGAGTAGCTTGCAGGCATAGTTGATTCTGTAATGTAAAATATATTCCACAGCACTGAATCCCACATTCTTCTTAAACTGGGACATGAAATAACTTTCACTTAAATGGACAAAATCAGAAAGCTGATGAATGGTAATCGGCTCTCTGAAATTGTCCTGAATATACAGAAGAACCTTTCGGATAAGTTCATTTTCCCTGGGCGCTGATTCCACTTCTGTTGCATCCTGCTCTAAAAACCATAGCAGGCGTATCATATCACTTCGGATTAACATATCAAGCTGCGGGGTATTGCCCTTGGCACAGAAAAAGATACTCTCAACCGTTGGCTGTAGCTGGTCATAATAGTGGTATTTGGGGGTAAGATGTATCTGAAGGCGCAATTTGCCACTGGTAAGCGGAAGGATACAGCTCTGGACATATCTGTCTGATTTGGAATTCCCTAACATATCTGCGTGAAAGACTAACGTATCATAAATCGGATGGAAACCACTCTGCGGATAAATCGAGTGGGTAATATTGGGTTGTATCATAATGATGTCCCCTTTTCGGGCAACAAATTTCTCATCCCCACAGATAAAATCAGCCGCCCCTTCTACCATATAGTTCAGTTCAAATTCTTCATGCCAGTGCATCGGCACATAGCTGAACTGGTCCGGTATGGTACAATCGTAAAAGGAGTATGGTTTTTCGGCGGAGCTGTGGATTCTGTTTTCTTTTGCTTTTAAATCGTTCATAGAAAATACCCCTTAGCCTATATAAAATAGGATAGTATCAGAAAATGAATAATATATTGGTAGATTATCCGGTAACTGTACGATATCATATTAGCAAATACAAAACAACACCTAATGATGGAGGGAAAACTTATGACACATCCGGCATGGTTAGACAACGCAATTTTCTATGAAATTTATCCGCAGTCTTTTATGGATACCAATGCAGACGGTATTGGAGATTTTCAGGGAATCATAGAGAAGCTTGATTATATACAGACACTGGGCTGCAATGCGATCTGGCTGAACCCCTGCTTTGAATCTCCCTTCGGAGATGCGGGATATGATGTGGCAGATTATTATAAGGCGGCACCCCGGTATGGAACCAATGCAGATTTGAAAAAACTTTTTGAGGCAGCCCATGAGCGAGGCATGCACATTTTGCTGGATCTGGTTCCGGGACATACCAGTGTGGAACATAAATGGTTTAAAGAGTCCATGAAAGCTGAAAAGAATGAGTTTACTGACCGTTATGTGTGGACAGACAGTATCTGGGAATCTCCTGCAGATTACGGCTGTATCCGTGGAATTTCGGACCGGGATGGCTCCTGCATGGTGAATTTCTTTTCCCATCAGCCGGCCTTGAATTACGGATTTTATAAGCCGGAGAAGCCGTGGCAGCAGCCGATGGATGCAGAAGGCCCAAGAGCTACGATCAAAGAGCTTATGAACATTATGAGCTTCTGGCTTTCGCTGGGATGCGACGGTTTCCGTGTGGACATGGCGGGCTCTCTGGTCAAGAACGACGAAGATGGCAAAGGAACCATTCGGTTATGGAAAGAAATCCGCGATTTCCTGAATGAGAAATTCCCGGAGGCTGCGATGGTTTCCGAGTGGGGAGAACCGGATAAGTCCTTACAGGGCGGTTTCCATATGGACTTTCTGCTGCATTTTGGACCGTCCCATTACAACGACCTGTTCCGTTGTGACCATCCTTTCTTTGGAGGAGACGGAGATGCATCGGCCTTTGTAAAGAAATATGTTGAAAACTATGAAAAGTCGGAACGGAAAGGACTGATCTGTATCCCTTCCGGAAATCACGATATGATCCGGCTGGCAAGAACCGTTCAGGGAGATAAGGCAAAGATAGCCTTCGCCTTTTTGCTGTCCATGCCGGGCGCACCGTTTATCTATTACGGAGATGAAATCGGTATGCGCTATGTGGAGGGACTGACCTCCGTAGAGGGCGGCTATGAGAGAACCGGTTCCCGTTCCCCGATGCAGTGGGATGATTCTGTAAACGCCGGATTCAGCAGCGCGGCAAGCGATATGCTCTATATCAGAGAAGATGAGAGCGATGACAGGCCGACTGTAAAGAAGGCTATGGGGGATAAAGATTCGCTGTGGCATGAGGTGCATAAGCTGATCCAGATAAGACAGGAGCACAGCGCACTTCAGAGTCTTGCAGATATCCGCTTTGTCTATGCCGAGGAGAACAAGTATCCGCTCGCCTATGTCAGAGAAAATGAGGAGGAAAAGATACTGGTTTACATCAATCCTTCCGATAAAGAGGTTTCCTTTGCCTGTGAGGAAGGAAAGAATGGGGAGAGCATCTACTCCTTTGGACAGTCTGCGGTGTTGAAAGATGGGACGGTTACGGTTGCAGCAAACTCGGCAGGGTTTGTGAGAATCTAGAGAACTGCCTGCAAATGGTGGAAAGAGCTTGCCTGCCGTAGCATCAGCCATTGTGGCAAGTGTACAAAAATGAGAAAGATTTTTTGAGTATTTTGTGAATTGTGTCATGGAATAGTCTGTGATAGGATGAAAGTGGAAACCGAAAGAGAAATACGGGTTTCCACTTTTTTCAATTTTAAGGAAACCCAAAATGGAAAACGAGTTTCTGAACGGGATAAACAGCATCATAAGGAGGAACCAATGGTTACCGAAATACAGGAAAAGATTCTGAATGCGGCAATAGAGGAGTTTACCGAGCGGGGATTGAAATTCACCATGAATGATGTGGCGAAGAACCTTGGTATGAGCAAGAAGACGATTTATAAAAGCAAGGAAGAGATGCTTCTTGCGCTGGCAGACTATTGTTTTCAGGACATTAAGAAGAGTGAACAGGCCATTTTGCAGGACGAATCCATGGATGTTTTGACGAAGATTGAGAAGATCATGGTTGTTCTGCCGGAGAAGTATCAGAATATTGGACTGAGTAATCTTTATCAGTTGAAGGAAAAATATCCTCATGTCTATCAGAGAACTGCGAAATATCTGGAAACAGACTGGGATGCAACCATTTCCCTGCTGGAGCAGGGAATGCAGGAGAAAAAGATACGGAAAATTTCAATACCGGTCTTAAAGACGATGCTGGAAAGTACGATTCAGCAGTTTTTTGCGAGTGACGTGTTGATCCGGAATGGAATCTCCTATGAGGATGCCTTGCAGGAAATGATCCGGATTTTAATTTGTGGAATTTTGTCATGTGCAAAAGACGTGCGCAGAAATGAGGAGGAGAGATGAAAGGAAGACATGATCGAATTTATTGGAACAGGGACTGGCAGTTTATTAAGGGCTTTGAAGAGTCCTATCTTGAACCACAGGCATCCGGAACAGTCCAGGGAGCGGAGCAGGTAGAGCTTCCGCATACGGTGCAGGAGGTACCGCTGCACTATTTTGATGAGAGTCTGTATCAGGGGATTTTTACTTATCGCAAGGTGTTCTGGCCGGAAGCGGACTGGCAGGGAAAGCGGGTGCTGCTCACGATTGAAGCGGCAGGGCACAGTGCCTTTGTGTATCTGAACGGTAAGCTTCTGAACGAGCATCACTGCGGCTATACAGCATTCCAGACCGATCTTTCACAGGCTCTCATTTATGCGCAGGAAAATGTGCTTGTGGTGAAAGTGGACAGCACAGAGAGCCAGAACATTCCTCCGTTCGGAAAAGTAATCGATTATATGACGTTCGGAGGCCTTTACCGGGAAGTATATCTGGAAGTGAAGGAGCAGGATTACATTGCCGGCGTGTATGCGATGACGATTCCGGCATTGCAATGGAAGCTCCAAAGTGAAATTACCTTACAGCTTCACGGAGAAAAAATCACCCTGAATGTCAAGAACCTGCCGGATTATCAGGAAACGCTGGCAAAAAGGGGGCTTATGATCCGGCAGACGCTTCTGTGGACAAAGGAGGAAGAGGCTTCCTCCAACGTGCATTTGTTTGATCAGAATGTGTTGGAGCATTCGTTCGAGGAGATCAACGTGTGGGATGTGGAACATCCGTTTTTGTATACACTGCGCACGGAGCTGTATCGGGACGGCGAATGTCTGGATGCGGTGGAAACGCGGATCGGATTCCGGGAAGCGGTTTTCCGCAAGGACGGCTTTTATCTGAACGGAAGGAAACTGAAGCTGCGGGGACTGAACCGGCACCAGAGTTATCCCTACGTGGGATATGCCATGCCGGAATCCATGCAGAAGTATGATGCAGATATCTTGAAAAAGGAACTAAAGCTGAATGCGGTGCGTACCTCGCACTATCCGCAATCGCAACATTTTCTTGACCGGTGCGATGAACTGGGGCTTCTGGTGTTCACGGAGATTCCGGGGTGGCAGCACATCGGGGATCAGGGATGGCAGGATCAGGCTGTGCGGAACACCGAAGATATGGTGGTGCAGTACCGGAATCATCCGTCGATCATTTTATGGGGGGTGCGCATCAACGAATCCGAGGATAACGATGCGTTTTATCAAAGGACAAATGCGACAGCACACAGACTCGATCCGATGAGGCAGACAAGCGGGGTACGTTATCTGCAAAAGAGTTCGCTGCTTGAGGATGTGTATGCGTTTAATGATTTTTCGCATGAGGGAAACAACCGGGGGTGTCGGAAGAAAAAGGATGTGACACCGGATACTTCAAAGGGGTATCTGATCAGTGAGTACAACGGGCATATGTTTCCTACCAAACCCTTTGACTGTGAAAAGCACCGGGTAGAGCATCTGCTGCGCCATGCAAATGTCATGGACGCCTATTATGGAGAAGAGGAGATTGCCGGAGGCTTTGGCTGGTGTATGTTTGATTATAATACCCACAAGGATTTTGGAAGCGGCGACCGGGTCTGCTATCATGGTGTGCTTGATCTGTTCCGCAATCCGAAGCTGGCAGCAGCGCTTTATGCAAGTCAGGGGGAAGAGGATATCCTGGAGATCACTTCGTCCATGGACATCGGGGAGTATCCGGCGTGTCTGATCCGCGACGTCTATGCCGTGACGAATGCAGACAGTGTGAAGCTTTATAAGAATGAACAGTTCGTAAAGGAGTTTAGGGCAGAGGATTCCCACTACACCCATCTGCCACATGGGCCGATTGCCATTGATGATTTTATCGGGGAGCTTTTGCAGAATGGTGAGAATTTTTCAAAGGGAAAAGCAAAAGATGTGAAGAAGGTTCTGCAGTCCGTGAGTGAGAACGGACTGAATCACCTGCCGTTGAAAACTCTGCTTCTTGCGGCAAAATGTATGTTGCTGCGCGGTATGAAAATGACGGATGCGGTTGAGCTTTACAATAAATATATCGGTAACTGGGGCGGAACGGCGACGGAATACCGGTTTGAGGCAATTCGTGATGGCAAGGTGGTGAAAACGGTGAGGAAACGCCCGGTGAACAGGCCGCGGTTATTGATAGAGAGTTCCCACACGGTTCTCACAGAAGGAACAACCTATGATGTGGCAGCGATCCGGCTGCGGGCAGTCAGTGAAGAAGGAAGTACATTAAGCTACTGTAACGAACCATTGACCTTGTCGGTAAAGGGACCGCTTTCGATCATCGGTCCATCGACGATTGTCTTACAGGGAGGCATGGGAGGAACCTATGTGCGCACCTGCGGGACGGCAGGCAGTGCAGAGCTTACCATAACAGGAAGTCTTTTCGGAGAACATACGGCAAAGTTTGAGGTCGTTTGTGCCGGACAGATGGACGATGGGAAATAAACAGATGGTGTGCGGAATGGTTCACATGAAAAAGGAGGTAGAGGCATGAAGCTGAATGGAAAGGAAAAATTTTCGTATGGATTGGGTGCAGTAGGCAAAGATATGGTATATATGCTTTCTGCAAGTTATGTACTTTATTATTATCAGGATATTCTGGGAGTGAGCGCAGTAGCCATGGGAGTGATCCTGCTTGTTGCGAGAATCTTCGATGCGTTTAATGATCCGCTTATGGGTGTCATCGTAGAGAAGACCAAGACACGTTGGGGGAAGTTCCGTCCGTGGCTGATGATCGGTACTCTTCTGAATGCGGTTATTTTATTTTTGATGTTTGCTGCACCTCCCGCACTTTCCGGGAGCGGGCTTGTGGCTTATGCAGCGGTATTTTATATTCTCTGGGGTGTGACCTATACGATGATGGATATTCCATTCTGGTCCATGATCCCGGCTTTCACCGAAAGTGGTAAGGAAAGAGAAAACCTGACAACATTGGCACGATCCTGCGCAGGGGTAGGCTCAGCGCTGATCACCGTCATTACCATGATCGCCGTACCGGCTTTGGGAAAGCTTTTCCTGGGAAATGCGGATGCGGCGGCAAGAGAGGTGGAGCGTTGCGGTTTTCAATGGTTTTCATTGATCATTGCGGTACTGTTCGTCATTATGATCTGTATTACCTGCTTTAACATTAAGGAAAAATCCACCGTCGATCTGAATGCACCTTCGGTAAAGCAGATGTTCCGGGCACTGATAGCAAACGATCAGGCGATGACGGTTGTGGTTACAATCGTGCTGATTAACTGTTCCCTTTATATTACCTCGAACCTGCTGATCTATTTCTTTAAATATGATATTGGCGGAACCAACTGGAATGACAGCTATGTTCTGTTCAACACCTTTGGAGGTGCGATCCAGATTCTTTCCATGATGATTTTTTATCCGCTGCTTCGCAAACTGATCAGTGCGCTGAAGGTCTTTTACGTCAGTGTGGTGATGGCTGTCGGAGGCTATCTGGTGCTGCTTGCAATGATGTTTATGGGGCTTACCAATGTATATTTCCTGCTGATCCCCGGTTTCTTTGTGTTTGCGGCGTTCGGAATGCTGACCGTACTGACTACGGTTTTCCTTGCGAATACCGTGGATTACGGAGAGCTTAAGAACTATCGCAGGGATGAGAGCGTCACCTTTTCCATGCAGACCTTCGTGGTGAAGCTGGCGAGCGGCGTGGCTGCCATGATCGCGGCTCTGGCACTGAGCTTCAGTAATATCCAGCAGGATACCGCCGCGGAGGTGGCACAACTGGCAGCAGAGAACAGTTCTTCGCTCGTGATCCTCCGTATGACCATGACGATCCTGCCGGTAATAGGACTCGTTGCCGCCACGATAGTTTTTGCAAGGCATTATATACTAAGTGACGCCAAACTTGCGGAAATCACCCAGACATTGAAAGAGAGAAGACAGCCGTAAAGCCCATATCATGGCAGAAAGGAAACAGTACAATGATTTATGCAGAAAATGGAAAGTTTTTGTTGGAAACGGAACATACTACGTATGCGTTCTGTGTGGACCAGGCAGGAAATCTGCAGCATCTCTATTATGGAGAAAAAATAAACATGGGTGTTTCCTGGCAAAATGCACTGGAAGCATTGAAAATGCGGGTTTTCAATCCCAATGGATGCAGTATCATTCAGGATAAGACGTGTCCGGCAGTATCGCTGGATGATGTGTGTCTGGAGGTATCCGGGCGCGGAAAAGGGGATATGGCGCAGCCATTTGTGGAGCTCTTTTATGCGGATGGAAGCCGGACAAGTGATTTCCGGTTTAAGGACTTTGAAATTATGGAAAAACAGGTACCGGAAGGGCTTCCGGGTGCCTATGATGAAACCGGAAAAGCCCGGTCATTGGTTCTTAATATGGAAGACCGGAACAGTGAGGCCCGGTTAACGCTGATCTACAGTGTGCTGGAAGACTGTGACTGCATCACAAGGTTTGCGGTTGTGAAAAATGAAGGAAGCGAGCCGGTGACTTTACAGCGGCTGATGAGCACCCAGCTTGATCTGCACTCGCGGGGCAGACAGAAGATAGTAAGCTTTCATGGAGAGTGGGCACGGGAGATGCAGCCCTGCGAAACCATACTGCAGTCCGGCAGCTTTCAGATTGAATCCACAACCGGATTTTCTTCTAATAAGGCCAATCCTTTTTTCATCTGTGGGGAAGCAGACGCAAAGGAGGACTATGGGACGTGCTACGGATTTAACCTGATCTATTCCGGAAATCACCGGGAAAGCATTGAGTGTAATGCGCATGGCAGGGTACGGGTTCTTCAGGGAATCCATCCTGATTTTCTGGAGAAGGTACTGGAGGAGGGAGAAAGCTTTTCCTCGCCGGAGGCTGTGCTTACTTTTTCCAAGGAAGGCTATGGCGGGATCAGCCGGAATATGCACCGTTTTGTAAGAGAGCACATTGTGCGTGGAACGTGGAAGAAAAAGGAGAGGCCAATCCTGATCAATTCATGGGAAGCCATGTATTTTGATGTGAAAGAGCGGAAACTCCTGAAACTTGCAAAGCAGGCAGCAGCAGTTGGAATCGAGCTTTTTGTTTTGGATGACGGATGGTTTGGCGAACGTGGGAATGACCAGAAAGCCTTAGGGGACTGGCAGGATAATTTGGAGAAGCTCCCTGACGGGCTTGGTGGGTTGTCTGCAAAGATTCATGCAATGGGGATGAAATTCGGGATCTGGGTAGAGCCGGAAATGATCAGTGAGGACTCGAAGCTCTACAGGGAGCACCCGGAGTATGCGGTACAGATTCCCGGAAAGGCGCATGCAGAAGGACGGAACCAGCTGCTTCTGGATCTGACACAGCCAGAAGTGCAGAACCGGATTCTTGCGGATATGAGCGATGTTTTCACAAGGGGACAGGTGGATTATGTGAAATGGGATATGAACCGTCACCTGTCGGATTATTACAGTCCGGTACTCCCGAAGGAGAAACAGGGAGAATTTGCACACCGTTATCTGTTGGGATTGTACCGAGTATTGGGAGAACTGACGAGCCGCTTCCCGGATGTTTTGTTTGAAGGCTGCGCATCCGGAGGCAACCGGTTTGACCTGGGAATGCTATGCTATATGCCACAGCTCTGGGTGAGCGACTGCACAGACGCTGTTGCAAGGGCAAAAATCCAGAACGGCTGCAGCTATGGGTATCCTCAATCTGTCATGGGCGCACATGTATCTTCCTGTCCGAATCATCAGACCTTGCGGGTAACGCCGCTACACAGCCGCTTTGCGGTTGCATGTGGAGGAATCCTCGGATATGAATGGAATCTTTGCGACTTACCGGGAGAGGAGCTTGTGAAAATCCGGGAGGAGGTTGCTTTCTACAAAAAGTGGCGCAAGGTGTTGCAGTTCGGTGAGTTCTATCGCCTGCATGGGCTTTCCGGGGAAGGAGCACGTGACACAGATGTCATTCGCTGGAATCTGGTGTCGGAGGATCAGGAAAAGGCAGTTGGGATTCTGCTGAACGGACTGGTTCATGCAAATGACACACACCGCTATTTCAGGTCTAAGGGACTTGATGATACGAAACAGTATCACTTTTATCATATTCCGCAGAAGGTGGATATTGCCAGGATGGGAGATCTCATCAATACCGCTTCGCCTGTGCATATCCGGCCGAATTCAGTGATTCATCAGGTCGTAACCCATCTGATAACTTTGGAAGGTGAGACGGAAGAGTTTCATGTGCCGGGTGATCTGCTCAATAAGGCAGGAGTTGTGCTTTCTCCGAACTTCGGAGGCACCGGATTTGAAACCGGAACTGCACTTTTTCAGGATTTCGATGCCAGGATATACCTGATGGAAGCGGAAGGATGAGATATACAAAATATTAAAAAAGTATTGCTATTTTACAAAATATGTGCATATAATATAGTTAAGAACAGAGTTGTTCTTCTTCATCATTTATGATGAGTCCTGTGACGGTTCCGACAGGACGGTAAAATAAAAACTGACCGAGTGATGAGTCCTGTGACGGTTCTGACAGGACGGTAAAATAAAAACTGACCGAGTGATGAAGCTGATTACGAGAGGCTGAAAAAGTCTCTCGTTTCTTTTTACTCAATCGAGTAGGCATTTCCAGGGAGAAAATTGAATGAGTTTACCAGAGAATGATTATCAAATTTTAAAGTTGACGGATGACTTTTATAAAGCGTATCCTAATCCACCCTATAGAGAGATTTTAAAGAAAAAACAGAGAGCATATAATTGCTTGTTATTTCAGACGCATTATGGTTATTTTATCTGTATTCCATATAGAACAGAGATTAGACATCAGTATGCATTTCACTTTACAACAACAAAAAGATCGACAGAGCATAAATCAGGGTTGGATTATAGTAAGATAGTAATTGTTACAAAAAACGATTACATAGATTCTACGGATGCGGTTATTGATAAAGATGAGTTTAACGAAACTATGGTAAATTTGGAGCGAATCAAGAGAGAAGCGCTGAATTTTGTTGAAGATTATGTAACTCACATGAAAAATACTAAGAAGCTGCATGCAAAAGAATTTGCAAGAAGATATAATTTTTCGCCATTAAAATATTTTCATGAAGAATTGGGTATATAAATCAATTTTATTATTTAACGTAAAATGCTAAAATTAAATTGCCAAGGAAAAATGAAAGAAGTTACAGATCAGACGAACATTTAAGAGCATTGATAATGTTATAATCTCTGTACAAAGACTAAAATAGAGGAACGAAATGGACAGGCGGGATTTTGAAACATTCATCACAAAATTTCCAATTAAATTAAATCAGCAGCAAAGGGAAGCAGTACAGGCAGTTGACGGACCGGTACTGCTCCTTGCTGTACCCGGAAGTGGAAAGACAACGGTTCTGGTCACAAGGCTTGGCTATATGATTTATTGTCAGGGGGTTCAGCCTGCCAATATTCTGACGCTTACCTACACGGTTGCGGCAACGAATGATATGCGGGAGCGGTTTTGTGAATTTTTTGGACCGGAGCTGGCATCACGGCTGGAATTCCGGACGATTAACAGTATCTGCGCGGGGGTCATCCAGTATTATGGAGCACAGATTGGGAAGACACCGTACGAGCTGGAAAGTGATGAAAAGGTGCTTATCGGCATACTGGCATCACTGTATCAGCAATACGAAGAGGAATATCCGACCGAAAGTGATTTAAAGGGAATCAAAACACTGATTACCTATATTAAGAACAGCATGCTGTCGGAGCAGGAGATACGGGAGCTGGAAGAAGAGGCGGGCTGCCATTTGCTTGCTATTTACAAGGCTTATTGCAGGGAATTGAAAGACCGGTGCTGTATGGACTATGATGATCAGATGGTTTATGCTTACCGGCTGTTGAAGTCATCTCCCGGTCTGCTGGACTACTATCAGAACCGATATCCTTACATCTGTGTGGATGAGGCGCAGGATACGTCGAAAATCCAGCATGAAATTATTGCACTGCTTGCCTCAAAAACAGAGAACCTTTTCATGGTGGGGGATGAAGACCAGAGCATTTACGGGTTCCGGGCGGCTTATCCGGAGGCGTTACTGAACTTTGAACAGAGACATCCGGGAGCAAGGGTGCTGTTGATGGAAGAAAATTTCCGGTCGAATGCCAATATCGTTTCTGCGGCGGACGGTTTTATCCAGAAGAATATGCTCCGCCGGGAAAAGCACATGAAAGCGACGAAAGAAAGGGCAGCGGAAATTAAGGAAATTTCCTTAAAGAGCAGGAGTGCGCAGTATTCCTACCTATTAAAAGTAGCGCAGGATTGTGCAACAAAGGATGGGGCAGAAGCCGGGGCAAAGAAAAAGACAGCCGTTCTGTACCGGGATAATGAAAGTGCCATTCCGCTTGTGGATTTGCTGGAGCGGAATGGAGTGCCTTACCGTATCCGGAATGCGGAGCTTTCCTTTTTTACCCATCGGGTTGTGATGGACATTGAAAATATCATGCGTTTTGCCCTGGACATGCGAAATGCAGATTTATTTGAACAGATATATTACAAGATAGCGACCTATCTGAGCAAGCAGATGGCGTTACAGGTATGTGCGCTCAGCCGGGAATATAATATTTCAGTGTTTTCTGCTATTTCCGGGTATCTGGATGTGAAGCCGCGGACGAGGAAAAGCCTCAAGGCACTTGAGGCTCATTTGGCACAGATAGGAAAAGAAAGTCCGCAAAAGGCGATAAACCGGATTGTCCAGTACATGGGCTATGGTGATTATATGGAGAGGACCGGGGCAAAGCACGGAAAAATATTTATCCTGAAGACACTTGCTGCAAGAGAGGATACGGCAGAGGGATTTTTGAACCGGATGGAGGAACTTAAAAATATCATCCAGAACAGACAAAACGACAGGGAGTGTTCGTTTGTTTTATCTACCATCCATGGAAGCAAGGGACTGGAATATGATAACGTCTATATGATAGACGTGCAGGATGGTATTTTCCCGGAGCAGATACCGCATAATGTTAAAGACAGGGAAAGCGAGGAGGTGGCGGCCTATGAGGAGGAGCGGAGGCTGTTCTATGTAGGGGCTACCAGGGCGAAGGATAACCTGTATCTGTTTCGGACACAGGAGACTTCTACCTTCATCAATCAGCTGCTTTTCCGAAAACCGGATGAGAAAGAACTCCATATATTTGCAACGGGGCTGGCAGAAGGGACGGCAGTTACGCACAAAAGTTATGGACATGGTGTCATTACGGAAACAGATGGAACGTATGTGAAGATTTTGTTTGATGGGGCAGAAGCAGAGAAGGCTTTTAATCTGAAGGTACTGTTTCAGAACAGGCTGCTGACGCCGGACTGATTTATAAATGAAACGACAGAGGAAGATTCCTTTGTCGTTTTTTTGATGCAGGCAATTCTAATGATTTTTGGATTTCAAATATTCGGTCAAGGAATAAATCATTTCGATATCCCCTTGCGTTAATCCGCTTATATCAATAGAGGAAGTTTTTTGTACACCTAGAAGATAATCTGTTGAGACAGAAAAAATATTAGACAATTCCACAATATACTGCGTAGAGGGGACGGAAATGCCCAGTTCCCATGCGTTGACACTGGAGCGCGTTATTCCCAGCTTTTTTGCAAGATCGGTTTGGGTGTAATTCTTTTGTTCTCTTAAAAATTTGATTCGATCAGAAACCATATATCATTACCCTCACTTTTTTATTTAAGGGTAAAGTAATCACAATGATATTGCATTATCACAATGATACTTTAAATTGACAAGAATAATTAAATGGGATATAGTGATAGTTGAAAAAATTTTCCAAAAGAGAGGACAGAAGTTCATGAAAAAGAAAGCAATCGCAGTATTAGTAACAGGAGTTATGGTGATAGCATCCATGACAGCATGTGGCGCAGACACCAAGGAGGCTGAACCTGTTGCAGCAATGACAGAGGAAGCAGTAGAAGAGCCTGCTGAAGAAACAGCAGAAGAGCCTGCCGCTGAAGAAACGACAGAGGAAGCAACCGAAGAGGCAACCGAGGAAGCTGTGGAAACTGAAAACGAGGCAACCGAAGAAGCTGCCGCTGAAGAAACGGCTGAGGAAGAAGCCGAAGAAGAAACCGCAGCAAATGACATCTATGAGGGGCTTGAGTATGATGCGGATGCAGATGCGTATTATTACACTGTTGTTGATACAGAGGGAGTGACACTTAAATCTGTACTGATCCCTGCGGGCCTAAAGGATGACAGAATTGCATCTACTAAGGATTCAGAAGCAAAGATTCTCGATACAGAATATGTTATAGAGGGATATGAAAGTAATGTATGGGGAAGCGATTCAAATATTTTAGCTGTTGATTTAGTACAGTTTGCTGATGGCAGTAAAGAAGCCGCTTTAATCATCGAGAAAGATGGTTCTTTGGTTTATGGAGATTATGTAATATTTACAGATGATGAATTAAATAGGATTTTTGATACAGATTCAAATATGATGGGATTTATGGCTCCGGTAGAAGGCGATTCTGCTGAAACCTGTCGGTATTCTGTATCAGGATATACATTATAATTTGGTATCAAGTATTTGTGATTTTATTAATTATTTAATTCAAAAGCTATAAATAAAACCATACAAGAGAAGGAGAAAGACACATGAGCTACAAGACATTAGAAAACCAGATGAAAAGCGTCATCAGCAATTTACCGTCAGGAAAAGAATTCTGTCTGAATGAGATCATCGAGAATCCGCCGGCACAGTTGGGACGAACACTCTACGAAGCAGTTCAGAGTGGAGAAATTCCGAACGTGACCTGTATCACCACAGCGCAAGACAGTGTTCAGAAATATAGAAAGATCTAATAATGCTTTAAATACAATAATCAAGGGATATTCCCATCAAGCGGGAGTATCCCTTGATTTATGCTTTTCAAATCTTTTTGTAAAGGAAATCTGGACAAAACATGAATTGGCACAAACGGAAATATAGTTGATACTGTACTGCAAAATCAAAAAATGATAAAATAAAGTATCCGCAGGGCTAAATGCCAGGCGATAGTACAAAATATGCGGTAGGAGGGAATGAAAGATGGAATACAAAATTGAAGGCGGATCTTTGCCGGTACTGAAACTGATGTTAAATGAAGGGGAAAAAGTTGAGTGCGAAGCCGGTGCGATGTCATGGATGGACAACGAGATCGAAATGCAGACCAGCGGTGGCGGTCTTGGAAAGATGCTTGGGAAAATGCTGACCAAGGAAAGCGCATTTACGAATACATATATCGCAGCCAGACCGGGCGAAATTGCTTTTTCTTCCAAGTTTCCGGGATCGATCGTTGCTGTGGAGATTACCCCGGGCAATGGTATCATCATTCAAAAAGGAGCATTTCTGGCATCCGTAGGAAATATCAGCAGCGAAGTGTATATTCAGCAGAAACTGGGACGCGGGTTATTTGGCGGCGAAGGATTCCTGATGAGAAAATATACCGGATCGGGAATCGTATTTTTGGAGATAGATGGATCGGCACATGAATACAGTATTCCGGCAGGCGATTGTAAGATTGTTGACACAGGATATGTAGCCTGTATGTCCGAAAGCTGCAGAATGGAAGTGAAAACGGTCAAGGGCGTAACAAACGTGTTGTTCGGAGGAGAAGGCCTGTTTAATACCGTGGTATATGGTCCGGGCAAGGTAACGCTCCAGAGTATGCCGATCGTATCAACAGCCATGCAGTTGTACCAGTATATGCCCCATCCTTCATCAAATTAGGTATCCAACTAAAAAACTACAGAAGATTATTTCTTTGATTAAATGTATGTTCAGAATAATGTATTTCGGTTATAATAAAAGTGAAGAAATAATTGAAATGAAGTATGGTATATGTTTAAAGAAAATGTTTTTGCCAGATGTATATCAGGGAGGTAATGAACATGATTACAGCCAGATGTATATCAGGAAGGTAATGAACATGATTACAGCCGAATTAACAAGAAAAATAGATTTGCTTCCTCAAGAATCTTATGTAAAGGTAGAAAATCTTGTAGAACAACTTTTGTCACTTAATGTGCAAAATAATAAGGAGAGCGCGTTCAGAACTTTTATGGAGAAAATGAATGCAGCAGAAAAGTCCGTACTTGAAGATGGCTATTTTTCGGAAGAGGAAGTAGAGGAAGAATTAGCTAAAATATGAAATTAAGGAAGATAACATATTCTTCGGTTGCGTTATCAAAACGTATAAGTGATGTTATTACTAAATTGAAAAGATTTCCGGAAATGGGAGAGTCCATGAGGAAACAGTATGATTTGGATTGTGATTATTACGTGCTTTTTATTGAGCATAATTATTTTATTTACCGCATTATGGATGATATGGTTATGATACTTGAAATATTTAATGAGAAAGAGGATTTCATGTATCAAATGTTTGGTATAGTAACTACGAGTCAGGAAACCATTGATTATTGGGGCGAAGATTAAATGCGGTTATAATTGTATTATTTGAGAATAGTTTTGTCAGGAGATTGATACATAAACTGTGATTGTGAAATGATCGAGAACCTCATTAGATGGTGTGGTGCTGTCTGATGAGGTTTTTGCATTGATGGAAAATAGAATTTTATGGTTTCATAAATGTATCGCTTATGATATAATTATAGGCTGTATCAAGCTCTTTATGCTTTTGCAGAAGAAAGAAGCTGATTTTCGAAGCTAAAGATTTAGGTAATATTACTCAGCGATAAATTGTGTAGTAAAATAACATAGAAAGGCGGGAATGCTTAAAAGCAGGGCATTTTCGGACAGGTGTAATACATTATGAAACTAGGAATCGTGGGACTTCCCAACGTAGGAAAAAGTACACTGTTTAATTCACTGACCAAGGCGGGGGCTGAATCAGCAAATTATCCGTTCTGTACCATTGACCCTAACATCGGTATCGTGGCAGTGCCGGATGAGAGATTGAAACTGTTGGGAGATATGTACCATTCCAAAAAGGTGACGCCTGCAACGATAGAGTTTGTAGACATTGCAGGACTGGTAAAGGGTGCGTCCAAGGGAGAAGGTCTGGGCAACCAGTTTTTGAGCAATATCCGTGAGGTAGATGCGATTGTACATGTGGTCCGCTGCTTTGAGGATGATAATATAGTCCATGTGGATGGTTCCATCGATCCGCTTCGTGACATTGAGACGATCAATCTGGAGTTGATCTTTTCTGATATTGAGATTCTGGACAGAAGAATTGCAAAGACGGCAAAGCTTGCCAAGATGGATAAGACAGCGGCTAAGGAATACAATCTTCTGGAGCGCATCAAGGCGCATCTGGAGGAGGGAAAGCTTGCCAAGAGCTTTGAGACAGAGGATGAGGACGAGCAGGCGTTTCTGCTTTCCTATAATCTGCTCACCTACAAACCGGTTATTTTTGCAGCCAACGTAGCGGAGGATGATCTGGCAAACGATGGTGCGGACAACGCCGGGGTTGCCAAGGTGAAGGAATTTGCTGCTGAAAACGGCAGTGAGGTATTTGTTATCTGTGCACAGATCGAGGAGGAGATTGCGGAGCTTGACGAGGAAGAGACCGCTATGTTCCTGGAGGATCTGGGACTTTCCGAGTCCGGTCTGCAGAAGCTGATCAAGGCAAGCTATTCTCTGCTCGGCCTGATGAGTTTCCTGACAGCAGGCGAGGATGAGACAAGAGCCTGGACGATCAAGAAGGGCACCAAGGCCCCGCAGGCTGCCGGTAAGATCCATACGGATTTTGAAAGAGGCTTCATCAAGGCAGAGGTTGTAAATTACAAGGATCTGCTGGAGCAGGGATCTCTTGCAGCAGCCAGAGAAAAGGGATTGGTTGGTATGGAAGGCAAGGATTATGTGGTACGGGACGGAGATGTAATTCTGTTCCGGTTTAATGTATAGACAGGAGTTGAAGAAAAATGCAGGATATCATGGGACTAAAGGACATCGCATTTCCCAATCTGGGGATTTATCTGCGAAATGTACCGAAGAGCTTCAGTATATTTGGGTTTGAAATCTCGTTATACGGGGTAATTATTGGAATCGGCTTTCTCTGTGGTGTGTTTCTTGCGGCACATATGGCGAAGAAGGACAAGCTGAATCCCGATATGATCTGGGATCTCGCCATCTATGAGATTATCTTTTCGATCATCGGTGCGAGAATCTATTATGTGGTTTTTGCATGGGATCTGTACCGGGACAATTTACTGGCGGTATTTAATCTGCGTCGGGGAGGACTTGCCATCTATGGTGGAGTGATCGCCGGGTTTATTACACTTGCTGTCTATTGCAGAGTGAAAAAGCTGAGCTTTCTGCAGGTGGCAGATGCCTGTGTTCCGGCTCTTGTGCTCGGACAGGCAATCGGAAGATGGGGCAATTTTACAAACCGTGAGGTTTTCGGTGAATATACCAACAATCTGCTCGCAATGAGACTTCCGGTTGACGCGATTCGTTCTGTGAGCGACATATCGGAGTCGATCGCAGCGCATATGACAGAGGGAACCAATTTTATTCAGGTACATCCTACCTTTTTATATGAAAGTCTTTGGAATGTGGGATTGCTTCTTCTGATGATTTTCTACCGGAAGCACAAGAAATTCCAGGGAGAGATGTGGCTTTTATATCTGGGCGGCTATGGACTTGGAAGAGCCTGGATCGAGGGAATCCGGACGGATACCCTGTTTATCCCTCACACAACGATAGCAGTATCACAGGTTCTGGCAATCGCGCTGTTTGGGGTGGCGGTGATTGCTGATGTGCTGATCCGAATCCACCTCCGTAAGGGAAAGACGGTTACACCGACCGTTACGGTACAGGTTACAGAGAAGGATGAATAGATATTAAAATTTATACAGTGTTTTAAGAGAACAGATGCTCTGGCATACGGAATGTATGCCGGAGCATTTTTTTTGCCGCCGTGCTTGATTTCCCTTGCATTCTATAGTAATTTATATTAAAATTAGACTAAAAGTGGTGGAAAGTGGTTGAAAGTGGTATAAAGTGGTACATTTTTTGATCGTTTCCGTGGCAGACCACTTGAATGAAAGCCTGATTTTGAATGAGGCAAGCGGCAGGTGATTGATGATGTTTATGGGCGAATACAATCACACAATTGATGCAAAAGGCAGGCTCATCATTCCTTCTAAATTCCGGGAGACGCTGGGAGACACCTTTGTGGTGACGAAGGGATTGGATGGCTGCTTGTTTGTGTACGACAATGTGGAGTGGAATGTATTCGAGGAAAAGTTGAAATCACTGCCGATAACGAACAAAGATGCAAGAGCATTTGCCAGATTCTTTCTGGCCGGTGCAGCGGAAGTAGAAGTGGACAAACAGGGAAGAATTCTGATCCCGAATGTACTGAGAGATTTTGCAGAGCTTAATAAAGATGTTGTTTTGATCGGTGTTGCGAGCAGAATAGAAATCTGGAGTAAGGAACGTTTTGAGGGAATGGCAACATACGAGGATATGGATGAGATAGCAGAGCACATGGCAGATCTGGGACTTGGAATCTAAGAGAGGCGGCAGGACGCTCAGAATTGAGGTTTTATATGGAATTTAAACACACATCGGTTCTCTTAGAGGAAACCATAGATCAGTTAAATATAAAGCCGGATGGAGTTTACGTGGACGGAACTCTGGGAGGAGGCGGACATTCGTATGAGATCGCTTCCAGACTGGGAACGGACGGAAGACTGATCGGGATAGATCAGGACGGAGATGCCATCGAGGCGGCAGGAAACAGATTGAAAGAGTTTCAGGACAAGGTAATCCTTGTGAGGAACAATTATTGCAATGCAAAGGCCGTTGTTACAGAAAACGGATTTGCAAAAGTGGATGGAATTGTACTTGATTTAGGAGTTTCTTCTTTCCAGCTTGACAATGTGGAGAGAGGATTCTCCTATAAATATGACACAGCATTGGATATGCGGATGGACACCAGACAGAGTCTCAGTGCCAGAACGATCGTCAATGAATATTCTGAGATGGAATTGTTCCGTATCATCAAGGATTATGGCGAAGAGCAGTTCGCAAAGAATATCGCAAAGCATATCGTGAGGGCGAGACAGGACAAGCCTCTTGAGACAACCGGAGAGTTAAACGAGATCATCAAGGCAGCGATTCCTGCCAGGATGCGCGCAACCGGAGGACATCCGTCCAAGAGAACCTTTCAGGCGATCCGGATTGAATGTAACAGGGAACTGGAGGTTCTGAAAAATTCATTGGACGAGTTTATAGACCTTTTAAATCCGGGTGGAAGATTGTGTATTATCACATTTCACTCGCTGGAGGACCGGATCGTAAAGTCGGCTTTTCGTAAAAATGAAAATCCCTGTACCTGTCCACCGGATTTTCCGGTGTGTGTCTGTGGAAAGACATCAAAGGGGAAGGTAATTACCAGAAAACCGATCTTGCCATCGGAGGAAGAAATGGAGCACAATCCGAGGTCCAAGAGTGCAAAGCTGAGGGTGTTTGAAAGAAAATAGAGGGGAATAAGGCAGATGGCTACAGCACAGAGAGCAATGAGAACAGCAGGAAGAAGCGGCGCAGGAAACAGAAGAAATGCTACACATGCGAGGAGTAACGCTTACACAAGAGAACATTATATTCAGGGAAGTGCTGTCAGAAAGCCGGCTCAGGAGGTAAGAGCACCCAGAACAGGGGTCAGCAATACAACCAGAAAGAACAGAGAGAAAGCCGGACACATGAATTCTGCATACGTGCTGTTTTTGTGTGTGGCACTGATTGCAACAGGGATCATTCTTGTCAATTATATAAGCTTACAGTCGGACATCACCAGCAGTGTCAAGCAGATATCCAGACTGGAGAGTCAGCTGAATGAACTGAAGCTTTCCAACGACGAGGAGTATATCCGGGTATCCAGCAGCATTGATCTGGAGGAGATCAGAAGAATCGCCATTCAGGAGCTTGGCATGCAGTATGCAGAGGAAGGACAGATTGTCACATTCAATGGCGAGAACAATGACTATGTAAAGCAGATGGCGGATATTCCGCAGTAGTACAAATCCAATTTGAGCAGGTGATTATTTGAGCGGTCAAGGTACAGGTAATAAGGGTATTATTCTTTTTACCCGAAAGATGAGAAAGAAGCTGTTGGTTCTGTTTATGGGAATCATGATAGCGTTCGCGGGACTCAGCATAAGGCTTTTTCTTATTACGAGAGATAACGGTGAGGAGTACAAAAAACAGGTATTGTCGCAGCAGGAGTATGATTCCACGACAATACCTTTTAAACGTGGAGAAATCCTGGATTCCAAGGGAACGGTCCTGGCGGTCAGCAACAAGGTGTACAATGTGATTCTGGACACTAAGCTCCTGTTGCAGAAGGAAGAAAACGTGGAGCCGACGCTGGCAGCATTAAAGAAGTGTTTTGACATTGATACCAGCGTGGTGAGAAATTATATTGCGGAAAATCCAACTTCTTCCTACTATGTGATGGCAAAGCGTGTCGAGTATGAAAAGATGAATGCATTTCAGGAGCTGGCGAACGACCCGGAGCAGGGAGGTAATATCAAAGGGGTATGGTTTGAGGACGAGTACAAGAGAGAGTACCCTAATGGTTCACTTGCCTGTGATATGATCGGGTTTACTACCAATGACAACATCGGAACCTATGGACTGGAAGAGTATTACAATGATATTCTGAGCGGAACGAACGGCAGAGAGTATGGTTATCTGAACGATGATTCCAATCTGGAGAGAACGACAATCCCGGCGGTCGATGGCTATAACATTCAGCTTTCCATGGATGCCAACATTCAGGGGATTGTGGAGAAGTATCTGAAGGAATATAACGAAGAATACAAGGATAATTACAGGCCGGGTAACGGCGCTGAGAATGTGGGCTGTATCATTATGGAGGTCGATACCGGAAATATTCTTGCGATGGCAAGCTATCCGACCTATGATCTGAATGATACCAGAAATCCGGAGAATCTGATCGGCATGCCTTTCTTAGATGAAAAGGGCAAGAAAACCGGAGAATATCTGAACGAAGAAAATATCAAAGAGTTGAGCGATGAACAGATGTATCAGCAGTTAAACGCTCTTTGGAAAAATTTCTGTATTGTAGATGCCTATGAGCCGGGATCGGTTGCAAAGCCATTTACCGTGGCGGCTGCCATAGAATGTGGAGCGATCACCGGAAATGAATACTACAACTGTGAAGGCTTTCTGAACGTCGGTGATTACAAGATCAAATGCCACCAGAGATTCGGAGATGGCAGCATTTCGGTCGGAGAGGGAATTGAGCGTTCCTGTAACGTGGTTTTGATGAATGTGGCGTTTGCACTTGGAGAGAACCGGTTTGTGGACTATCAGCATCTGTTTGGATTCGGCTTAAAGACGAATATTGATCTGGCCGGAGAAGCGAGAACAGCGAGCATGGTGTTCAGCAAGGACAAGATCGGCCGGACAGAGCTTGCAACCAACTCTTTTGGACAGGGTTTCAATGCCACGATGATCCAGATGATCACAGGCTTCTGTTCCATGATCAATGGTGGATATTATTATGAGCCGCATGTGGTGAGCAAGATCACAACGGCAGACGGAGCGACTATCAGCAATATAGAGCCGAGGGTGCTGAAACAGACAGTATCTGCTTCGACAACCGACCGCATTATCGAGTTCTGTAACATGGTGGTAACGGGTGAGCATGGTACCGGTAAGACGGCAAGACCAGCCGGCTATATGATCGGCGGTAAGACCGGTACAGCTGAGACACTGCCCCGTGGAAACAGAGAGTACGTTGTTTCCTTTATGGGATATGCTCCGGCAGATGACCCACAGATCGCTATTTATGTGGTCGTGGACAGGCCGAATGTCCAGTATCAGGATGATGCAAAGCATGCGACCAGGATCGTGCGTAAGGTTTTGACAGAGGTACTTCCTTATCTGAATATTTTCATGACGGAAGAGCTGTCAGATGAAGAGCGGCAGGAACTGGAAGAGCTTCAGATCCAGATTCGGACACCGGAACAGAATCCGGACGAAGAACAGTTAGTGGATGAGAATGGAAATCCGATCGATCCGGAAAATTCTGAAAATACTGAAGAAACAACGGAAGATGGCACGACGGAGGAAAATACGGAAGAAGAGCAGAAGACGGATGTCTGGAAAGAATTCCCGATCGACCCTGCCAGCGGTTATGCGGTCGATCCGGCTACCGGAAATCTGTATGATCCGGATACCGGAGCACAGATTGACGGAGAGAGCATGCTGGGAGATGAGACGGCAGAGGGAAGTACCGACACGGCTTCAGAGACAGAAAACACCGACACAGCCGATGAGAATCCGCAGTAATACACAGGAATAGAAAGATCGTTAGAATAACCCCATAAAACAGGTAATAGATTATACTAATACCTTTTATGGGGTTTTCTTTATGAAGAGGGAAAAGGATTATCAACATAAAACCTATCACCGGAATAAGACGGTTGTGATCTTTTTTGTGTGTGCCATAATTTTTATGGCGCTCGGAGGAAGGCTTGTCTATCTGATGGTCTTTCAATCGGAATATTATACGGAAAAGGCAAAGGAGCTTCACGAAAGAGAGAGGAATATCAAGGCGGCGCGGGGAAGGATTCTGGACAGCAACGGAAAGATACTGGCAGATAACAAGACTGTCTGTACCGTATCGGTGATCCACAATCAGGTGACAGACGCGGAGAGAGTGATCGAGGTGCTGGAAAAGGAGCTGGGGCTGTCGGAGGAGTATATCAGAAAGCGGGTTGAGAAATATTCTGCCATTGAGAAGATAAAGAGTAACGTCGACAAAAGCGTCGGGGACGCGATCCGTGCTTATGATCTGGATGGCGTAAAAGTGGATGAAGATTATAAGAGGTACTATCCCTATGATTCGCTTGCATCCAAGGTTCTGGGGTTTACGGGAGGGGATAATCAGGGAATTATCGGTCTGGAGGTTATTTATGAGGAGTATCTGCAGGGACTTCCGGGGACGATTCTGACAGTGACGGACGCAAAGGGGGTAGAGGTTCCGGAGGCGGGGGAAGAAAGGATTGAGCCGGTCAATGGAAAGGATCTGTATACCAGTCTGGATATCAATATACAGAGCTATGCGACGCAGCTTGCCAGACAGGCGATGGAGACCAAGGAGGCGGACAGCGTATCGATCCTGGTCATGAATCCGCAGAACGGGGAAATTCTGGCTATGGTGAATGTTCCGGAATTTAATCTGAATGAACCGTTTTCCCTGCCGGAAAGTGAGGAAAATGAAAACCTCAGCGATAAGGAGAAACAGGATCGTCTGAATGCCATGTGGAGAAATGAATGTATCAACGACACCTATGAGCCGGGATCGACCTTCAAGGTTATCACAGCGGCAGCCGGACTGGAAACCGGAGCGGTTAAGACGACGGACACTTTTAGCTGTCCCGGCTATATCATGGTGGGAGACCGCCGGATCAGATGCCACAAAGTAGGAGGACACGGAGCGGAGGACTTTGTGCACGCGACGATGAACTCCTGTAAACAGCGGACAGTGTAATTCGCGTAAACCTCGTGTTATTGGGCAAGATGTGACCGGCGGCGGTATTCAAGTGGAGAGACACCATATTGGTGTCTGAAAACGGCGGGAAAGACTGGCTGAGTATTTTGCTGCAAAATAGAGGGAAAAAAAGGATATTGTCTGCTTTCTATAAATGAATTATAATTAGGAACGGTGAAAGTACAAAGGAGAACCGTTTCTGACAGAAAGCATAGGATAAAACAGAAGGCTCTTCGGAAAGGTGGAGATACAGAATGAATTTGGCTGTAGGATTATTGATACCATTGCTTGGAACGACACTCGGTTCGGCGATGGTTTTTTTTATGAAAAAGGAAATGGATAAGCGGGTGGAGAAGACGTTGCTTGGATTTGCCTCGGGAGTTATGATCGCGGCATCGGTGTGGTCTCTTCTGATCCCATCGATCGATATGGCACAGCAACAGGGCAAAATTGCGTGGTTTCCGGCCACAGTGGGATTCCTGGGAGGTATGTTGTTCCTGCTGATCCTGGACAGTGTGATTCCTCACCTGCATCTGGAGAGCTCGCAGCCGGAGGGAATTCCTTCGGATTTAAAAAAAACGACGATGCTTGTCCTTGCCGTGACGCTTCACAATATTCCGGAGGGAATGTCTGTGGGAGTCACCTTTGCCGGGGCGCTGCTTGGAGATACCGGAATTACGATGGCAGGAGCCTTTGCGCTTGCGGTGGGAATTGCGATCCAGAATTTTCCCGAAGGAGCTATCATATCCATGCCGCTTCGGAGTGAGGGAATGCCCGGCGGGAAGGCTTTTCTCTACGGAGCACTCTCGGGTGTCGTCGAGCCGATCGGTGCGATCGTGACGATCCTGCTTGCAAAACAGATCGTACCGGCACTGCCTTACCTGCTGTCCTTTGCCGCAGGGGCGATGATCTATGTGGTGGTAGAGGAGCTGATTCCGGAGTCGCAGGCGGGGGAGCACAGTAATATAGGGACAATTGGTGTTGCAATCGGATTTGTCATCATGATGATCCTGGATGTGGCATTGGGATAGGAGATACTAAGTTTGAAACAAATGAAAAAACAACAGATTACACATTGTCTGCTCTTGTTATTGACGGCTTTTATCTGGGGAAATGCGTTTGTGGCCCAGAGTGCCAGCATGGATTATATTGGACCGTTTACCATGAACGCGACGAGAAATGTGCTGGGGGTTCTGGTCCTGCTCCCAGTGATCGCTGTCATGAACCGCAAAAAGGCGGCAAACGGAGAAGCAGAGGTGGAGAATGGCAACGGCAATAACACCAAAACACTGGTGATAGGAGGTGTGTGCTGCGGAGTTTTTCTGTGCGTGGCAAGCAATTTTCAGCAGTTTGGGATCAGTTATACCACCGTGGGAAAGGCCGGATTCATCACGGCACTTTATATCGTCATCGTTCCAATCCTTGGTATTTTCCGGGGAAAGAAGGCCGGTATCCAGATATGGCTCGGGGTGGCTCTTGCGGTGGTCGGATTGTACCTTTTGTGTATGCAGGGAGGTCTGCATCTGGATAAGGGCGACAGTCTGGTGCTTGGCTGTGCTTTGGTCTTTTCCATGCATATTCTTACCGTAGATTATTTTGCACCCAGGGTGGACGGCGTAAAGCTTTCCTGTATCCAGTTCATGGTTTCCGGAATTTTGTCGGGAATCTGTATGATGATATTTGAGAAACCACAGTTATCGCAGATCCTGAGTGCATGGCTGCCTATCTGCTATGCGGGACTTTTGTCGAGCGGGGCAGGCTACACCTTACAGATTGTCGGACAAAAGGGGCTGAATCCGACGGTAGCTTCGCTTATTATGAGCCTGGAATCGGTGTTTGCGGCCCTTGCGGGCTTTGTCCTGTTAGGACAGAAGATGAGCGTCAGGGAGCTTGTGGGCTGTGTCCTGATGTTTGCAGCGATCATTCTGGCCCAGCTTCCGGGACGAAGAAAGGAATAATTGGCAGAAGCTTATTTTTCTGCTATACTGTATTTAAAATTTGATCCCGGACAGGCCTTTTCTAAAAGGATGTGCCGGAGAATCACAGAAAACGGAGTATGAAGATGCCTGATAAAAAAATGACAAATCAAGAATTGGAAAATCTGCTGGATGATTTCAAAAGTGACCGGCAGAAAGATAAATATGTGAAGGTAATGGAGAAGCTGGAGAGAGCCGTAGTGCTCGTTCCCTCTCTGGTACCGGAAAATATCAGCGAGGAGACAGCACAGCTTCTCAAGGAGGGGAAACCGGTACAGCTTCCCAAGGAGGCGAAGATCCTTCCCTGTCTGCTGAAAAAGGAGACAGGAGAGCAGGTGCTTCCGATCTTTACATCACCGGCGCAGCTTCCGCAGGAAAAGAAAAGCCCGGTCGTGCTGACACTTCCTTTTTTCAGTTGTGTTGCAATGCTTATGAACGCATCGCAGAAGCTTGAGGGGATCGTGGTAAATCCCTTTACCCATAATATGGTTCTGCCTTGGGCGGTCCTTGAGGTGGCTGAGAAGCGTAGAAAGGCATTACAGGCACAGGCACAGGCAGCACAGCAGGGCAAACCCGTCACGAAGACGATCAAGGTGACGGAGAAGCAGTTTCAGGCGCTCGTGCACAATCAGGTGGCATTGAAGCTGTTGCCGAAGTATCTGTTTGAACAGAAAGAAGAGGGAATTCGCAGACTGCAGAAGGAAGAGGGCAGCTTTATGCTCAGCTTCTATGAAGGGCTTTATCCGCAGGGACGTGGCCCGGCGTTTGCAGAATCGGATTTCTCGACAATGACATTGAATGTATCGGAACAGATGCAGCTTACCCGGGTAGATATGCCTGACGAGGCCATGAAAAAGGGCATGTGCTACCGCGTTTATGTTGTGTGGATGAAGGACAAAGAGGAAATGCAGTATTTTGTTCTGGAGAAGACAGAAAAGGGCAATTTCATCGGTAAGGTAAATGAGAAGGGTGAGCATGAGGTGATCGAGGAGGCTCCGGACAATGGGGCAGAGATTGAAGCAATTATGGGGCTTGCAGGCAATATGTGAAGATAGTGTAAGAAGTGTGAAAGCGGGATAGAGTATGGCGAAGATATTGTCTTATACAATTTTTGGATTTGCGATGGTCACGTTGTGTATAGCTTATCGTATTGCGAAGAATGGGATTCGGAAGGACCGCATTGCAAAGCTTTGCTTTCTGGCTTCTATTGCCAGCAGCTGGTGGAGTTTTTTCTTTGGACTGATGATCAATCAGACGGATACGAATCGGGCTGCATGGCTCAGAGGATTTGGAAATCTGGGAATGTTTGCACTGCTGATCTGTTGCAGTTATATCCTATCGGCATGGTCTAAGATTCAGGGAACCGGCAAATTGTGGATAGAGTCCGTTTGCTGGACCGGTATCCTGATCTATCCTTTTACAGTGCTGGAGACAAATATCCATTTTGAACTGACTTCGTATGGTATGTCGTACCAGATGAAAACGGGATTGTGGAGCTATGCGTATAATCTGTACTGCGTAGTGATCGCCGTTAATCTGGCCTACGCGCTCGTCTACATGCTGCGCCACAGCAAACATAAGAGAGAGAAGATCATCGCCTATGACCTGATTATGAGTGTTTTTATCACCTTTTTCGGGTGTGTTCTGGATACGGTGATGCCCACATTCGGAATACCGGCTTTTCCGGGAAGTACCATTGGTCAGTTTGTCGGAATGCTGGTGATGTATCAGACATATCAGTTTTATCAGAAGCTTCGGATGACTCCGGAAAATATGTCACAGTACATCTATTATTCTGTGGATGAACCGGTTCTCCTGTTTGATGAGAACGAGAAACTCTGTATGGAAAATAACGGTGCGCTGGCCTTTCTGGAGCAGACGGAAAGCAATGCCACCAGAGATATCTATGAGGTTTTTGAATTAGAACGGAATGTTTTTAAATTTCGTGGCGATAAGAGCCGGATCGAAGCAAAGTGCAGGCTGAATGACCGTATCTGTATCCTCAGTATTGATAAGATCTATGACAGCTACAAAGAGATAACGGGCTATATTGTCATTGTGCATGATATTACAGAGCGCGTGCAAAATATGCAGCAGCTTGAACTTGAAAAAGAGAGGGCGGATAAGGCAAATGCCGCGAAGGGAAACTTCCTTGCCAATATGTCCCATGAGATCAGGACACCGATCAATGCTGTGATGGGAATGAATGAGATGATCCTGCGGGAATGCGAGGATGAGGAAATTCTGGACTATGCTCAGAATATACACAATGCCAGTGTAACACTGCTTGCACTGATCAATGATATCCTGGACTTTTCCAAGATAGAGTCTGGCAGGATGGAACTGGTGACAGAGGCATATTCGCTGAAAAACATGCTGCAGCTTCTGGAGAGCGAATGTCAGTTAAGGGCGGAGAAAAAAGGTCTCCGGCTTCAGTTTGAGGTGCCGGAGGATCTGCCGGGAGTGCTTCTCGGTGATGAGGTGAGAATCCGGCAGATCCTGCTGAATATTCTGACCAATGCGATCAAGTACACGGAGACAGGAAGCGTATCGCTTACCGTGTCCTGTATGCGCCAGGAAGACAATGTGTGTGATTTTACCTATACGGTGAGAGATACCGGAATTGGTATCAAAGAAGAGAACCTTTCCAGGTTGTTTGAAATGTTTGACCGGGGAGATGAAGAGAAGGTACATAACATCGAAGGCACCGGTCTTGGACTCAGCATTGTGGAACGTCTTGTAAAGCTGATGCACGGTACGATCATGGTAGAGAGCGAGTATGGAAAGGGTTCTGTCTTCACGGTAAGGATTCAACAGAAGGCAATGGGCTCGCAGTTAGTTGGAAAACTTCACGAGGACAGGAGCGCGAGAAGACAGCGCAGAAAATATACGCCTTCCTTTGTGGCTAAGGATGCCAGAGTTCTGGTGGTAGACGACAATAGAGTGAACCTGACAGTTATAAGAGGACTGCTGCGGGAAACACAGATGGAGATTGAGTGTGTGGAGAGCGGCGTAGAGTGTCTGGAGGCAGTACAGAGAGAAAAATACCATATTATTCTGCTCGATCATATGATGCCGGGGCTGGATGGTGTGGAAACATTGCAGAGACTCAAGGAACTGGAAGAAAATAAGAGTAAGGATGCAGTGGTGATCGCCCTGACAGCGAATGCGATGTCGGGGATGCGGGAGATGTTTCTGGAGAAGGGCTTTGATGATTATATCTCGAAGCCAGTCGATCCGGTCGCACTGGAGCAGGCTATGATACGGTTCCTGCCAAAAGAAATACTGGTAAGACCCATAAATTAAAAACGGGATTGGCGAAAGCCAATCCTGTTTTGGTATGTAATATAAATCTTTTCAGACTGCTAAATCCAGATTCTGTCCGATCAGTATGGAGGCATCCATAGACTTACGATTCTGTTCGTAGGGATTGGATTCGTTTTGGTAGCTGATTTTGGTGGCAGTAGTACCGCCTGCGGTGTAGCTTGTTCCACATTCCGGACAGATAGCTGTGCGGAGGGTAACCGAAGCGGAAAGAACCTTGCCGTTGCCCTGAGCTGCTTTCTTGTATGCGTTATTCACATGCTCCTGTTCGTGGGAACGAACCTTGGCTGCGGAAGCCTGCGGAGAAATGTGGGACGCTGTTTTGTAGGAGACCATCTCGTCGGAGCCGTCCTGATACTTGCGGTTACGACAGGTCTTGCACTCAGCCGGAGAGGATTTGCGTCCGGGAGTTACAGTAGTGGATTCTCCGGGATTTACGATGGTTCCCTGAGAGTCCTGCTGTGACAGCGGTGAAACAGCCTGTGTTGGATATCCATAATAGCTATTGGTTATGCTGCCGATTCTCATAGGCACGCTCCTTTCCGATTTTGCGATCGTTTCCAGTTATTTTTATCATAGCATTATTTGGCAGAATCGGCAACTTCTTTTGCGTCGTCGGCCGGTTCGGCGTCGGAGGAGTCTTCCTCCGGCTGGGGAAGAGAGATCAGTACCTTGAGAATACGGTTGTCTTTGATCCCGACAGCCTGAAGCCTGATGCCGCTTTCTTCAAGGAGAATGCTTTCCTGATCCTCGGGCAGACGATCAAGCTTTTCGATCATAAGACCGCCGATGGAATCATAGTCCTCAGACTCCATATCAATGTCAAGGGCATCGTTGATGTCGTCGAGCTTCATACCGGCTTCTACCAGATAACAGCCGTCATCGGTTTCCTGGATCAGTTCCTCTTCGTCAGCGTCGTATTCATCACGGATTTCGCCGACCAGTTCCTCAATAATATCCTCCATGGTGATCATGCCGACAGTGGTTCCGTATTCGCTGAGTACGAAAGCAATATTAAAGGATTTCTCACGGATTTCCATGAGAAGGTCGGAAACCTTCTTGTATTCGTAGGTATAATAGGCTTCCCGCAGGATTTTCTTGATCTGGAACTTTTCGGTATCCTTTACCAGAATGAAATCCTTGATGTTGAGCAGGCCGATAATGTGATCCGGGTCGCCGTCATACACGGGAATACGCGTAAACATGGAGTCCTGAAAGGTCGACAGCACTTCCTGATAGGAGGCATCCAGAGAGATGGTGGTCATCTGGATACGAGGTACCATGATATCCTTTGCGACAATGTCATTAAAATCAAATATATTATAGATCAGCTTCCGCTCCTCGGACTCGATGACACCGTCCTCGTGACCCGCGTCCACATAGGTTTTGATCTCGCTCTCTGTGATGGCGGTGTTGCTTCCGTCTGTGTTGATATGTAACAGCTTCATGATCCCGCTCGAGAGCTTATCAATGAGGAAGATGACGGGCGTTAAAAGGTTCATGAGAACCCGGATGACACCGCTGTAGCCAAGCGCCAGTGCTTCAGAGTTGTGCATGGCCCATGTCTTCGGAATGATCTCGCCGAACAAAAGGACAAGGACGGTCAGAATACCGGTAGCAATGCCGACTACTGCATTTCCCCAGACCTTGATGGCAAGGGTAGTAGCTACGGAGGAAGCGGACAGATTGACAATGTTATTTCCAATCAGGATCGCGCTGAGCATTTTGCCGTATTGATCCAGTATACCAAGTACACGGATGGCTCTTTTGTTGTCTTCCTGGGCTAGTGTGCGGAGACGCACCCGATTTACTGTCGAAAAAGACGTTTCGGCAGAAGAGAAGAAAGCAGATAAAGTAATTAGTACGAATAAAACAATCAATTGTATGACACCTGTGGTATCCAATGAAAAATTCACTCCTTTTCTTTGTTTTGAATGATAAGCTTCTTAAGAAGAAATATTACTATGAACTGCATGATTATGTCAAGAATTTCATATGATGAAAAGGAAAGAAGTGTAACGGAACTGTTACAAGAAGAAAGGGCCATAAAGGAGGATAGGAAATGGGGAAGAAAGAGTTATGGATTGAAAGAATCGTGTTCGTGACAAAATGCATGCTGGCGGCTTATGTGCTGACGGCCGGATTGCTGCTGTTACTTGCATTTTTTCTGTATCGTTTCGGGATTTCAGAGAAGGTCGTGTCCATAAGTATCATAGGAATTTACATAGCAGTCACGTTTCTGGCCGGTCTGATCGCGGGGAAACGGATGGATAAGAGAAGATTTATCTGGGGGCTGGCCATGGGGTGCGTCTACTATATTATATTGCTGATCGTATCGCTTGCAGTCAATCACGGGTTTGGAGAGATTGCAGGGAGTGTTGTGACAGTCTTTTTCCTGTGTGCTGGCAGTGGTATGCTGGGGGGAATGTTAAGCTGACGGGGGTGCAGGAAAAAGTTGCCGAAAAGTTTTTTTAAAAACTCTTTTCGGATAAAAGAAACTATGCTACAATAGCGTAAGACATTGTGTCGATAGAATATGATTCGGGACGGATATATGAAGGAGGAACTATGATCATGAAACATATCAAGACATTGACAACAAGAGATTTAAAGGAATCTATGAAGAAGGGTGGATGTGGAGAGTGCCAGACATCCTGTCAGTCAGCATGTAAGACATCCTGTACCGTTGGAAATCAGAGCTGTGAGCAGGCGAACAAATAAGAGAATGCCGATAGGAATCAGCAGATGTTTAAAGATGTCATATAAGCAGCGATTTGCAGTCGCTGCTTATCTTGCGTTTATCGTATCCGGCAATTACGGTGCGGATACGGTTTGAGACTTGGGAATAGGAGATTTACTTGTGATACATCAATATATCAGCAACGGCTATCACATTGTGTTAGATGTCAACAGCGGAAGCGTTCATGTAGTGGATGAACAGGCATATCGTGTGATTCCGGTTGTGGAGAAAATTATCAAAGAAAAGGCCGGTGCAGAAGTGCAGCCGGAGGAAATGGCGGCAGAGGCTGCAGACATTTTGTCCGGACAGGAAGGCAGAGAGATCACGGCACAGGATCTGCAGGAGACGGTTCAGGAGATACTGGAGTTAAAGGATGCAGGAATGCTTTTCACAGAGGATATCTATGAAAAGTATATCGGAGATTTTAAGAACCGTCAGACAGTAGTCAAGGCGCTTTGTCTGCATATTGCGCATGACTGTAACCTTGCCTGCAAATATTGCTTTGCGGAGGAAGGAGAGTACCACGGCAGACGTGCACTGATGAGCTTTGAGGTCGGCAAAAAGGCACTCGATTTTCTGGTGGCAAATTCCGGAAACCGTGTGAATCTGGAAGTGGACTTCTTTGGCGGTGAGCCGCTTATGAACTGGCAGGTGGTAAAGGATCTGGTGAATTACGGAAGAAGTCTGGAAGAGCCACATCATAAGAAATTCAGATTTACCCTTACCACGAATGGTGTACTTCTGAACGAAGAGGTACTGGAATTTGTAAACCGCGAGATGGCCAACGTCGTGCTCAGTATAGACGGTCGTAAAGAGGTTCATGACCGGATGCGTCCGCACCGTGGAGGACAGGGAAGCTACGATGAGGTAGTTCCGAAATATCAGCATGTGGCAGAGTCCCGCAATCAGATGAATTATTATGTGAGGGGTACCTTTACGCATCACAATCTGGATTTCGCGGAGGATGTCAGACATCTTGCAGATCTGGGCTTTGAGCAGATTTCCGTGGAGCCTGTTGTGGCGGCGGATACGGAAGATTACGCACTCCGCGAGGAGGATGTTTCGCAGATTCTGGAAGAATATGATAAACTGGCACTGGAGTATATCCGGCGCAAAAAGGAAGGAAAAGGCTTTAATTTCTTCCACTATATGATCGATCTGGAGGGAGGACCGTGTGTTGCCAAGCGTCTTTCGGGATGCGGTTCGGGAACAGAGTATCTTGCGGTCACACCCTGGGGAGATTTCTATCCCTGCCATCAGTTTGTCGGTCAGGAAGAGTTCCTGATGGGAAATGTGGATGAGGGAATTGTTCGGACGGATATCAGAGATCGTTTCAAGTGCTGCAATGTATATGCGAAGCCCAAATGTAAGGACTGCTTTGCAAAGTTTTATTGCAGCGGCGGCTGTGCGGCGAATGCTTACAATTTCACAGGCGATATCAACGGAGCCTATGATCTGGGATGTGAGCTGCAGCGCAAACGTATTGAATGTGCGATTATGATAAAGGCGGCACTTGCCGATGAAGAAAAGGAGAGATAAAGAGCAATGAAAAAGAGCAAAGCGATTATCGGTCTGATTATCTTTGCCCTTGTGCTTGGATTGTTTGGTTACACGGCAATCTGGGGCGTTGGGTCGGATAAGTCGGGATCGGCATCCAGCATTAAGCTGGGATTGGATCTGGCAGGTGGTGTCAGCATCACATATCAGGTTGTGGGAGACGAGACACCCAGTGCTGAGGATATGAGTGATACCATCTATAAATTACAGCAGCGTGTCGAGAACTACAGCACGGAGGCACAGGTTTATCAGGAGGGAAGCAATCGTATCAATATCGAGATTCCCGGTGTGACCGATGCCAACGCGATTCTGGAAGAACTCGGTAAGCCGGGAAGCCTGTACTTTATCGCCCAGACAGACAGTGAGGGCAATCCGAACTATGCAGGAAGCTATGGCAAGACAGAAGAGGGGGAACTGTATGTACAGTATATCCTGAGCAAATCGATCGAAGAGTTACAGGCAGACGGTTCTATCGTGCTGACCGGTAATCAGGTGGAGACAGCCAAAGCCGGAACACAGCAGGATTCTATGGGAAATTCCCAGTATGTGGTAAGCCTGGAGCTGACAGAAGACGGCAAGAAGGCATTTGCAGATGCGACCACAAAGGCGTACAAGAATGGTGAATCCATTGCCATATATTATGATGATGAATTTGTAAGTGTGCCAAATGTACAGGCAGCCATCACGGATGGACATGCAGTCATCACCGGACAGAGCAGCTTTGAAGAAGCAGAGCAGCTTGCATCCACGATCCGTATCGGTGGACTGAAGCTGGAGCTGGAAGAACTCCGTTCCAACGTGGTAGGAGCACAGCTTGGTTCTGCGGCGATCCAGTCGAGTCTGCTTGCGGCAGTTGTTGGTTTTGTTTTGATCATTGTATTTATGATCGCAGTATATTATGTCATGGGTCTTGCGGCATCACTGGCATTGGTTTTATATACAGAGCTTCTGGTTATCCTGCTTTACGCATTTGAGGTGACATTGACTCTGCCGGGTATTGCCGGTATTATTCTTTCAATTGGTATGGCTGTGGATGCGAATGTTATTATCTTTGCACGTATCCGAGAAGAGCTTGCAACCGGCAAGACCGTACAGTCTGCAATTAAAATGGGATTTTCCAAAGCCTTTTCCGCAATCTTTGACGGAAACATTACAACGCTGATCGCAGCGGCAGTGCTTGGCTGGATGGGAACCGGAACCATTAAGGGATTTGCGGCAACGCTTGCAATGGGTATTGTGATCTCCATGTTTACAGCGCTTGTGATAACCAAGTTCCTGCTGAATGCTTTCTATGCAGTGGGTATCCAGAGTGAAAAGGCCTATGGTATCGGAAAAGAGCGTAAAACCATTGCGTTTGTATCTAAGAAAGCAGTATTCTTTACGATTTCTATTGTAGCGATCCTTTCCGGATTTGTGATGATGGGAATTAATAAGGCACAGATGGGTGAAACCCTGAATTACAGTCTTGATTTCATCGGAGGAACATCGACAACCCTGACACTCAATGAGGACATGAGCATTGAGGAGATCGATGACCAGATCGTTCCGTATATTGAGAAGATTACGGGCGACGGAAATGTACAGACCACGAAGGTGGCCGGATCAAACGACATTATCATTAAGACAAGAACGCTGGATAAGGATGAGAGAGAAGAGTTTGCGAATGTCATGACAGAACAGTTCGGCGTGAACGAGGACAGTATCACGGCTGAGACGATCAGTGCAACGGTAAGCTCCGAGATGCAGAGAGACGCTATAGTATCTGTTATAGTTTCTGCATTCTTCATGCTGCTCTATATCTGGTTCCGTTTCAAGGATATCCGTTTCGGTGCAAGCTCTGTGGCAGCCCTGCTGCATGATGTGCTGGTGGTACTTGCCTTTTATGCGATTGCAAAGATCCCGGTAGGTAATACCTTCATTGCCTGTATGCTTACGATCGTTGGTTACTCGATCAATGCGACGATCGTTATCTTTGACCGTATCCGTGAGAATATCGGAGAGATGCGCAAGGAGGAGATGGATGAGGTGGTTAACAAAAGTATTACCCAGACCTTATCAAGAAGTATTTTTACTTCCCTGACAACTTTCTTCATGGTATTCACACTTGCAATCTTTGGAGTGTCTTCCATCAGGGAATTTGCACTGCCTCTGATGGCCGGAATTATCTGCGGAGCTTATTCTTCCGTATGTATCACAGGATCTCTGTGGCTGGTACTGCGTAAGAAACTCGGTAAGAAGGATAAGACTGCTAAGAATGCTAAGAATGCTAAGAACGGAAAGAAAGCGGCGAAAGCCTGATCAATACTGTTTTGGCGGGGAAACCCGCCGAAGACAGATATTAGCTTATAAAAAAGCTCTGTGCGTGAAGCACAGAGCTTTTTGTGTACTATTTTATAACTTCTGACCAGTCATCAATTCCGATATATTCTTTGGCCCATTCCATATAGGGCTCCTCGGCGGGGGTGCCGAAGGAATCAAATACCTGCCAGCCCTTTGCGGAGAGGAGTGAGTTCACACCGTTTCCGTTCACATCCAGATACATATACTGCGTGATATAGGGGTTCATTTCAAAGGATTTGTAGGAAGCACACAAGGCGGCGAGCTGTACGTCTTCGCCCTGTGTTGCATCAATACCGATCTCATTGATGATAATATCCCGCACATTTCCGGATGGGGAAAGCATTTCAGGCCGGCACATAAAATCTGTTACAACACTCATGTTCTGGAACGATACCATGTAATTATTGGGGATCTGCGGCTTGTACAGACCAGGATTGGCTGATCCGCTGTAGTCCCAGAACTTGGCATAGTCCAGAGGAACGGTGTAGGGATGGATGGACAGACACCAGTCAATGTTTCCGGATTTCCGGATGGTCGCATTAAACTTTGTCAGGAAATCTTTTACATCGATATATCTCGTGTATTCCCAGTGCCCCGGAGGGTTGTTCCGATCCCAGTTCTGATCAAGACTCAGATAGATGTTGGCGTTGGCATTTACACTTTTGATCGCCGTATAACAGATGCGGAATTCCTGAATATAATCCCTCATGTAGGTATCCCAGTCCGTCCAGGCGGAATAGTTCCAGATACGTTCGTTTACTTCATTTCCGATAATGTAATCCTGGCAATTTGAATTTGCTGCATAGTTCTGGAGATCCTTAACGATTCCTGCAATGGCTGCATCGTTAGAAGTATCTGCCATATAGAAGGTTACGTCCTCTATGGGGTTCGGATCAGGGTCCCCGTTACGGATGCTCGCGTGAACGAGAGGAGAGCCTTCCTTACAAAGGATCTGTCCTGTCTTGGCTGTTTTGGCCGGAAGCACACCACAGTAGCCGTTTCCGGTCAGACACAGATTGGTAAGACTTTGTGCCTGCGTGGTCTTCTCAGCACGGTTACGCTTCTTATTGTGCGTTGCCAGTACCTCCGGATTGCTGATGTACTGTGGCTGGGCCAGAATGGTAGGCACGCCGTTTATCATGGACACCAGCGCATATTTTTCGTAAAGCCTGCCGGATGCACCGGTGGAGCCGAGCGAAAACTGAAAGGAGGGTGTCGTGGAAGCTTCGCAGCTTGCAATCGGTACGGAACCGACAGGAATTTCGTAGACGTAGGTTTTGAGTTGGTACAGGTACAGTTTGCCGTCGTCACATTTGGGATCTGCCTTCAGTTCCGCTTCATACCGGACAGTCTTCTTGTCGAGAAGACGGCAGGAAGCGGAAACCGCACTGTACGCCTCCCTGGAGGGGGCGAATGTGATAGCGGATGCAAATTGCGCACTTTCAGGCTCCGCATGAACCGGAACCGAACACAGACAAAGACTCACCGTACCAAGAACAACTGCGGCAATCGCTTTAGCAGATAGTTTCTTGTGTATCATGGTTGAATTCTCCTGTAATTTGCTTGTTAGATTATGGTTTTACTTAAAATATTGTACTGGAAGCAAATGGATATCGTCAACAGAAAAATACATTTATTTCATAATTCAAGAAAATAAAATACACGCATTGCGTGATACGAAAAAATATGATATCATAATAACGCATTGCGTGGATCGGGAGGCGCATGAGGAAAGGAGGAAGAGCATGAAAAAAGGAGTGACAGGTGTCCTGGCGGTGATTCTGGCTGCAGGGGGAATGCTTCTGACGGCAAGAGCTGCCGGGGGAAGTCCGCAGGAAAACGGCTGGGGAAAAAGCTATGGTCAGTTCCGCTTTCAACAGGAGGAAAATGGAGCCGATGTCATTGTGTTTGACGCGGCGGACATGCAGAAATTATATGAACTGGTACAGTAAGGAGGTAAGAGATGAAACGAAACAGGAAGAAGGTTAATTTTAACAGGAGAGCGAAAGGGATGCTGCTGGGAGGTCTGATGCTGATGACCGTATTTGGAGGATTTATTTCCCATGCAGAAAATGCGGCTGGCTATGATCCGGCGAGAGCCAAAGAGAATCAGGGATGGACAAGTGCTGTGACAGGAGTGGATTATCATTCGTATGGGAAATGGGTCTACGGGAAAGGAGAGGAACAGGTTGTGATGGACGCGGGGGATATAGCTACGCTGGATGATCTGGTCGGCAAAGGAAAAAGAGCGGTGATGGAGGCAATCGGGAACGTGGATGCGGATGGAAGGCTTGGCACCGAGGCATGGACACAGGAGAGTTATCCGGGATTCCCACACCTGGCAGAAAAAATTTCGCTGTCGCAGACTGTGCCGGAGGAGAAGAGAGCAGAACAGGCAGTGAATACGGAGGGGGCAGGGTGCTTTTACCGCAGTCAGACGGCGGCGGAGGAGAGAGATCTGGGGCAGACGACAACCTCCGATACCGGGTTTCCGGTGCATTACCTGTCGGCCACCGCGGATAATCTCTCAGCAGGGGCAGTTGCCTTTGTAGATGGAAGAATGCTCATTGGCAACGGGACGGACAATGAATCCTGCTATCAGAGAGGATATGTGGATGGCTATGAGAAAGCTGTTGACGGAGTCTCACTTGATTATACCTATCATGTTCACCGGGATGGGGAAGGTACGGAGCAGGGAGCAGATTTCCAGGCTTCGGAAGCCGGAGGATGCTTTACCGGAGAAAACATCATCTACACCACTGTGCAGGGAGAATGCGGAGGAAGTTTTTCTACGAAATATGACAGGCTTATATTTGATGATACCAAGGGGGAAATGGTGTCATGGACCTTTTACCGCTGCGGCTCCTGCGGGCAGGAATGTCCATGGGATCATTATAACGGTCAGAGATGCTCGAGAAAGGTTAATAAACAGGTGGATTCGGGAGGAAGATACTATACCTGCAGCTGTGGAAAGACGGAGTCATCCATTGAGTCGGTAACGATCCGGTTTGAATAAGGAATATCCCTTCTCTTTTCTGAATAGGATGGAGCAAGAATGCTTCCGATGGGGGAAGAGAGATGTGGGAAGAGAACAGGTCTGAGATGGAGAGACAGGTTCTGACAAATGTCGCAGAACTGTTACAAAAGCGGGATATGATTACGCAGGACGAACTGAAAAAGCTAAAGCGCACCATTATGCAGAAGATGGGCAGTGGGGAGTGGGAGCAGTGAGGCAGGACAGTTCGCTTACGGATACATTGCGCGTGGGAATTTATAACAGGTGCTCCACAGAGGAGGAGGCGCAGAGAAATGCACTCAATGTGCAGGTGCAGGAGAGCCGGGAGATTGCGGAACAGAGAAAGGGCTGGATTGTTACGGCTCAGTACGTGGAGAGTGAATCGGGGACCAGCACCAGAAGAAGAAACGAATATCAGAGATTATATGAAGATATGGAAAGAGATCTCTTTGACATCATTATGATCAAGTCCATTGACCGTCTGATGAGGTCTGCCAAAGACTGGTATCTGTTTTTGGGAAGACTTACCGAGTATCATTTAAAGCTTTATATTTACATAGACGATCAGTTCTACACACCGGATGACAGTCTGATATCCGGGATCAAAGCCATTCTGGCAGAGGAATTCAGCAGAGAACTATCCAAGAAGATCAAAAATGCACACAGGAGGAGACAGCAGAAAAAAACAGGATGGAATATTACCAGTCCTATGTTCGGGTGGAATAAAACCGGAAAAAATACCTTTGAAAGAAATGAGACAGAGGCGGAATATTACAGGCAGGCTTTTGAACTGGCACTGGAGGGAAAGGGATTTTACAGTATTGCCAATCAGATGTATCTGCAAGGGGCCAGAAGCAGGAATGGGAAGAAGATAGGGGCCGTCCAGTGGAGAAAGATGCTGTATTCTCCGAGAGCACACGGAACTGTAGTCATGCATACGAAGGAGTATGACTTTGAGAGCAAACGGTACAGACAGGTGCCTGAGGAAGAGTGGATTTATGCGGAGAATGCCCTGCCGCCGATCGTATCAAGGGAGTATCAGGAACAGGTGCTCAAAAAAATAGAGGAAAGGGCGGTACACTGCCGCTATGGAGAGTATAAGAGAGATATGTCCAAAGCAGGAATGCACCTGTTTTCGGGAAAACTGTACTGTGGTATCTGTGGGGGAGTTTACTACCGCAATGCGTTCCGGTCGGGACAGGGATATCTGGTGGAATGGAAATGTTCCAGCGCAATGAAGTATGGGAGACGTGCCAAAGATCCTGAAAATGGCTGTGATAACAGAAATGTGAGAGAAGATCAGATTCTGGAACTGTTGCGGCAGAATTGTGAGGAAGATTATGAAGAGATAGGCGGCCCTCGGGAACAGTTGGAGGAGCGTATGAACCGGATGCTTGAAGAAATCCTGTCAGGAGCAGGAGAGGAAGGGGAACTGGCGCGGCTTGCGTCGGAATATGAGAAGCTGGAACAGAAGAGAAAGCGGATATTGGAGAAGCTGATGTCCGGTATTATCGGAGATGATGATTTCCTTACGTGTCGCATGGAAGTGGAAAATCAGATGAAGCTGCTGGAGCAAAGGAGAGAGAAACTGAAAGCCGCAGGACAAAAAACGCAGGAGCGTCATAAGAGAACCGAACAGATCAGAAAGTGTCTCAAAGAGACGGATCTGATCGCGGAGGCAAAGGTAAGAGTGCTGGTGACAAAATTGGACCGGATAGAGGTATATCCGGACGGCAGGTTAGAAATACTCCTGAATAAAGAGCAGAGAAGGACAATGTACCTGCCGGAGGGATCACACAAATTACAGGTCTCCCGGTAACCCGGTGTTCATAACGGTTGGCCTGAGGATTGGAACGGAACGGTTTTTTGACTGCTTCAGGCAATTTGGGCTTTTGGATAAGACGGGGATTGACCTGCCGGGAGAGGCGGGAACGATCATGCATAAGATGGAAAATGTGGGGCCGGTAGAATTGGCAACGATCTCTTTCGGGCAGTCTTTCCAGATCACACCCATTCAGCTTGCAACCACCGTATCTTCTATTATAAATGGAGGAAGAAGAGTGACGCCTCACTTTGGACTCAGGGTCGCAGACGCAGCCGGAGAGAATCAGAAGATATTGAGTTATCCGGTAAGGGAGAATATTGTATCGGCGGAAACCTCGGAGACCATGCGGTATATTCTGGAGCAGGTGGTTGCAGAGGGCGGTGGACAAAAAGGGGCGGTGGAAGGATACCGGATAGGTGGTAAAACCGCAACCAGCCAGACCCTTCCGAGAGGGAGCGGAAAATACATTGCTTCTTTTCTGGGATTTGCGCCCGCGGATGATCCACAGATTCTGGCCATTGCGATCATACGGAATCCACAGGGAACCTATTATGGAGGGCAGATTGCTGCACCGGTCGTGCGACAGCTTTTTGAAAACATTCTTCCATATTTGGAAAAGATGGATTATAATAAACAAGAGTGTGCAGAGTAGACAGAAGCTCTAATAACGGAAAGGATATCTTACTTTTATGAATGCAACTATATTGATGTCGGTTATCATTTCTTTTGCGATCAGTGTTCTTTTGGGACCTGTCATTATTCCCTTTTTGAGAAGATTAAAGGTGGGGCAGACTGTCCGTGATGAAGGACCGCAGAGCCACCTGAAAAAGAACGGAACACCGACCATGGGAGGAATTTTGATCCTGCTCAGTGTTGTGGTAACCTCCCTGTTTTTTGTGAAAGATTATCCTAAGATCATACCGATTCTGTTTCTCACGCTTGGCTTTGGTATGGTAGGTTTTCTGGATGATTATATCAAGGTTGTTTTGAAGAGATCGATGGGACTCAGGGCATGGCAGAAGATGGCACTGCAAATTGTTGTGACCGGGGTTTTTGTATTTTACCTTTTGAAATATACAGATGTTTCGCTTGCCATGAAGGTGCCGTTTATGGATGGCGTGTATCTGGATTTTGGCTGGCTGAATATTCCGATTCTGTTTCTGGTTGTGATCGGAACCGTGAATGGAACGAATTTTACTGATGGTCTGGATGGTCTGGCCAGTTCGGTGACGGTGCTGGTAGCGACCTTCTTTACGGTAGTGGCGATCGGAACCGGAAGTGGAATTGAACCGGTGACCTGTGCGGTAGTTGGTGCATTGCTTGGATTTCTCCTGTTCAATGTCCATCCTGCAAGTGTCTTTATGGGAGATACCGGCTCACTGGCACTCGGTGGATTTGTGGCTGCTTCTGCTTACATGATGCAGATGCCGCTCTATATTGTGATCGTTGGATTTATCTATCTTGTAGAGGTATTGTCGGTAATGCTTCAGGTATCTTATTTCAAGATGACCGGTGGAAAGCGTATCTTTAAAATGGCGCCGATCCATCATCATTTTGAGCTTTGCGGCTGGTCTGAGACGAGGGTGGTAACGGTGTTCTCCATAGTGACCGCGTTGTTGTGTCTGGTGGCATTGATGGGTGTGTAAACATAAACAGACTGTGAGGCCTGTTAAAAAATATAGAAAGACGAGAGGCGTACAGAGATGGAATTACAGAACAAGAGGGTTTTGGTGGTCGGAACCGGTATAAGCGGTATCGGAGCAGTGAAAGCATTACAGCACACTGGGGCAAAACCGATACTGTACGATGCCAATGACAAGTTGCAGGAAACAGATATCCGGGCTAAGTTTGAGACAGACGCAGAGGTTGAAATTGTTCTTGGGAATCTGCCGAAGGAAATGGAAGAACAGGTGGAGCTTGTGATCTTAAGCCCAGGAGTGCCGACGGATACAGAATTTGTAAACGCTTTCAGAGACCGTGGGATCAAAATATGGGGTGAGATAGAGCTTGCCTATGAACTTGGTAAGGGCCGGGTAGTCGGAATTACAGGAACGAACGGTAAGACAACGACCACTTCACTGGTCGGAGAGATCATGGCGGCGTACTATGAGCATGTGGATGTTGTGGGAAATATCGGAAATCCATACACGCTGACAGCGCTGGATGCAAAGGAAGACACCGTCACGGTGGCAGAGATCAGCAGCTTCCAGCTTGAGACGATAGAGAATTTTAAACCGGATGTGTCTGCAATCCTGAACATCACACCGGATCATCTCAACAGACATCACACGATGGAGAATTATGTGGCTGCCAAGGAAGCGATCACCAGAAACCAGACGAAAGAGCAGACCTGTGTACTCAATTATGAGAACGAGTATACCAGAGCCTTCGGAGAGAAATGTCCGGCACAGGTAGTGTGGTTCTCATCGGTCAGAAAGCTTGAGAATGGTTTTTATCAGGAGGGTGAGGATATTTATGAGGCGGTAAATGGTAAGGCAGAACGCATTATGAGTATTCATGATATGAATCTGGTAGGTACCTGTAATGTGGAAAATGTGATGGCAGCGATTGCGATTTCCAGAGCGATGGGAGTTCCCATGCACATTATTCTCAATGTAATAAAAGAGTTTAAGGCGGTAGAGCACCGGATTGAATTTGTAGCGACTAAGAAAGGCGTTGACTATTATAACGATTCTAAGGGAACGAATCCGGATGCGGCGATCCAGGGAATCAAGGCGATGAGTAAGCCGACGATCCTGATCGGCGGTGGCTATGATAAACAGAGCGAGTACGATGAGTGGATTAAGGCATTTGGAGACAAGGTGAAGTGTCTGGTGCTGATCGGACAGACAAGAGAGAAGATAGCGGAATGTGCCAGAAAGTATGGAGTTCGCAATATTGTTATGGCAGATACCTTCCGTGAAGCATTTGATATCTGTGTGGAAAATGCACAGAGCGGTGATGCAGTTCTGCTGTCTCCCGCATGTGCAAGTTGGGGAATGTTCCCTAACTATGAGGTGAGAGGCAAAATGTTTAAAGAATTTGTGGAACAGTTGGAGGATTAATATTTCGTGGCACGAAGAAATGGCTCCGGAAGAAAAAAACAGAATTATGAGAACTATATGGATAACAGCCTGCTGTTCATCGTACTGTTTCTGTTGGGATTTGGCCTGATCATGGTATATTCCACCAGCTCTTACGAGGCAAACCTCGATTTCGGGGATTCGGCATTTTACCTGAAGAAGCAGTTGTTTGCAACAATTCTCGGTCTGGTGGCTATGGTGGTGGTGGCGAACATTCCGTATCATTTCTGGGAGCGTTTTGCCGTGCTGGGATATATTGTATCCGCCGTTCTGATCCTGCTGATCGTGCCCTTTGGCCATGAGGCCGGAGGCGCTAAGCGGTGGATTTACATAGGTCCCATTTCCCTGCAGCCTGCGGAGGTGTCCAAACTGGGAATGATCCTGTTTCTGGCAAGTATGATCTGTACCATGGGAAAGGCGATCCGGACGCGCAAGGGTTTCTGGATGACGCTCCTTATGCCGGCCCCTATCGCTGTTATGATCTGGCAGATCACCAATAACCTGAGTTCAGCGATCATTGTTATGGGAATTGCCGTGCTGATGCTGTTCGTATCCTGTCCGGATTACAAGAGATTTATTTTGCTTGGACTGGCGGGAATTGCAGGCGGGGCAGGCATTGTCTTTATTATTGTACAGAAGGCAGCTTCGCAGGCAGACAGCCTGAACTTCCGTGGTGCCAGAATTCTGGCGTGGCTCGATCCGGAGGCATATGCCAGCGGAAAGGGATTTCAGACGTTGCAGGCTCTCTACGCGATCGGTTCCGGCGGTATTTTGGGAAAGGGACTTGGGCAGAGTATGCAGAAGCTCGGATTTCTGCCGGAGGCGCAGAATGATATGATCTTTTCCATTATCTGTGAGGAGCTTGGCCTGTTTGGAGGCTTTGCAGTTATCATTATGTTTTTACTGCTGATCTGGCGTTTTATGATCATTGCAAACAACGCGCCGGATCTGTTTGGGGCACTGTTGGTAGTCGGAGTGATGGGACATATCGCCATTCAGGTAATTCTGAATATTGCCGTTGTGACCAATACGATACCGAATACCGGAATTTCCCTGCCGTTTATCAGCTATGGTGGATCATCGGTCATGTTCCTGCTGATCGAGATCGGACTGGTGCTGAGCGTAGCCAAGGGAATACGGCTTAAGGATTTGTAGGAATAATTTTGGAAAAGACAAGATAACTTCCGTGAGGAAAACCATATAGATAGAATAGGTCATATTTTTTATCAGAGGTTTGCTTATGGAAGCTATTTGTATCTATGGTGGAAACTGTCTGAGTGGTCAGACAGTTGTACAGGGATCGAAAAATGCAGCGTTGCCAGTTCTGGCGGCAACACTTTTAATAGAAGGCACATGTGAAATCGAAAACTGTCCTCAAATAACAGACGTGCATCATATGCTCAGACTGATGGAAAGCGTCGGATGTGTGATTGAGAGAGGACAAAGGAGTCTCCGCATCAATACGGCAGGGGTTCGGGAAGGGATCATGCCGCCGGATTCGGTCGGAGTCATGCGTTCCTCGATCACGTTGCTGGGGGCACTTCTGACCAGAGTCGGGAATGTCCGGATGGAGTATCCGGGCGGATGTGTGATCGGAAGAAGGCCGATCGATATGCACCTTTCGGGACTCAGAAAGATGGGAGTCTGCATCCGGGAGTGGGACGACGGGTTTGAAGCCAGTACAAGCGGCATGAAAGGTGCCGTGCACAGACTTCCGTTTGTCAGTGTGGGTACTACTGAGAATCTGATCCTCGCGGCGGTTCTTGCAGAGGGAGAGACTGTTATTGAGCCTGCGGCAAGAGAGCCGGAGATACAGATACTTTGCCATTTTCTGCAGGAGGCGGGAGCCCGGATAGAGGGGACAGGAAGCAGCCGCATAGTGATCCGGGGAGCGAAGAGGCTTCAACCGGTCCATTTCTGTATCCCGGCGGACCGGATCGTGGCGGGAACCTATCTGGCGGCTGGAATGTGTGCAGGAGGACAATTCTTTCTGGAGAAAGCTCCGGGAAACCATATGCAGGCAGTGCTGGACATTGCAGGCAGGATGGGAGCGGAGACAAAGCTTGCGAAAGACGGGGTGGAGGTGTGCTGTAAGAAGCGGCTTCGTAACCTGCCGCTTGTGTGTACGGAGAGTTATCCGGGCTTTCCGACGGACCTGCAATCTCCATTTCTGTGTGCGATGGCTCTCGCATCGGGGAATGGGATAATGCAGGAGAATATTTTTGAAAACCGGTACCGCATTGTGGACGATCTGAAAAAAATGGGAGCCGATATTCAGGTGCAGGGAAAGAGGGCAATGGTAAGAGGCGTTCCCAAATTGACAGGTGCGCAGGTGGAGGCAAGAGAGCTCCGGGGAGGAGCGGCGATCGTTGCGGCAGGAGCAGCGGCAGAGGGGACTACCCTGGTGAGAAACATACATTTTATTGATAGAGGATATGAAGATATTGTATCAGATATGCACAATCTGGGAGTGGCTATCGCGATACGGGAAGTATGAGTAATGGGTGAAGGAAAAAAGAAAAAAGTAAAAAAAGCATACAGACCGCACAAGGTGAAAAAGGCACCGGAGGAGAACAGAACGATCAAGCCGGCAGCCAGCCGCAACAATCTCAGACTGGTTAAAAATGACCGGATGGAAGAAAAGATTGAAAAGCTTCGGTTTGGAAGAAAAAAGCGCCTTGCCATCTTATTTACGATAGTTCTTGTTCTGTTGGTGTTTCTGTTTGCGGGATACGAATACATTATTCGGAACTATACGGTGACGACTGTCTATGTAGAAGGAAATATCCATTACACGAATGAAGAGATCATGGATATGGTAATGGGGGGCAGATATGGTCATAATTCCCTGTTCCTGTCGATGAAATACCGGGATAAGGGAGTGGAAAACATTCCCTTTATTGAAACGATGGATGTTACGATACAATCCCGGGATACGATACGGATCACGGTCTATGAGAAAGCGCTGGCCGGCTACGTGTCGTATCTGGGACTGTATGTCTATTTTGATAAGGATGGAATCGTGGTGGAAACTTCGCAGGACCCGACACCGGGGATCCCACAGGTCACGGGACTGCAGTTTGACCATGTGGTGTTACACGAGAAACTGCCTGTGGAAAATGAGGACATTTTTAACGAAATTCTGAATCTGACACAGCTTCTGGCGAAGTATTCCCTGACAGTGGACAAGATCTATTTTGACTCGGATTATGAGGTGACACTGGTGTTTGGGGAAGCAAGAGTGGCACTGGGAGACAGCACAAATCTGGAAGAAAAAATTATGAAACTGCAATATATCCTTCCAAGCCTTGAAGGCAAGAAGGGTGTCCTGAATATGAGGGAGTATACCGAGGATACCAAGACCTACAGCTTTGAACAGGATTAGGAACCTACAGGAATTTAACATTTTTGAAAAAACTGTTGCGAAGTCGAAAAAAAAATTATATGATAATCTATATGAGTTTAAGTGGGAGCAGAAGGAGGTAGTACCTTGCTTGAGATTAAGGCAAATGACGCTGAGTTTGCAGCCAGAATTATCGTAGTCGGTGTTGGCGGTGCAGGCAATAATGCTGTGAATAGAATGGTTGATGAACAGATAGAAGGTGTAGAATTTATCGGGATCAATACCGATAAACAGGCATTACAGTTATGTAAGGCCCCTACATTATTACAGATAGGAGAGAAGCTGACCAAGGGTCTTGGTGCAGGAGCCAAACCGGAGATCGGCGAGAAGGCAGCGGAGGAGAGCGCAGAAGAGATTTCAGCCGCATTAAAGGGAGCTGATATGGTATTTGTCACCTGTGGTATGGGTGGCGGAACCGGAACTGGAGCAGCTCCGGTTGTTGCAAAGATCGCAAAGGATATGGGAATTCTTACCGTTGGAGTTGTCACAAAACCTTTTCGGTTTGAGGCAAGAGCGCGTATGACAAACGCTTTGGGCGGTATTGAAAAGATCAAGGGCAATGTAGATACTTTGATCGTTATTCCTAATGATAAGCTCCTTGAAATCGTAGATAGACGGACAACTATGCCGGATGCATTGAAGAAGGCTGACGAGGTACTTCAGCAGGCAGTGCAGGGTATTACAGATCTGATCAATAATCCTTCCGTCATCAATCTGGACTTTGCAGATGTACAGACTGTCATGAAGGATAAGGGAATTGCCCACATCGGAATCGGAACCGGAAAAGGTGACGATAAGGCCAATGAGGCTGTTAAAATGGCAGTGGAAAGTCCTCTTCTGGAGACGACTATTTCCGGTGCAACCCACGTTATTATCAATGTTTCGGGTGATATCTCACTGGCAGATGCCAATGATGCGGCAAGCTATGTACAGGAGCTTACCGGAGATGATGTCAATATTATTTTCGGTGCAATGTATGATGCCAATATGACAGATACCTGCAACATTACGATCATTGCAACAGGAATCGAGCAGAAGGCAAAGCAGATGGGCGCAGGTCTTGGCTTTAAGTCAGGATACATAACACCGACCTCTTTGCAGGGCAAGGGAAGCAGCAGCCCGGCGGGAGCTGGTCTTGGCGGTTTCAATACAACAGGAATGAATCTGAAGCCTCCGGTAACACAGAATACAACTCCGCAGGCAGGACAACCCCAGTTGAAACCGATCAGCGGTATCAACCGGACAGCGGATATCAAGAGCTCTGTAGAAGAGAAATCTCTCAAGATTCCGGATTTTCTGAGAAGCAAGTAAGTTACGGTACTGAATCATATAGAAGGTTATTAATTGACAATAAAAACCACAGGAGTTCCTGTGGTTTTTTGTTGTCTTATGTCTTAAAATATAGCACTTCACACCCCAGAATGTGACACATTATTTACTTCAGATTCATTATAATGGGTTGGAAGCCTGGAGGTGAAATGTGTATTGCAAATTATATCTTGACAGCTTTTTCCTGCAACAGGTCATTCTGAATCTGTATATGCTTGCTCTTGTCAAAAAGATTATGAAGTGTACTGCCACGCACTTCAGAATTTTTCTGGGGGCAATCACAGGGGCACTGATAACCTGTGCGTGTATGCTGATACCGCTGGACACACTGTATGGAAGATTACTGATAGGAGTAGTTCCATCGGAAATCTGTATGCTGTGGATCGCATTTCGGACAGTTGGAAAGACGCTTGGAAAAGCCTGCCTGATAGCCGGAGGATGCAGCTTTTTTATCGGCAGCATTATCATGTGGATTCTGAGCCGTTTTAGACAGAATATGAACACGGGAGAAGAACTGCTGCTTATGCTGGCGGGGGGATATGGGGCATATCGAATTCTGGAACGCCTGTGGAGATGGATGGAGAAAAGGCAGAAAAAAGAGCAGTTTCTTGTGTCGATTCCGTGTTCAAAGCAGGAGACGCCAGTCAGAGTCAGGGCGTTTGTAGATACCGGTAATCGTCTGGTCGATCCGGTGAGTGGAAAACCGGTATGTCTGATCAGTGATCGGGAGGCTGCCAGGATAGCAGAAAACTTCCGACCGGAGAAATATCACATCATCCCTTATCAGAGTGTAGGAAAAAGCCGGGGAATGCTGGATGCCTATGAACTGCCGGTTCTATATCTGGAGGATAGCGTGAACAGGCGGGAGTGCAGACAGGTGATCGTTGCAATATGCAATACGGGGATCGCAAAAGAGGATTCCTGTCAGATGATTTTACACCCGGGGGTATTAGAGGAGTAGGAGGAGTTAAGATGGTTTTAAAAGTGGCAGTTCCCGGAAAAATTCAATTCAGAATGGTTCAGAAGGAACGTTTTTTCAGAACAGGACAGGGTGAGATTCATTATATAGGAGGAGCGGAGGTGTTGCCGCCACCGCTTGAGAGTGAAAAGGAGAATCAGATTATAAGTGATCTGGGAACGGAATATGAGGAGGAAGCAAAATCGATTCTGATCGAGCATAACCTGAGGCTGGTTGTCTACATTGCGAAGAAATTTGATAACACCGGGGTAGGGGTGGAGGATCTGATCTCGATCGGAACGATCGGACTGATCAAGTCTATCAATACCTTTAAGCCGGACAAAAATATCAAGCTGGCAACCTATGCTTCGCGTTGTATCGAAAACGAGATTCTGATGTATCTGCGGAGAAATAATAAGCACAAGCTGGAGGTGTCGATTGATGAACCTCTCAACGTGGATTGGGATGGCAATGAACTGTTGTTATCTGATATTCTGGGAACGGATGAAGACGTGATCTATAAGGATCTGGAAAATGAGGTGGAACGCAAGCTTCTGGTCAAGGCAATCTCGAGACTGACACCGCGGGAACAGACAATTATAAAGCTTCGCTTTGGACTTGGAAACAAGGATGGTGTGGAACTGACCCAGAAGGAAGTCGCAGAACTGCTCGGCATATCACAGTCTTATATTTCACGACTGGAGAAAAAGATCATGAAACGTCTGAAAAAAGAGATGATGAAGGAGAATTGATTGCAATTTTACAGTCATGGTTGTAAAATTTACATATATGTATAGAACTATTCAGAGCCATACAGATTTGACTTCTGTTGCTGCTTGCAGAAATACGGAGTGTCAGATTTATATGGCGAGTGGAGCTCTGAATAGACACTTATAATTTGCAAATGTGTAATTGAGAGGGCGAATGAAGAAAATAATTTTAATTGTCGATGATGACAGAATGACATTATCCACAGCACAAAAGCTATTGGAAAATGATTATAAGGTGGTTGCAGTGAATTCTGGGAAGCAGGCATACAAGTATCTGGAAAGACATGTGCCGGATCTGATCCTGCTTGATATCAACATGCCTGAGATCAGTGGATTTGAGGTGATGAAAAGGCTGCAACAGGAGAAGAAATGGTGTAAGATCCCGGTGATCTTCCTGACGGCAGACCGCAGTTCGGATACGGAAGTAGAGTGCTTCAGTATGGGTGCCTGCGATTTTATTTCCAAGCCCTTTGAGCCGCAGATCATGATGAGCCGGATCAAGAGCACCATTGAGCTGGATGAATACCGCCGTGACCTGCAAAGACGTCTGGATGAAAAGACAAAAGAGATGGAGCGTATCACGATCCAGGCGATCATGACCATTGCCAATACGGTGGATGCGAAGGACGATTATACGAAAGGACATTCCATGCGTGTTGCGGCGTATGCGGAAATGGTTGCGCAGCGACTTGGATGGTCCGAGGAGGAGATCCAGAATATTTATTATGTAGCAATGCTGCATGATGTCGGCAAGATCGGAGTTCCGGATGCAGTTTTGAACAAACCGTTCCGGCTTACGGATGTGGAGTTCCGGCTGATCAAGGGGCATACGATCATGGGAGCAGAAATTCTGAAGGATTTCAAGATGTTCCCGAATATCAGTATGGGTGCGAAGTACCATCATGAACGTTATGATGGCAAGGGATACCCGGAAGGACTGAAAGGGGAATCCATTCCCCTTGTGGCCAGAGTGATCGGACTTGTGGATTCCTATGATGCTATGACAAGCAACCGGGTGTATCGCAGCAGGCTTCAGGATGAGGCCGTGATGAATGAGCTGCGCAAAGGAAAAGGAACGCAGTGGGACCCGGATCTGGTTGATATTTTTATTGAACTGATCGAAGAGGGGGCACTGGAGAAGAATTGGATGGCAGAGGAAGAACTGGCCCTGCCGATCTTTGACAGTGAAAAGATTTACGGAAGTGTTATGAGCAACCAGAGTATTCTGGATGCACCGACTGATTATCTGACAGGACTTTTGAGCAAGCGTAAGGGTGAGCATGAAATAGAGGCAGCGCTTCGTGTCAGAGGCGGATGTCTGATGCTGATCGATTTGGATAACTTTAAACAGATCAATGAGGAGCATGGACATCTGGCGGGGGATTTTGCCCTCAAGCTGACCGCGGATGTGCTCAAGGATGTCTGCAGCAACTATATCCTGTGCCGGTCCGGAGGAGACGAATTCATCTTTTTCATGGAGGGAGTCGGAGAGAAATCTACGGCTGTCGATAAGGCGAAGGAGATTCTGGAAGCGTTTGCCAAGAAGCAGAAGGAATCAGAGATCTTGCAGGAGACAGATCTGTCCATTGGTATGAGCCTTTCAGGATGCGATGGAAGGGATTATGCGGAGTTATACCGCAGGGCGGACAAGGCGCTCTATTTTGTAAAACAGAATCGCAGTATCCATTACGGATTCTATCATGGCACCGGAATCGCGAGAACGCCCGAACAGTCCAAAGGCGATCTGCAAAAGGTGGTTGATATTGTCAAGAACCAGAACTCCTACAAGGGAGCTTTTCAGATCGATTATGGCGAGTTTGGTCATATTTATGACTTTGTATCCCATTTTTCTAAAAGAAGCAACCAGAAAATGCAGATGCTGTTGTTCACCCTGTTTTCATCGGACGGAAGCGAGGTTATGCTGGAGCGCATGGAGATGGCGATGCAATGTATGGAACAGGCGATCTGCAAATCGCTCCGTGGTGTGGATGTAGGAACGAGGTACAGCAGTTCACAGTTCCTGGTAGTTCTTCTTGGAACGGAAAATGAGAATATCCGTATTGTGACGGATCGTATCATACAGAATTATTTTAAGCTGTATGGGGGAAAAGATATTACGCTGTCCTATGAGGTGGCGGATTTTCAGGAGGAGTGAGCTGCTAGGCGGTGAGATACAGCCTCATGGTCCTGAGCGCGTTCTTTTCAAGCCTGGATACCTGCGCCTGTGAGATGCCGATTTTTTCGGCAACCTCCATCTGGGTTCTGCCCTCAAAGAAACGGAGGGAGATGATTTCATATTCCCGTTCATTCAGGCGTTTCATCGCTTCGCTTAAGGAGAGATGTTCGACCCAGATATCTTCACGGCTTTTCTTGTCGCTGATCTGATCCATGACATAGAGGGTGTCGCCGCCGTCGGTGTAGACAGGCTCATACAGACTCATAGGGCTTTGGATCGCATCCATGGCATAGACGATGTCCTCCTGTGATACGCCGATCTCTGTGGCGATCTCGGTCACAGTCGGTTCTTTGGCATTTTTGCGTGTGAGCTGTTATCTGGCATAGATGGCCTTGTAGGCGGTATCCTTCAGAGAGCGCGAAACCCGGATACTGCTCAGATCGCGGAGATAACGTTTGATCTCGCCCGTTATCATAGGAACCGCATAGGTTGAGAACTTGACATTTAAGGAACTGTCAAAATTGTCGATGGCCTTGATCAGACCGATACAGCCGATCTGGAACAGGTCGTCCACATTTTCATTGCTGGAGTGAAAACGCTTGATAACACTCAGAACCAGACGGAGATTTCCGTTGATGTATTCTGTGCGGGCAGCTTTGTCTCCGGCATCGATTCTTTTAAATAATTCTTCTTTTTCTGCATTCTTTAAGAGCGGGAGTTTGGCTGTGTTGACACCGCATATTTCTACTTTTCCCTGAATCATTTGAACACCTGACCTTTCCAATTTTCGGTTATGCTAATTTAAAGGATGCTCATAAGCGGATAAATTATTCAATTTACAAAAGAATCTTTTTTTGGTACATTAGGTAGATAAGAGAAAGACAGTTGGGAGTGAGATACTCATGAAGTGTACGAATTGTGGAGCAGAACTTCTGGATACAGATCAGTTCTGCAATAAATGCGGGCAGAAGGTTGTACGGCAGAGAAAATGTCCTGATTGTGGGACGGTTCTGAGAGATGGTACAAAATTCTGCCATAAATGCGGAAGGCTTGTCGACGGCAGCGATGCAGAAGCTGTTGTGGAGCCAAAGACGGATACGCTGGATATTCCGATAGAAGTGATCGAACAGAATATTCTTTCCGAGACGGAAGCCGAGATGGGAAGTGCAAGAGAGCGGATGCGGGACCGTGAGAGAATGGAAAACGCTACGCAGCACAGAAAACCCGCTGCGAAAAAGCCCATCTATGTAAAGCACGAAGAGGAAGAGGACGACGACTACGAAGAGGATGAATATGATGAGGATGTAGATTACGAGGATGAGGAATATGATGAAGATGATACCGACGAAGAGGGAGAGGGCCGGAAAGTAGATGTCATGACCATCATGACAGTAGTGATCGGCTGTGTGCTGCTGCTTCTGGTGATCCTTCTGGGATATCATTTTTACAGGCAATATGTGCCTAAGAATTATGAGCAGGCCGCTGAGGAAGCCGGACAGGAGACGGAAGGTCAGGAAGAAGAAAACGGCGGTGACGGTGAGGTGGCGCGGATGCTGCTTACTGTGGTATCCAATGTCAATGTGCGGGATAATCCGAATACTTCAGGAACCAATGTCATCAAGGTGGCGAAGGCCGGAGAAACCTACGAGTGCGTCGGAACGGCCGGAGACGGTAACTGGTATGAGATTGTTCTGGATGACGGAACGCACGGTTATGTATATACAGATTATGTGAAGGTAGAGTAAGAAGATAGGAACCTTTTTGGGGAAATGGCATTTAATAATAAAAAGCCCCGGAGGTTCCTATGCTGTTTTCTGAATTAAAAAAGAAAGAGGTCATCAATCTCAAGAATTGCCAATGCCTTGGAAAAGTGGCAGATTTTGAGTTTGATGAATGTACCGGTCAGATCTGCAAGCTGATTATTCCGGGCAGTAATAAATGGTGTGGACTCTTGGGAACACAGCCAGATTATGTAATCTGCTACAGGGATATCAAACAGATAGGGCCGGATATTATTATTGTTGATATATGCCTGTAATTTTGCATTTGTGGAAGCTGCCCGTGAGGGTTCAGAAGGATTTTGAAGTTTCCATAAAATCGTTGACATAATTCTTTTAACCCCCTATAATAAATGTAATTGGTAATTATGCCGACAGAAGGTGATGAGCAGGAGGATTTTTTAGATGAAATGTCCGTTTTGTGGCCATGAGAACACAAGAGTAATTGACAGCCGTCCGGCGGAGGAGAACAATTCTATCCGCAGAAGAAGGGTATGTGATGAGTGTGACAAACGTTTCACGACCTATGAAAAAATAGAAACCATACCGTTGATCATTATCAAAAAGGATAATAATCGCGAGACCTACGACCGTTCCAAAATTGAGGCCGGGGTTTTACGTGCATGCCACAAACGACCGATCAGTGTCAATCAGATCAACCAGCTGGTAGATGAGGTGGAGACGGAGATCTTCAATATGGAGGAAAAGGAGATTCCCAGTCAGGTGATCGGTGAGCTTGTCATGAATAAGCTGAAGGATCTCGAAGCGGTTGCCTATGTCCGTTTTGCGTCTGTTTACAGAGAATTTAAGGACATCAATACATTTATGGATGAACTGAAAAAGGTACTTGATAAATAAGGACAGCACGGTTAAGAGAAAAACGGTGTATGCCGATGTATATTATGTTTGATGCAGAATAAAAGGAAAGAAATATATCGCTGAAGTTTAATAAAGAGGAATCCTTTGCCTATATCGGAAAGGACAGCGACCTGGATCAACTGGATGTGCAGAAGGCCATTTCGGATATGAAGCGGGATCAGATCCTGCAGGGCTATCAGTACTTTGTCGGTCATGTTGACGGATTGCTGGAAAATTCCGAGGACGGAACGGTGTTCCGCAAACAGTGAACATAAGAATACTTCTCAGATAAGAGTTTTAGAAAACCCCTTGCGTTGCGGCAAGGGGTTTTGTTATGATGATTGGAGACAAAAAGAAGATTGGAGTACGGAAAGTCATGGGACTTCTGGACACGTTTTACCCGAATGAATGGTTGAATTCTACCTATGAGATAGATTTTGAAGCTCTGTATAAAGAAGGATACCGGGGAATTATTTTTGACATTGACAATACACTGGTTCCGCATAGCGCGCCTGCTGACGAACGCAGCGTGGAACTGTTTGACAGGCTACGGAGAATTGGTTTTCAGAGCATGTTGTTGTCCAACAATAAAGAGCCCCGGGTGAAGATGTTTAATGACCGGGTACACAGCCAGTATATCTATAAGGCAGGGAAGCCATCCCGGAAAGGATATGCGGAGGCGATGAAACGCATGGGAACGGACAGTCAGACTACCGTTTTTGTGGGGGATCAGTTGTTTACGGATGTATGGGGAGCCAAAAGAGCCGGGATCTGGTCGATACTGGTGAAACCGATCCATCCGAAAGAGGAAATACAGATCATATTAAAACGCAGGCTGGAATGGATCGTACTGGTTTTTTATAAACACAGCGGAAAATATGCTGCAATTCACGAAATGGAGAACAGAAATGAAAGAAATTGACGGAAAGACCAGGGTATGCGGATTGATCGGCAATCCGGTGGAGCATACCCTTTCACCGGTCATACACAATACTCTGGCGGAGAAAAGAGGACACAATCTGGTATATGTGCCGTTTCTTGTGCAGAAGGGGCAGATCGCAGAGGCGGTGGCCGGTGCGCAGGCGTTGAATATTCTGGGACTTAATGTGACGGTTCCCTACAAGAGCGAAGTGATCGCCTGCCTGAAAGAGATTGACCCGCTTGCAGAGCAGATTGGTGCGGTGAACACGCTTGTCAGGGTATCCGGTGGCTATAAAGGATACAATACCGATATGGAAGGGTTGTACCGGGCTATGCTTGCGGAGAATATCAGAATAGAAGGGGAGGAGATCATCCTTCTCGGTGCGGGCGGCGCAGCCAGGGCGGTAGCTTTTCTGTGTGCTGCAAAAGGAGCGAAGAGAGTGTATCTGCTGAACCGGACGGTGAACAAGGCCGGGATCGTGGCGGACGAGGTAAATAAGGCTGCCGGACGGGAGATCATCAGCCCCATGCAGCTACAGGATCACAGGACAATACCGGATGGAAAATATCTGGCGATTCAGGGGACTTCGGTTGGACTTTCCCCACATGATGACGAGGTCGTGATAGAGGATCCTGAGTTTTATCAGAAGGTACATACCGGTTTTGACCTGATATACAGTCCGTGGGAGACGAAATTCATGCGGCTTGTCAGAGAAACGGGGGAACAGGCATACAATGGACTCAAGATGCTTTTATATCAGGGAGTCATTGCCTATGAACTCTGGAATCAGATAGAGGTTCCGGAAAAAGAGGTATCAGAGGTTTACGACAGGCTGAAAAAGCATTTTGTACAGGACTGACGGGAGTGGAAACAAAAGATGAGCAATGTAATCTTGATCGGCTTTATGGGATGTGGCAAAAGTACAGTCGGACTCAAACTGTCCTATCGTCTCAGACAGCCTGTGATCGATACAGACAAGGAGATCGAACGGGTTGAAAAACGGAGTATCTCTGATATTTTTGCACAGGACGGTGAAGAATGCTTCCGGCAGATGGAGACAAGCTGTCTTGAGAGAATGCAGAAGACAGTGAAGGATAAGGTGATCTCGGTTGGAGGCGGGCTTCCTATGAGAGAACGGAACAGGGAGCTGCTGCATGAGATTGGAAAAGTGGTTTATCTGAGAGCTACGCCAAAGACCATCTATGGCAGGCTGAAAAATGATACCAGCCGTCCTCTTTTGCAGGGGGCAGACCCACTTGAGAGGATCACGGAACTGATGAAAAAAAGAGCACCACTTTATGAGATGGCGGCAGATGTGATCATTGATGTGGATGGAAAAGAATTTGATGAGATATTAGAAGAGATCGCGCAGGCGGTATCAGAGGCATAAGAAAAGTGAAAATCAGTGTCTGAGCGCACCTGACACAAAGCGGATATGCACAAAGAACGTGCGCAGAAATGAGGATTAAATGATGAAATTACTGGTGATCAACGGTCCCAACCTTAATTTTCTGGGGATTCGTGAAAAAAATGTGTATGGAACACAGGATTATGATTATCTGCTGCAGATGATCGCAGAGAAGGGGCAGAAGGAAAACTGCACGATCGAGGTATTCCAGAGCAACCATGAGGGAGCCATCATAGACCGTATCCAGGATTCCTATTTCGATGGAACAGAAGGAATTGTCATCAATCCGGGGGCATATACACATTACAGTTATGCGATCCGGGATGCGCTGGCAAGTATCGTTGTGCCTAAGGTAGAGATCCATATTTCAGACATCACGCAGCGGGAAGAGTTTCGTAAGGTGTCGGTGACAGCGCCGGTATGCGATAAACAGATTTACGGAAAAGGGC
>CAKRPS010000002.1 GCA_934385475.1 uncultured Lachnospiraceae bacterium | reverse complement strand
TCGTATACAAATCCAGCGTCTCTCTCACAACCTCATCCCAGTTGTACTTGCCACAGATAAAATCTGCGCTCTCTTTCCGGTACCGTTCTACCTCCTCGGGATGCGTAAGCATGAAATTCAGCTTAGTCTCCAGATCCTCCACACTTCCCTTTGTGAACCAGAGCGCATGGTCTTCCACTACTTCTGTATTTTCCGGGATATCACTGACAAGACAACAGTTTCCGTAGCTCATGGCTTCCAGAAGGCTGAGTGCCATCCCCTCCACATCACTGGGAAGCACAAAGGCATAGGCATTGGAATACAATTCTTCCAACGTCTGTCCCTGCACAAAGTCCGTCATAATGATGCGGTCATCCTGCGCAACCATCCGGTGGATCTGTTCCATATATTCTACCGCCTGACTGTTTCCTCCGGCAATCACCAGTTTCTTGTCCGTGTCCGTCCTTTGAAACGCTTCGATCAGATAGTGAAGCCCTTTCTCCGGCACAATTCTTGCCAGGAAAAGGATATAGCCATCCTTTTCGAGTCCATACTTCTCACGGATCAGATCTGCCGGGAAATGCTCCGGCCTGTTAATTCCATTCGGGATATACGTAACCTGTCTGTTGTAGGTATCTGCAAAATACTGCTGCACATTTCTGGACAGCACGATCACCTCATCCGCATACCGCGCCGCCATTTTTTCTCCAAACCGGATAACATAGGAGGCAAAGTTCCCCCATTTGGCTCTCTGCCAGTCAAGCCCATGGACCGTCACCACCACATGCCTGTGAAACAGCTTGGGAATCCACAGCATGGCACAAGGCCCTTCTGCATGATAATGAAGCACATCATATCTGGTAAACAGTGCCCTTATCGTTGCCAGAAAAGAGTACACAATGGCATTGAGGCTGCTTCTCTGAAAAGTAGGGATGATGCGCACCCTGACTCCCTTATAATACTTCCGGCCTTTCCATCCATATTCATCGTCGTACTTTTTACCGGACACATGATGTCCATAGCGGTTATACGCCTCCACCCGGTGTCCGAGTGCTGCCATGCGCACAGCAAGCTCCTCCACCACGATCTCGACCCCGCCTTCTCTGGAGGGAATCCTCTTGTGCCCGATCATCGCGATCCGCAGCCTGCGGCCGCCTTCCGGAAAAGCAGGTTTTTTCTTCTTTTTCTCTCTGCGGCTTTCCTGATGTACATACCACAGAAAGGCAAAGTTCGTGCTCACGTACCGCGGGATCATCCGTTTCGGATCCTGAAAAATGCGGTATACCCATTCCATGCACAGTCTCTGCATCCACATCGGTGCGCGCTTAACTGTCCCTGCTATAAAATCAAAGGCGGCTCCCACACCGATCATGAGTCCCTGTACCTTATGCTGATGCTCATACATCCACTTTTCCTGTTTGGGCGCTCCAAGTGCCACCCAGATAAAATCTGCTCCGCTGTCATTGATCTTCTGTATGATCTCCTGATCTTCCTGCGGTGTCAGCGGTCGAAACGGCGGTGCATACATTCCGGCAATCCGAAGCTTCGGGAACTGCTCCAGCATTACTTTTTTTAATTTTGCAAGCGTCTCCGGAGAACTACCATAAAAATAATGGGTATATCCCTTTTCCTCTGACAGCTTCAGAATGGCCGGCATCAGATCCGGCCCCGGAACTCTCTGTGCCTCACTGTAGCCTCTCCTGCGGCTGACAATCGACAACGGCTGCCCATCCGGCAAAGCCATGGCTCCGCTGTTCTGTACCCGGCGGTATTCCTCATCCCGAAATGCCATTACCGTTGTGTGTACATTGGACACACAGATATAATCGCCCTTCAGTGTATCCAGATGCTCCGTGATATACGCGATTGTCCTGTCCATGTCTGTGACATTGATATTGGTATTTAAAATTTTGCAATAAGTCAGTTCGCTTTTCATCGCGCTCTTCCTTTCCGCTGTCGCAGGCTGAACACGCCCGCTGCAAAGCCTGCAAGGCCCCCGATCAGAATACTTCCTGTATAATATCGCACGGTCTCAAGCTGTACTGCCTGTCCGTTCACCACCTGCATCGGAGTTGCCGCGTCCACATAATTCATGACAACATAGTCCTTATATGCCGGATCATCCTCACTCTCCAGGTACACAGAGGTCAGTTCCAGACCATCCGTATAAAACCGGGGAATCACATATCCCTCCGGCTCCCTGTGCAAAACACAGCAAAAAATCGCTCCGGCCAAGGCACCGCCCAGCACAAAAAGTACCATTCTTTTTGCATTGCCACGCAACGTCTCTTTCATTTGCTTCCAGAGAATATCCGGAAGACCCGTATAGGGAATGTCGATCATTCGTTTCTGCAAAGCCGGCAACAGACTGTACTCTGTTGTCGCCTGCGTTTTCTCCTCCTTCCAGCCAAAGAGCATGGCCCCCAGAAAGACCAGAGTGATGTTCTTAAAAGAAGTATTGAAAAGGAGCGGTTCCGTAAACCCGGCTGCCAGAAAACAGGCCAGTATCACAAGTTCGCGGGTTTTCTGTGTGTGTGCTGTGTAAATCACCAGAATAAAATAACCGATCATCAACACACAAAACGGTATGATCCCATAGTTGATAAAGCCCCAGATATACGAATTGTCCATCGTCATCGAAGACTGCACAATACCGGAAATATCCTTACCGAACAGGCTGACATATTCCGGCTGCAAAAACTGAAGCGCCAGCCAGATCCTGGTATTCAGCATAAAGTTCAGTTTCTGTATCATTCTTGTCACATGCGGCTCAAACAGCATAAGCGGGCATGCAAAGGACAAGAACAGACAAAGTGGCAGTACCAGTCCTGCCAGCAGCTTTTCAAAATACCAGAAATGCGGTCTCAGACGGACATACAGTCCACCAACCAGAAGAAGTGCCACGATCCCAAAGCCGGTGTAGCTTATGGAGTACAGAAAGACCAGCACATTTCCTGCCATCAAGAGCAGAAAATGCCGGAATTTATAGTTTTGACCCAACTCATACAGCAACAGCGCGCAAAGGGCAAGATAGGTGATGTGAAGGATATTGGGGTGCGTGAACCCCAGACTCCAGCGGAAAATATGCCCAAGCCCCAGCTTTGCATGTACACGGTACACTGTATGCTCCAGCCGTCCAAAATTAAAAATGCTGAGCACAATGGCACACACGGACCATACCCAGAGGCCAACGTGAAAAACCTTTTTCACGGAGATATCCTTCATTCCAAGTACCAGAAATCCCAGAAATAGAATCCCTCGCTCTCTGGAACAGAAAAAGGTAACTGCCACAAGAAGAAGCAGGATGCTCTGCATCACCCACTGTCTTCTGGTATAAGGTGTGATCGCTATCTTCGCTGCTCCGCAGATAAAAGCCAGAAGCGTCAGAAGCTCAAATACCTTCTGTCCCTCATAAAACCCAAGCCCCTTCGTAATGGAAAGCAGCACAAAAAAGCCAAAGAAAAGACCCTCTTCCAGGCTACAGTGTACGCTGTATTTTTCCCCTGTTTTTTTCAACCGGCTTAATTTCTCACTCACAAAATGCCTCCGTCCTTTGTCGTTCCAGACTTTTCTGTCTTACAAAATTTCCAGTCCCGGGCCAAGCGCCCATGGATAGGCTCCATAACGCTGTGGATACTGCGCAAAGCCCTCACATTCTGCGGAGCAGTCATAAACCCTGCCCTCTCTCACAGATTTGCCGACCGCCTCTTTGCAGGCCTCCAGCGCTGTCTTATATTTCTCATCCGTGAGAATGCCAAGCCTAATCCCGCCCTGCAGTCCCACGCCGATCATCGCTGTAGCCGAGCTGTCCTTCGGCCCTTCCATTGCCTGAAGCTGCCAGGAAAAATAACCATCCTGCCGCTGATACTGCAGCACACGGTCCACAATAGGACCATAGAAGCTTTCCAGCTTTTCCCGTCCGTATGCACTCTGCATACAGCCGTTCATGCCGCGCAGCAGCCATCCTACTGCCCTGCCCCAGCCAATGATACCGTACTTGCAGCCTGCCTTGAGATCATAGCCGTGATAGGGCAGATCATGCTGTTCATCCATTCCATAAGCCAGATAATTGGCTATCTGTCTCACTGCGATCTCCTGAAATTCCTGCCTGCCATATACCTCTCCATAGCGGTACAAAAAAGGACAGGCAAGCCCGATCGTATCTACAAAAACATAACCATTCTCCTGCGATTCCTTCCGGACCCGGTAAGGGAAGCTCCCGGTTTCATCCGTCGGATGCTGTCTTGCAAATTCTGCCAGTGTTTCCAGCGCCCTGCCATAATCTTTTCCGGTGTCTGCCGCACGTTCCTGCTGCATGGCAAGCAGTGTCTCTCCGGCAAGCAGATCATCCAGGCAGTTCACCTTCATCCCCTTACTGATCCATCTGTCATAATACAATTCCAAAGCATTCAGAATCTTTTCTTCCAGCTCAGCGTTCTTATCCTGTCCTTCTGCCTTCACAAGCTCTGACCGGTAATTCCAAAGCCCTGCTGCCAGAAGTCCTGTCGGCCAGAAGATCAAATCCCTTGGTGCCAGATTTCTGCGCAGAATCACCCTGCTGACTGCTCTTTTGATATAGGTCTTTATATCCCAGTTTCCGTAGGACAACAATTCCGTGCAGGCTGTCTCTGCAAGCTGTTCTCTGTTCGTTCTTTCCGTCTGCATTGATCAGACTCCTTCCTTATGCCTTTCTTCTGAACTTGCCCATCATAGCATTCCACAGATATTTAAACTCCGGTGTCCGGTAAAATATCAGCAGAAAAATCCCATTATAGACCGCCGTGATCGCAACCGCCATCGCAGCAAAGGTCAGAAAATTTATCTCCTGTAGAATCAGGCTGTGCACAGGCCAGAGAATCCCTCCGATCCCGGCTATCACGACCATATATTTCAGGGAATCCGTAAAATAGGAAAACGCCTTTCTGGCAAAACAGTCATGGTACACGATCAACGGCTGGATCACATTTGCCATCACACCGGAAATCACAGTCCCTACATAAATGCCCGCAAGCCCGATCACCTGCACCAGACCGATAGACAATACCAGATTGACTCCACCCTGAATCAGCGCAAGATAACGATCCTTCTCAAACACGCCCGCGGCTATCTTGAAATTCGCCAGAACCACTCTGCCGCCTTTGAAATAAAAATCAACCAGGATCAGTGTGACGATCCCCTGACCGATGATCCAGTCCGGTGTCAGCCACAGATTCCCGATCAGAGGTGTCAGCAGATACCAGAAGCCTATCGTTGCAAACCCGTACAGCCAGCATGCAAAAAATCGATATACCTTGAAAACCTCGTACTGTTTCTCCTTTGACTCCGTAGCCACAAGATTTCCAAAGCCGGAAAGCACCGAGTTAAAGATGATATTTACAAAGTTTGCCACATACGTAATAATATAATTATAATTATCTACAATACCGTTTACGCCAACATCAATAAACGACGAAATGATAATACTGTCCGTCTGCAGTCTTGCCACATCGCCAATCTTGTGACACATCAGCGCCTTGGTCTTATTGACCACGACATCCGTCTCTTCTTTTTGCAGCTTCCTGACATTTTTGTCCAAAAGATACGGGTACAGCTTATTCAGGTACCGGCTGACAAAAATTTTCTGTATCAGTTCTACCGCCGCCTGCGCCAGCAGATACCACAGAAAGCTTTTGGTGAGGAGCAGCACCAGGATCTGTACTCCAAATGAAACGATTTTGGTGATCGTTGTGATATTGGTCTGAATATAATTTCGCTGTTCTGCATTGACCAGGCTGTATTTATAGGCCACAAAATAGGTACTGACCGTGTTGAACAGAAAGATCAGATAATATGTGGTGAGTTCCCGGACTGTCAGATCGCCCGGATTTTTGACCAGATATTTCAAAAAAGGCACCAGGCAAAGGCCAATGACCGTAATGACACCTGCAATCGCCATGTACGCCTTCTTGTACAACCGCATATAGGACTTGATCTTCTCATAATTTCTCTCGGCAACCGGCTTGTACAGGCTATAGTTCATCGCTGTGCCGATTCCCAGCTCTGCCATTGACAACATGCTGAGAATCCCTGTAAAAAGACCGTTTACGCCGGCCACAGTCTTTCCAAACAGATAAATAAAAATCGTTCTCTGCAGGAAGTTCATGACCAGGATCACCAGATTGCTGATGAAACCAAACGCTATATTTTTCTTTGCCTGCTGTATTCGTCCCATTGTTTTCTCCATTACATGGCTTACAGAATCACACCCTGCGGAGTGATGAGCGTCCATCCTTTCCACAGCTCCTTCATCTCTTCCGGGATACACCTCTGTGTATTCTTGTGAATGGAAGGGCGGATGCAGATTTTATCCCTGCCTGCGTTGAGCCTTGCCCCCCAGAAGCTGAATGTACTGTTCGCGCAGATATTGTGCGCACATTTGCTCATAAGCTGGATGTCGAAAAAGCTGTCTGCCCCCCGATTCCAGTCTACTATGTGATATTCTTTCCCACGGTAATGCTCCCTCACATAATCCGGCTCATCCGAAAACAGGTAAAATACCGCCTTCGGAAACCGCTCTTTCATGTAACGGATTGCCGCCTCATAATACGCATCTGTACAGATGCCACCAAATAATGCCGCATTGGCTTCATCCAGATAATCCCCGCGTCTTATATGGACACTTATCGGAACCTCCGTGCCCTCCTCTTTCATTTCCTTTAACTGTGCCAGAAGATCTTTGTTCTCCTGTTTTCCACAGATTGGGAATTGCAGACAGGAACGAAGCTCCTCCATGCAATCGGCATAGTATTTATCACAGGCCCAATAGCCTGTCAGATATTTCTGATCCATCTCAAAGATTTCCGGGTGATACATTCCTGTTTCCGTAAACAAAGGATTTTCGGAAGCTCCCAGCTTTCTGAGCACCTTTCTCACAAACGGTTCCGGCTCCTCCCAGAGCCTTCCCAATACGTCACGGATTTCCCGTTCACTGGCTTCCCGGTAGATCGCCCCCGCAAAGTAATCCAGCTCCAGGGTTCTGTGCGCCAGAACCTTCTGCTGTACCTTCTTTCTGCGGAACCAAGACACGTCCAGCCGGACATCCTTTCCAAGCTTTTCCATTTTCCTGTACAACGCATATTGCTGGAGTTGGTTTCCCAATCCTCCCATTACCTTAATGATGATCATGCTTTCGCTTCCCTCTGACCCTTTTTCAACGTATGATAAAGAAACAGATACCATCCCGGAACATACCGGAATAAGATTGTTTTCACGCGGTACCCTCTGTCAAGCCCCCGGTAGGCACCCTTGATCCGAAGTGTCTCTTTCAGGCTCTGTCTGCACTGTCTTAGCTGTTCCGTGTATTTTCCCCGTTCTTCTCCGGAAAGCAGGGCAAGTTTACCGGCTACCAGCATACAGGAGACAATCTGGATCGTGGCAATATTACAAATGATTTCCCCGGCAGGATTCTCCTCACGGCGCACCGTCTCCAGAACTTCCTGCCAGCACCTTATCTGATCCATGTCTGATTTCCGGAAAGGCTTCAGCATAGCGCCCTTCGGATTCCTGTAATAACAGTATCCCTCATAAGTGCTGGTGCTAATCAAAGGAACCTTCCCTGCCACATCGAACAGGAACAGCATATCCTCGCCGATCGTGTAATCTTCCCGGAAGGAGCATCCCTGAATGCTTTCTGCCAGATACAGCTTGCTCCAGCATCTTGTATCCCTTTTCAGAATTCCATCCCGCAGAAAATCTTCTCCCCTCAGGACGCGGCGCTCACTCTCCGTTGTCTCCCTGTTCTCCTCTGCGTCGCCCTGTTGTTCATCCGTGCAGCAGCAAAAAGAACAGCCTGCAACCTGTGCCCCGGTATCGCGTATATCTTCAAAAAGTCTTTCCAGACAGTCCTTTTTCAGCCAGTCGTCGGCATCCACAAAGGTGATGTAGGCTCCCTTCGCCTCTCTCAGCCCATGGTTTCTGGACGCTGATACCCCGAGGTTCTCTTTCTCCGGCAAAAAGCGCACCCTTTTGTCTTTCTCACAAAAGCTCCTGCAAAGCTGCGCTGTATTGTCCGTAGACCCTCCGTCAATAAGAAGCACCTCCAGATTTTTATAAGTCTGCCCTAAAATGCTCCTGACGCACCGATCCAGGAAATCTTCTCCGTTATATATTGGCACAATGACTGTTATCAATCCTTCACCTGATTCCATATCCTGCGGATTTCCTCTCCGGCCCGGGCAGACCTTGCGCAATACTCCGGCATAATCTCCCCGAGTCTGCAACGAATTTCCTCCTCATGCTCCATCATCCACTCATACGCCTGTATCATCTCAGCCGGATCAGACAATGTCTGCACCGGAAGTACGTAGTGTTCCTCGGTTCCAAACAGATCTCTTGCTATCCCTCTGGCCTTGACCGAATACCCGATCACCAGCGTCGGCACCAGTGAAGAATACGCCGCTATGGTGGCATGCGTTCTCGCCCCGATAAAGACTCTGCAATTTGATATGATATATTTCAGTTTCATGCACGACATGTCCTCAAACAAGAGAACTCTGTCGTTCCCTTCATACCCTTGATACAACTCCTGCAGGGTCAGCCTGTCATCATTATAATTCCACATTACATGAGGGATCAGCGCAACACTGTCCTGTGTCGTTGACAGGATATGATCGATCAGCTTCTTATAGCTTTGTATTGTAATTCCTGTAACCTTCTCATTGCGGACGATCATCGGACTCACATTGATTCCGACCGTATGTCCCTTCCGGAAAGTCTCCGGGAGCGGTATCTCTTCCGGCTGCAACGAAAATGCCGGATCCGGAAACTGTTTTACATTCTCAACAATTCCTGCCTCACGCAACGCCTGCGCAGTGATTGATTCCCTTGGTGTGATCAGCGCATAACGCTTCATATCCTCGATCACCTCCGGGTCTCTCAGCAGCTCCGGCTCCAGGGAACATCCCCACAGGATCGTCTTAGAGCCCGCCCTGTTGAAGGTGCTGTTCGCCACGATCGCCTCTTTTTTGGACAGTTCGTAGCAGTACATATCCCCTCCGATCGACAGGTAGAGCGGGGAACGATTTTTCCCGAGCACCTCTTTGAACCGGTAACGCATAAACGATTCCGGATCATGGAAAATTTTGCGCCACGCATAATACCAGACATGCGCAAAGAAATGTTCCCTGATCTTGCGTTCCTCCAAAATATCACATAACGGTGCCAGGGAATACGTCTGGTCCTCTTTTGCGCTGTTCGTCACCAGCAGCACCGGAATATCCTCTATCATGTGGCAGGTACTGTTAACGATCGCTTCGCAGCCGTGATTTCCGCTCCCGCCATGCAGATACATAACCAGTCTGTTATCCATATATACCTCTTTCTATCTGTCATGTACTTTCAAAATCATCCGCAACATCCAAAGCAGTGTTGTGGCCGGATACGTCATGGCCAGATACATGAGCTGATTGTTTCTGGATGTTACCATAAGTGGTGTATTCTGCACCACTTCCCGTACATTCTCCTCCCGGAAGATTTCCTGAATCCCTTTCCGGTAACCTTTCTCCGGATTTCGCAGTTCATTTTTGACGACCAGCATAAGCATATAACAATACTCGCGTCTAAGTCTTGCTTCTCCGTCCCTGACTTTTTTGTCTGCAACAATCCGCTGCATTGCAAGATACCATGCCTTCACGCTGTCAAACATGCGCGGATCGTAACGGTGCACAATGGAGGTTTCCACATACCGGTAATGATAAAAATATGCTTCCTCCATCACCACAATCCGGTTCGCAGCCAGAAGCGCCGGGTAGATCAGATGAAAATCATCTCCCATACGAATCGAATAGTCATAATATATCTCATTTCCTTCAAAGACAGATTTCTCACACAGCTTCATACAGCGGGACATTGGAATGATACGCTGTTCATTTCCCAGCAGATTTTCTTTGACATGATTGAGTTTCTCACCCTCGTAGGCTCCGGGAGCCAGTCCCATGGTAATCTTCTCTGTCTTTCTCTTTTTCTCCAGAATATGATTACAGCAGACAATCTCTCCCGGTTTCCCATGTAGGAGGAATGCCATTTTCTCCAGCATGTTCTTTTCCACATAGTCATCACTGTCAATAAACATATAGTGGCTTCCTGTGGCATTTTTCATACCGTTCACACATGCGGCCGTCGGACCGGCATTCTCCTGCCGGATCAGCCTGACTCTTGTATCTTTCTTTTCATACTGCTCACAGAGCTCATCGCTCCCGTCCTCAGAGCCGTCATCCACCAGTATCAGCTCCAGGTTCCGATAGGTCTGCTGTACAATGCTGTCGATACAGTCCTTCAAATATTCTTTTTTGTTATAAACCGGCACAATAACGCTGATCTTACACTGGTTCTTCCGCATTTATTCCACACTCCTGCAAATAGTCTGTCTCTTCTGACAGAAAACAGTCCCTGCCGGAACTTCTCCCTTTACAACGCTTCCTGCTGCGATCACACAGCCGTCACCGATTCTGGTGCCTCTCAAAATGGTACAATTAGCACCGATCCATACATGACTGCCGATTTCCACCTCTCCAACCAGATATTCGCTGCTGTTATCTTTAAAATTATGATCATGGTCCACGACCACCAGGTTATTGCCAAGCTTACAGTAATCTCCAATGGTAACTCTGCCCATGCAGGTAATGCAGTTGTTCGTATTGCAGTACACATGGGAACCGATCTGCAGGACTCCCTCTCCATCACAGATCAGATGCAGCTCACCCCGGTTCTGGATGTGATCGCCCAGGTGCAGTTTTCCCTGTCCGTGCAGTTCCAGATATACCCGGTCAAATCCCTGTATCATCGGCACCTGAACTCTTTTTCCATATCGAAGCTTCCAATATGCAATTTTCACCATGCTTTTCAGCACTCTAAAAATCTGACTCATCTTTTTCCCTGACCTGCTGCGCTCTCATATACTGCCTGCAGCTTTTCCAAATGTCTTTCCAGACCGTACTCTTTCTCTGCCAGTTCTCTGGCGCGTTTTCCCATCTCCTTACAGTCTGCCTTGTTCTGCAAAAGTGAGATCACTGCCTGTGCCAATGCCCTGACATCTCCCGGCTCTTTCAGATAACCATTCCCGCCATCCCGGATCAGCCTTGGTATGCCGCCCACATTCGTGGTCACAACGCCCATCGCGTACCCCATCGCTTCCAGAACAGCCATTGGCATCCCTTCATGGTAGCTTGGAAATAAAAAGATTCCACATTCTCTCAAAAGCTTCTCTTTCTGCTCTCCCCGCACCCAGCCGGGAAAAACCACCTTATCTGTCAGCTGTCTGTCCGCAAACGCCGCTTTAACCTGCTGCATTTCTCCATCCCCGGCCATGATCATCTGCACATCCGGTACCTGCTTTGTCACCTGCTCCAGAATTTCCGGTATGTCATAACATCCCTTACGTTTCCCAAGTTCTCCCAGGAACAGAATGTGATGATAGGCTCTATATTCCGTATCCGGCATTTCCGGTATCTTACAATAATTTTCAATGACATCTATTTTCTCAGGCGGTACAATCCTCCCGATCCTGTTTTTCCACTCCTGTGAGAGAACGATCAGTCTGGTACACCTGTTATAGATTTTGCCGACAAGCTTTTTCTTTCCCGCAGACGCATTCTCATAAAAAGTGTCAAATTCTGCCCCATGAATATGATTGACTACCGGAATCCCCCTGTGGGCACTCCACAGGATAAACGGCAGCTTGCGATAAAAGCTTGGGCCAAACGAAGAATGGATATGCACGACATCCGGTCTCTCTCTTTTGACCGCCTTCCGGAATGCCGCGTAAGCGCAAAGAGCCTTCCACAGCTTCTGCCATTTGGAGCCATCCCGATAAGATTCTATATAAGTCACTTCATTTTTCTTTTCCAGCGTACTGCCACGGTAACCATTGACTACCGCAGCGATCCCGCCTTTTACCATAGGATCGGGCACAATCATACATATCTTCATCACTTCGAACCCCTGCCGGCAATCACTACCCAGACTGTCTGAAACAGGATCTTGATATCTAAACCGATCGTCCAGTTATCAATATATTCCAGGTCCAGTCTGACTACCTCGTCAAAATCCACGATATCGCTTCTTCCACTAATCTGCCACAGCCCGGTAAGACCCGGTGTCATGCTGATCCTCCTGCGATAGTGGGAATTGTACTGTTCAAATTCACTCTCCGTCGGCGGTCTTGTCCCTACCAGACTCATATCACCTTTCACAATATTAAAGAACTGCGGCAGCTCATCAATGCTTGTCTTACGGATAAATTTCCCTACTTTGGTGATTCTCGGGTCGTTTTCCATCTTAAACATCAGACCCTGCATCTCGTTCTGTGCTTCCAGTTCCTTCTTGCGCTCCTCAGCGTCCACATACATCGAACGGAACTTATAAATCTTGAATCTTCTTCCGTTCTTTCCGATTCTGGTCTGGGCAAAAAATATCGGTCCCGGAGAATCGAGCCGAATCGCCAGTGCCACAAAGGGAGTCACCAGAATCGTGATCAGACAGCCGACCAGTCCTCCCACAATATCCATAAACCGTTTGATGATCATCCGCCTGTAGTCAAAGTGATTGATCGAGTAGGTGACTACCGTGTAGCCTGCAAAGCTGTCCACCCGTACCTCTTTCTGCGGTCTTTCAAAAATATCTATGTTGTAATGACAGGTAATTCCCATGGATTCCAGATCATAGATGATATGCTTGACATAGTTCTTATCCGCATCCGGCAGGTTAATAAACACTTCATCAAGCGGGATCTGCCGTGCCATGGCAAGTACGTTGTCTCCGTCTGCGTTCACCTTGATTCCATCCATGATGACGCCTTTTCTGTCCACGTCCACACAGGCCAGGGCAACAATTTCATAATTGATATCAAGACCTTCCTTCAGCCGTTCCACCGTCTGTCCGAGGACAGCGTCCTTCGTGATGATCATGATCTTCACCAGATTCGACCGTGAAGTGAAAAATGCCCGCAGCACCTTCTTCATCACGAGACGCACCAGCCACACGATCAGGACATCCAGCACGAGGAAATAACCGATTACCAGACGCGATGCTTCGCTTCCCCGCTGAATGACAAACAGGAATCCCACCACCGCAAGAAACATGAAAATATTAAATTTAAATACTGCAAGAAATTCTACGAGGATTCCCCGCTTGAGAAATTCCCTGTTCCAGTCCAGCAGAAAGCTGTAAATAGTACAGAACAGAAGAAAACAGATGCACACCAAAAAATGCAGCTCCGGTGCCATGACCCTGCTGAATTTATGAAATCTTATTAAAATTGCCAGAATATAAGCTGCTGTAATACTGAGCAGATCGGTAAACAGAAGACAGTAGCCTTCCAAAACTTTCATTTTACGATTCATTGCACTTCTCCGCATATATATTAGTTTAGAATACCATTTTTCACGCGGAAATTCAACTTTTAGGGCTGACTCTCCGTCGTCGTACACATTTTACGCCCCAAAAGCAGGCACCCCATCATAAGCAAAAGAAAATTTCTGCCAATATAGACCGATATCAGATGCGCTTCCAGCACGGTATACACGGCAAGCACGGTAAAAACGGCCATTCCCTGCGCATCCTTCGTCCGGTAAAACCGAAACAACAGTGCAAGACATGCACACAGGTACACTACCGCCACCACGATTCCATAACGGTAGAAAAGCTTCACCCAGCCCATGTCAAAATAGTGCTCCATATTTTCTTCTTCTGACAGCAGCGACCATGTCTGCGTTGTGCCATCCTTTCTTTCCGTATCGGTCAGCGACACAATCCTTCCATTCAACGCTCCATCCGCTTTCACCAGAAGCTTTATGTGTGCGCTTTCAGGCTGTTGTCCCAGATAATAGGCACTCCACTCTGCCTCCCGCACCTGCTGTGCATGTGCCGCGGCATCTACGGAAAATGCCACACAAAGTACAAAGATCACGGTACCGCAAAGGTAAACCGGCCAGGTCTGTCTAATCCGTGAAGCATACCTGAGCACACAGCACCCGGCAATCAAAGCTGTCGTAAGCAGCATGCTGGTCTTGGAATCTGTCAACAGAAAAGCACCCACGTTCAGGAAAAGTAGAAACAAATAAGCGTACCACTTCAAACGATCAAAATAAACATAGATCCCCATTGCAAGCACCATAAGAAGCATACAGGCAAGCGCGTTTGGATGTCCCATCCCGAGCGTGTAGCGCGTCTCCGTCAGCTGTGCTGCCCCTTCATAGAAATCATAGGCGGACATTCCCCTTCCATATGCCTGTGTCAGACTCATATCTCCATAGATACCTGTCACCGCCAGCATGATGATCACCGCACATCCTGTCAGCATTACCCAGAAGCTGTAGCGCATCGCCTGTTTCAGCGGTATCCCTTTACAGGCAGCCACAAACGTCACCATCCGGATCACATCGTTTTCTCCGGTCACGCGGTATGAGACAAAGCCAAGAAGTTCAAGCAACAGGATTCCGGCCCATTCCCTGCCTCCCCGGCGTGTCAGAACCATTTTCCCAAAGAAAAGCAGAAAGGTCACCCGGAAGAAATAGCTCTCATATATATTTTGAAAGCTGCTTTTGTCTAAGAGTACCACCAGCAGCTCCAGCGTAAGGCCAATATAGAAAAGCGCAGACGGAAAACGGCTGTCTGCAATCTTCTGATACAAACGCTCTGTTTTTTTCAGCAATGGTTTTCCTCCTTCTTGATAACCCTTACAATCTTCCCATGTATTTTTCGAAGCATTCCCACACACGCCATCTTCGTCTTTTTCAGAAAAATTCCGGCCCTGCTGATCTTCGGTGCAATCAGGAAATCATATTCCTCCTGATGCTCCCTCAGATACTCCGGATAAGAATCATCCAGTTCTACCCTTACAAATTTCGCATTACGGTCAAAAATATCTTCTCCGCAAAGAAGCCTGTCCACCGCCTCTTTCAGATATCTGTCTTTATTGTATTCCGAATGGGCAGCCGCCTTGACCTTGACACCGATTCTCTTTGCGACATCCCTTTCGCCGTTTCCTCCCATATAGCCAAAATGCCAGCCGCCATCTGCCACCCGCACACTGCGCTGATCTCTCGGCGATACCTCTCGCAGATACACAATGCCGTTCTCCGGAATTCCCGCATAGCTGCAGACCTTCGTTCCCAGCCACTGTTTTCTCTCTACTCCGTCAAATTCTCCTGTGATAGACAGCAGATTGCCGGAAACCTCCTCCATGTTCAGAAAACAATAGAACATTCTCTGCGCGAGATGATAAACCTTCTCAGGATCAAAATTTTCAAATATTCTCTCAAGAATCTTGGGATTGGGAATCTCGTCCACATCGCCAAACAGTATGATATCATCGGGCTTGCAGTCCATCATTCCCTTACAAAGCTGATTTTTCTGGAATTTATCACGTTCATGGGTCGTCACTCCCTCCATAGGGGAATTGTCCACCGGCACATAGATGATCTTGTCCTCAAACTCCCGGAACATCTCTCGGTTTTCCGCAAAGATCATCGGTTTGGGCTCTCCGGAAAAAGTGACTGTGGCTTCCTCCAGAACAAATTTATCCACATAAGGAGATAAAATCTGCATACGCAGCTTCAAAATATCCAGTTCGTTAAAAAAGGGAATACAGTCGTAAATCATTTCAGTCCTCATTTCCGGGCAGCCTGCCTTTACTTATTCTTCTTGAATCTCCTCCAGAACAGCAGCGGACGCAGTACATTCTTTATCTTCTGCCATCTGACCTTCCAAGGATTCTGAAATCTTGGATACTGTTCATTTCTTCCTCTCCACTTATGAAATACAAACGGAGCCTCCACGTCCATGATCTCAGGTATCATATGTTCATGGCCGAAGTACTTTGCCACCTCTATCGGTGCAAACCGCATACCGGCCTCTTCCATCTCATTCTTGTGAATACAACACAGGAAAGTATCCTCATTATAGAATCCATCGTCCTGGATTTCCCATTTCAGACCCGCTTTTCCCGGATATTCCAACAGTCTTTTGCTGCGGATGGACACACTGTTTCCAACCCGGCAGATCTGTCCCTTAGAATCCCGGTAGGCATAATCATTCTGCGGCATAGGCCAGGGAGAACCGATATAGTCATACTGCAAAAACTCATCCCGCCAGCTTTCAGGATGCACCACAAATCCGTCTGCATGCACCAGAAGCACATATCTGGTATGGATATGCCCCCCAAGTTCATAGACCATTTTATAATTAAATTTGTCAATATTGTCCAGCTTTGACGTATGGGAATAACGTATGCCCTTCGGCAGGGTCAGCGGACGTCTGTGTGTAATCAGCACTGCATCTCCAAATTCGATCTCCCGCATACTGTATTCCATTGCCTTCATTGTCTCATACAGATCCACGCTGGTCATTGCCGCCAGTGTCACATCCGGCAGTTTCAGCTTCTCACCCTGCTTCATATTCGTTTAGTCTCCATTTCCGTGCACGCGGACCATTAGTCCTCCGGTCCACTCATCTTTACCGACGTTTTATGATAGTACTCCGTCACCGCAAGATTCAGCCAGTTTCCCGGGTCCTCCGACAGATCCTGAAATGCAAACAACGCAGGCTTTGCCGTATAAGGATGAACCACCACTTCTGTCACATCTTCATCCAGATAAAGCGCATGCCGCTCCATGGCCTCCTCATAGAAAATCTGCCCCTCTCCGTTCACCAGAGATCGAAGCGCCGATACGCTTGTGTAAGTGTTCTTGTCTGCCGTAAACACAAAGAAAATAAGAACCATTGCCAGAAACACCATCGTCATCATGCCCTGAGTCTTTTCCAAAAAGGTTCCCAGAACCTCGCCTGCCCCGTTTCTACCTGCCTCCCGGTGACTGATATATCCAAGCCAGTAGGCTGTCACGATAAACAGACACAGGTAATATACGATCTGAATGATATTGTCAACTCTGGACAGACCGACCTGTCCGATTGCATAGAGCGTAGGGGTAAACATGGCAGACAATACACAATATGCCCCCGCTGTCACCCAAACCGGATGTGCAAAGCTGCATGTTGATTTTTTCATAAGCTTCCACAGAACCGGGAGCAGCGCAAGCCACAGTAAGATCACGAAAGACGGTGTCCAACGGATCATAAATACGATGGCGTTATAAAAGGACAAAATAACGGACATGACTGCCGAATATCCTACATCCTGATCCAGTTCTCCCCGGAGGGTATTACCCGGAGCCAGAATATTGAAAAGAAATCCGGTACTTCCAACCAGAAATGGAATGCACACCGCAACGATCCTGTCCCGCTTTTGCACAATCACATAGATCAGCAGGAATGCCATAATAATTTCTGCCTGCAGGGCTGTCACAAGATTTCCGCCCCCCACAACCGCAAAAAGAAGCACAGCCGCTATCACCCCTGCAGTTTCTGCGCCCTTTTTTCTGGCCCAGACGGCAGCCGAAAGAGCGGTCAGTGCAAAAAAGAATATCGATTCCATCAGCACATAGTGCGTTGCTCCATTGTACCAGTAGATTCCCTCAAAGGGAGCTTCAATCATCTGATAAAACATGAACAGCAGCAAAAACATGACAAAGGCTGCTCCCTGCTTTTCACAGCCAAGCCACCTGATCAGAATATGTCTGCCCAGCACAAAGGTGGAAACTGTCAGCATGCCAACCATAAGAATCGGCACCACCCAGGCTATTTCATAGTTGAAATTCATCGGGCATAGTCCCATAAGGAAACAGGAAATATAGGTTCCCTGCCATGCCTGATAAAAATCCATATTCTGCTGCCATGCAGTCTGTAACGATGCGCCAAGTGATCCGGTCGCAATCCATGTCTCGTGGATCCTTGCCCCATAATTATAATCATCGATACACATGATATTGTATCTTCCCAAAAGCAGAATCGGCAGCAATGTCAGAACAAGCAACACTGCCGCCGACACTGCCATCCACTTCATGGGGATACGGTCTATTCTGCTCCGTATTGATTCCATCATCCTGATCCTCATTTCTGCGCACGCTCTTTGCGCATATCAACTATCTCTTTCCCAGAAGATGCCAAAACCGCCTCATAACGCCACGTCCGATCTTCTCCAGATAGGCTCTTTTGTAAATATACCATCCTCGCAATTTCATACAGGAAAGTCTGAGTCCTGTCGGTTTCTCATTAAGCCGCGCATATTTGGAGGAGGTTTTCTTATACTGTGCAAGCTCCTCACGGCACTCCTGCGCACTGAATACTCTCCCATGCCGATCCATATAATGCCAGCCTTCATAAATATTCTGTTCAGAAGCCCAGTAGCCATCCGATACATTATGTCTTGCCCAGTATTTCGGTGCGAGGATATACTGTACCGTATCGCTGGTGAATGCCGGGAAATAAGCAAACGAAGAATTTGCAAGCAAAAGATATCTTGCATTCTTCAATACGCTGTAGTCTTTGGCCAGATCAAAATTATAGGCCGGTATTCCCGGAAGAAATTTTGCTGCTTCCTTCACATCGTTGGTAATGATCATAAATTCCATATCCGGCCGGATCTTCTTCATCTGTTTCATGCCATTGAGCCAGTATTTCTTACGAAGATAAAGCTCCGGCGATCCCATATAATCGCTGCAGCGCAAATGAAGAATGCAGAGGTTATCACGGGTATATTCTTTACAGTCATACTCCGGCTTTACTGCAAGCCACTGTTTGATCTTGTCTTTGTAGGCAATAAAATAGTCTTCTGCCTGAAAATTACCATACAGAAGTGTATTGTCCTCCACTTCAAACAAATCTCTGTCCGTGTCTGTCACGTAGACTCCATGTGTCAGATCATGCTTTGAATTCCCTGCAAAAAGCCTGCTCTCTTTTTCATGATATACCTTTTCATAATCCTCTCTGGAAGACGGTACTCCCATATCCAGATCCATGAAATACAGGCCACAGTCGCTGTGCATGTTGTTGGCAAAATGCTCCGGATCCAGCACACTGAATGCATAACCCCTGCTAAGCGCTATACATCTGGTCGTCACATAGAAAAAAAGCTGATTGCCAAGGCCAAAGCCTTCCTGAGTCTCAATTCCCAGCATAGTATTCCTCACTTCCGAGCAGCTTGTTGCAAAGACCTTCCATCCGTTTAAGAAAGGCTGGTCTCCATAATCTTCTCCCCTTCAACCTTGTAGATTACATCACACTTGGCAATCGTATTCAGCCTGTGTGCAATGATCACCATGGTTTTCTTGCCATGGAAGCTGTTGACCGCATCCATAACCGCCTTCTCTGTATCGCCGTCAAGCGCTGAGGTCGCCTCATCAAACACCAGAATCTCCGGGTTATGATACAACGCTCTCGCGATTCCAAGCCTCTGTCTCTGTCCTCCTGAAATACGCACGCCCCGGTCTCCGATCGTCGTGTCAAGTCCCTCCGGAAGCTCCTCCACAAAGCTTTTCAGCTGTGCTTCCTCCAGAACCTCCCAGATTCTCTTATCATCAATCTTGTCCGCATCGATACCAAACGCAATATTGTCACGGATGGATTCGTCGATCAGATAAATGGACTGCGGAATGTATCCGATCTGTGAAAGCCATGACGCATAATCTTCAAAAATATTTTTCCCATCACAGGTAATTGTTCCCTGCTGGGCATGTAAAAGTCCAAGCAAAATATCTACCACCGTAGACTTACCGGCTCCGGAAGGTCCCATAATACCCACCGACTGTCCCTTTTTCACTTCCATATGGGCATCGGTCAGGATTGGCTTCTCTGTGTTCGGATAGGTGAAGCTGATATGGTCGAGCACAATCTTGTCCTGCAAGTGCATGCCGGTCTGCTTTGCCTTCCCATCCTGCCCGGAATGTTCAAGACCTGTCACACTGCCATTCACATCCTTCTTCATCGCATCGGTCAGATTTTCATAGAGATAATCCAGACAGGGCTGTGAATAGGCAATCTGCGACAGATACGTGTTGATCCGGTTCGTGCCCGGCATGACACGGATGGCCGCCACCGCAAAAGCGGAAAGCTGCGGGATCAGGACCGAAATATCCCTTCCCTGCAAAATATAGATCATGATAAACAGGAGCATCGCTGCAATAAATACTGTCTCGATCAGAAGTCTAGGAAGATTATTCAGCACGGCATAGTTTCTTGCCACATCCGCACCGAGCGCACCGCTCTCGTAATAATTTCTTACGAAAAATTCTTCCCGGTGAAGCACTTTGACATCCTTCAGTCCATAGATGGACTGGATTCTCCACTTCGCAATTCTTGACTGGATCGACTGGTTTCTCCTTCCGATCTCATTGAGCCTCGGTTTCAATACTTTGGTGATCATCAATGTCATTCCCAGGAAAATAACCACAATAAAAAGAGACATCCCCGGGCTGATAATGACAAGCACAATGCAGATCAGCGCAGACACCACGATCTCTGTCACCATCTGGATCATGACCAGGATCAGCTGAAACGCATTAGGAATATCACTGTCGGTCAATCGGAACACTGTAGGAATATCTGCCCCCAGATATTCTTCATAGGGCCTGTTCAGAAATTCCCGCATGACGCGGCTGATCATCCGGTTACGGTTTCTTGTCACAAACGTATTCTGTACATAGGTCTGGAGCAATAAATACGCATTTTTCAGCACAAACAGTCCGATCAGGGTAGACAGCATGATGACCATGAGCTGCCGGGCCGACTGAATATGCAGAATATCCACGATTTTTATGACATAGGCATTCTCCATAACAGACTGCGGATCCATCAGCACATTTACCACCGGCAGCATCATGGACACACCAAGTGTCTCAAGTGCTCCGCCAATAAGTATCATGACAGACAGTCCAGCGATCTGTCTCTTCTGTTTCTTATCAAACAAAAAGCTTATTTTCTGAAGCATGGATACTTTTTTTGCATGCTCTTTTTCATTCATCTGTGTAAATTCCTTCCTCTTAAATCACTATCATATCGCTCCGGTACAAATCTGTGCAGTCCCATCCATTCAGCCAGCCTGCCGGTGCCAGCACAATCTTATCTTCGTGTGGGTGCAGGTAAGATGCCCACCAGCTAAAGCTGCTATTTGCAAGGATATGGTGTCTGCATTCCGCCATTAAGGCAAACTGCCTGTAATCTGCACTCTCTCCGCTTCCCGTATCTACGATCGTGCTCTCTTTCCCATAGCCGCAGGCATCCCATGACCGGATCCATTCCACATCGTTCGTAAAAAGGTAGAAATGGCAGTTTGGATGTCTCCTTTTCATCTCCTGCATGGCTGCCCGGTAATATTGCGGTGTACAGATATTTCCATACAGCTTTTCATTTTCCGGTGTCAGGTAATCACCTCTGCGAATGTGCACACTGACAGAATCCCCTTGTCCGATTTCCCTGCGGAGCACTGCATCCACATTACCTGTGTGTTCAAATATTTTATCAGTATCGTAGAGTTCCCGAATCTGTTCATGGATCGGTTCAAAGTATTTCTCACTCTGCCAGTATCCTTCCAGATAGATATCATCCCATTCCAGAACCTGTGGCAGAAAACGTTTCGTCTCCTCAAAGTACGACTTCTTTTTTCGCCCGCAGAGTTTGCGCCTTACTTTATACCACAATGCCGGATCACTGTCCAGCATCCGGCGAAGCTCCTTTTCCTGCGGTCTTTCATAGGAAATTCCGAAAACAGAAAGAGCAGGATTCCTCTGCAAATCCTGTTCAAAGCCTGCCCTGTCATCTATTTTAACATTTCTGCCCATGCTCACAAGCCTTCTTGCCAGAGCATACTGGAACATCTGGTTTCCCAGACCTCCCGCGAGCTGCACAATTATCATGTTCTGTTCCCATTCTTTCCGCGCCGGAGCATCCGCTTCACAAGTACCTTCATCGGAATAATAATCTTCTCATCTCCCTGTACCAGAATCCAGTACAGATTCTCAGATTTCAGAAAGATTTTTGCTCTCCTGTATTCTTTGGGCAGAGCCTCCCTGCATCTGAACACTTCGCAGACCCTTTGCCCGTCCTCATGCAAAATAGCAGCCAACCGCTCTCTGTACTGCTGTTGCTGCGCACTCCCGGCTTCTCTCAGGCTGTTATAAAACAAAAATAATCTCTTATAAAAAAAATAATCATGAATCTCAGCCAGATCCTGTCTCCCAAGCTTCGCAAGGAACTTTGTCTTCTCACGATAGGCAGGAATATGATCCGTAAATGTTCTCTCCCCAAGCTGTGCATTCATGATGCTTCCTTCCCTGTCTATTATATAGTTATAAAAAGCAGTGTCAAGGTAAACACAGCGTTTCGTCCGGGCAAAGACCTTCGTAGTAAACAGGATATCCTCATAAAGCTTCCCTACAGGAAACCATAAATCCTGCAGCAGTTCCCTGCGGTACAGCTTATTCCACGCTGCGTTCTGAATGGTATATTCCTTCTCTTCGCACACATAACATTCCAACGCTTCCTGCCCTTCAAAGCAGACAGCACGGTCCGTAGAGCCATCCAGCGTATACTCTCTGTGAACCTGCCGGTATCTGCACACAGACAAATCTGCATCCAGATCACACATAGAGGCATACATCGTCTCATACATACACGGGTCAATCCAGTCATCGCCATCCAGAAAGGCAACCAGTTCTCCCTTTGCTTTCTTCATACCGGCATTTCGCGCATCCGAAAGACCTCCGTTTTCCTTATGGATGACCCGGATTCTTTCATCTTTCTCCGCCAGTCTGTCGCATATCTTCTCCGTTCCGTCTGTAGAACCGTCATCTACCAGAATAATGTCCAGCTTCCGGTAGGTCTGTCCGCACACGGACTTCACGCCTCTTTCAAGGTATTCCGCAATGTTATATGCACAAATAACAACCGATATTGTTTCTCTTTGTTCGGGCACCGGTGCCGGTACATAATGATCCAATATTTTCATACGACATTACTTTTCCTTTTTTCATTCTCCTGCAGCCATTGCTGGAACATCAGAATATACCAGATCTGTGGGCGCCAGATATCCTTCTCTATATAATCGCTCCAGATTTTCCGTACCGTCCCGGCACACAGAAATCCCTGTCTCTCCAATGTAGCTTCGTCCAGAAGTTCTTCTGCCCACTCCCGCAGTCCGGGTTCCTTCAGCCATCTGTGAAGCGGAATGCTGAAGCCCTTTTTGGGGCGTTCCATCAGTTCCTTCGGTACATAGCGATACAGCACATCCCGCAGGATCCGCTTGGTAACTCCGTCCTTTTTGCTGTAGGAAAGCGGTAATGTCCACGCAAATTCCACCACATTCCGATCCAGCATCGGAACTCTCGTTTCGAGCGAAACCGCCATTGCCGTCCGGTCAACCTTATTTAGGATGTCATCCGGATGATACATCAGAAGATCCATCAGCATCAGATTATGCTGCGGCTCTTTCAGAAAACTGGAGGGATAGGTTTCCATAACCGTCTTACATTTTGTTGACAATCTTTCTTTCCTGACAATGTGCAGCCCCTCGCCGATCTCGGAGCGCAGATACATATCTTCGATTCCGGAGGCTCCCAGAAGCTTCGCCCTTGTCGCCATGCCTGCATTTCCCAATTTACCGGCAACACCCAGAATACCGCTGGCAGGTTTTCTAATAACACACGGTATTTTATTCGTTTTGTCCCAGATACGGGCAATCGACGTATAGGTATTATATCCACAGAACAGTTCGTCTCCACCGTCACCACTTAGGGATACCGTGACATGCTCTCTGGTCATTTTGCTTACCAGATAGGTCGGAATCTGTGAAGAATCTGCAAAGGGCTCCCCAAACATCCCACTCAGAAGAGGGATCACCGCCTTGGCATCCTTTTCCCGGATATACAGCTCTGTGTGTTCCGTTCCAAGATGTCTCGCAATCTCTCCGGCTGCAACAGCCTCATTGTATTTCTCCTCTTCCATTCCGATCGTAAAACTCTTCACCTTTCGGCTGCTCTGCGACTGCATCAGCGCTACAACCGTACTGCTGTCGATTCCCGCTGACAGAAATGCGCCCACCGGAACGTCCGCCACCATCTGTCCCCGTATAGACTCTCTCAGAAGTCTTTCCAGCTCTGTCACGGCTTCCTCATAGCTGCCTGTAAAGGGAGCGTTCTGCCCTGCCAGTGCAACATCTTTCATAGACCAGTAAGTAGAAATTTCGCATTTATTAAATGGAGATTTTATTTTTAGAATTTTCCCAGGTTCGAGCTTTGCGATATCCCGGTAGATACTATAGGGGGCCGCTATATATCCATATCGGAAATAATCCTCCAGAACATCGCTGTTGATCTCATTGTCAAACCCATCCAATGCCACGATAGAATTCAGATCTGAAGCAAAGACAAATTTATCTTTTCTGACAAATCCATAGTAGAGGGGCTTCTCGCCTACACGGTCACGTGCCAGCGACAGAACCTGCTCCTGTTTATCGTAGAGGGCAATCGCAAACATTCCTTTGGCAAGCTTCAAAGTATCCTCGAGTCCATATGCCGCAATGGACTCCAGAAGAATCTCCGTATCTGAGGTTCCCCGGAATCCGGTCACTTTGTGTTCCCGGAGAAGTCTTTCTCTTATTAAATCACAATTATATATTTCTCCATTGTAGGCAATTATATAACGTCCGTTATGTGAAGTCATCGGCTGTGCTCCTGCAGAGGATAGATCCACAATGGAAAGTCGTCTGTGTCCAAATACCACTCTGTGATCTTCTGTACTCCAGATGCCACAGTCATCGGGCCCACGATGGTACATCCGTTCATTCATGCGTTCTATATTTCTCTGCCAGTCGTCACCCCAGTTGCAAAATCCTGCAATCCCACACATACGTCCGTCATCCTTTCCGCATTACTCTTCCCGCTCCGCATATTCTCCCTTGGCGATCCTCTCTTTGATCACACCGCGTGCCGTTTCAGCTTTCGTCTGCCACAATTCATATGCCTCATCCCAGGACCGATAGGTGGCTGTTCCACGCTTATCCTCAAACTGATAATGCTCTTTCAGATATTTCTCCAGATATTCTGTACACTTTTCAGCCCCGATCACATTTGTATGACTTCCGTAATCTGCAAAGTCCTCTTCAAATGCAATCCCAAGCTCCTCATAGTAGTTATTAAAATTCAAAAAAGGGTATCCATAGGATGCCGTAATCTTCTCCATGTAGTTGTACATCTGCTGTTCCCGCAGACTCTCTCCATAGGGTGATACGATAAAGAGTGCATCCATTTCGTTTGTTTTAAGAAATTCCAGCAATTCCCGAAGAGTTTCCTCCTGTCCCTCAGGCAGCTGCTCTTCCCCCGTCGCCCCGCCGCATTCCGGCATCGGCAAAGGCCCTACTTCATCCTTGATCTCAAAGCCCTTCATCGGGTTCTTTTTGTGATAGGCAAAGTTCATCCATTCCGATGGCAGTGCCAGCATCTTCCAGTTGGTGTGATACTTCATGATATCAATATAATAGCTCATCCTGCCGTCCGCATCATCCTCCGGCACAAGTGCCTGTATCGTGCGCACTCTGTGAAGAGAATATTTCAAGTTGTCCGTAACACCTCTGGTATAAGCCATATTTTCAGAAAGCCCATCCTGATCGAAGGTGTACATTCTCATCTCGAAAATATAAAGAGAAGGCGACTGTGACTTTTCTGCCTCCTCTACCAGATAGCGCATGGCCTCCGGTCTCTGCACATTAGAGGAAAGCGGATACATGGCAATTCCCGTGTCCCCCCACAGCATGGGCGCACTGTAATAAGGGAATACCGGGCTTGACCCGATCATCACAATGTCAAGCGTATCATTCTTCTCCGCATAGAAGCCTGAAAACCGATCCTTCACATCTCCGTTTGTTCTCACCATATACGATACGGATATCAGCAGAAAAAGAAACAGCAGACAGAAAATCACTGCCTGTACTGCTGTCCTGAACTTTGAGGTTCCCTGTATCACACTGTCAAAATAGGACTTCCATAAAGCATTTACCCGATCCGGCGCAAGTCTTTCTCCTATCCGGGCTGCATTCCGTCCCAGTTCCTGTGCATACTCCGGATCCGACAAAATCCTGTCGAGAGCCTTCTCTAGGGCTTTCTTGTCTCCCGCCGGAATCACAATTCCATTTTCTCCGTCTCTGATCAGCTCCTGCGTACCGCCGCTGGGAACATCTGTCGCGATCACGGGAAGCCCCAGCGCCAGCGCCTCGATCAGGGCATTCGAGACTCCTTCCGAATAGGATGTCAGCAAGAACACCTCTGCCTTTTGAATTCTGTCTGCCACATCCGGGATGACTCCCGGCAGGCTGATCCGCTTCTCAAGGCCGAGCTCTTTCACCAGATTTTCCAGATAAGCGCGCAGTTCCCCCTCTCCATAGATCACAAGCCTGTGTTCCGGATATTTCTGTGCGAGCTCTGCAAACGCCCGTATCATCATTTCATGGTTTTTATTCTTGTCGAGTCGCCCGACGGATACAATTTCTTTTGTCCTTTCCCCTTCATATCTCTCTTTAATAAAATCAGGATTTAATGAATTGGGTAAAATAACCGCTTTCTTCTGAACGCCCTTTCCAAAAAACTGCTTAGACCGCTTCGTCTGCAATATGATTCCCCCCGCAAGCGGAAACAGCAGACGCGCCAACGCGCGCATCAGTCTCCCCGGATACTCCTCACCGGCTTCCCCCACCACGGAGACCACAGGCTTTGTTCTGGTAAACCAGGTTGTAACGATAGCCATGAAGTTATTTTTGCCAATACAGGAAAGAACCAGATCGGGTTGATACCTTTTCCAGATCCGGTGAAGCTTTCTCATGCGTCTGAAGAAATTACACACCCGGCTCTTTCCGGTCTCCTGCTCGGAAATATCCGAAACCACTCTCTCCGCGCCCTCCGGCAGCTCATATTCTTCCTCTGCCGGATAGTGATACTGGGTCACCATGGTCACGCGGCAGCCTTCTGCCAGAAAATATTCCGCGAGATTAACAAACACTCTCTCCGCTCCGCCCTTATGAAGCGATCCGATATAAAACGCAATATGCTTTTTTTTACTCTCCCTGCCTTGCATCTTTTCTTTCATTTTAGTACCATATTGTAACTATTCCATTATTTTGTTGCTGATTCCTGCATTTCCCCTGCATAGGCTTCCTGCCACTGCTGAAACACGAAAAATGACCATACCAGTTTGGAGTAATTTGCTCCCGTTGCCGGTCCTGCGTCTCCATTCTTCAAATAGTCCTGCACAAACTGCGAAGTGTAGGAAGCATCAAAAATTCCCTGTCGCTGCAGATACTCATAGCTGCAGTAGTCTCCCAGCTTCTCCTTCAAAGGCCCTCTGAGCCATTTGTCAAGCGGAACTCCAAAACCTACCTTCGGACGCTCCAGAAGGTCTCTTGGAATATAATCATAAGCAATATCCTTCAGAATGTGCTTCTTGTCCCCTTTCGCATACTTGTAAGCATGCGGAATCCGATAGGAATACTCCATCACCTCTGTATCCAGAATCGGACATCTTGCTTCCAGAGAATATTTCATAGAAGCCCTGTCCACCTTGCACAGAATATCTCCCGGAAGGTATGTGTCCATATCCAGAAGCATTCGCTTTACCTGCCAGTTTGTTGCTTTGTAGCGGCTTTCCATCGGGTAATGGATTGGAAATGCCTGCATATTTTCCGGAAGTGCTCCTACCATAGCCGCCGCACGCACCAGATAATTGTCCGAACCAAGCTGGGTCTTACATTCCCTGTCCCTGTTGCCGGCCACGATCCTCACCTTGAAGGGCAGCTTCTTTTGAAGTCCCAGCTGCTTCAGTCCCGGCAGCATACACACGCCGTGAACCATTCCTCCGAGAAAATCCAGTTTCTGTGCCTGTGCCACACGCTCATAGACATTATAGCCACAGAAAAACTCGTCTCCACCGTCACCGGACAATGCAACCGTCACATGCTCTCTTGCCAGAGAAGAAACCATCATGGTTGCAATTTCCGAACTGTCTGCAAAGGGCTCATCATAATATTTCGGGATGCTCTCCACCAGCTCAAACATATCCTTTTCATCAATGTATAGTTCGGTGTGCTTTGTTCCCAGATAGTCTGCTACCGCTTTGGCATAGCCTGCCTCATTGTATTTCTCCTCATGGAAACCGATGGAAAAGGTTTTGACCGGTTCATCGGAGCACTCCTGTGCGATCGCTGTGACAAGCGAAGAATCATATCCTCCGCTGAGGAAAGATCCCAGTGGCACATCCGCGATCATCCTGCGTGCAACCGCCTTTTTCAAAAGCTCCTTTAGTGTCTGCTTCGCTTCCTCATAGTTACTTACCCTGTTTTCCTGTGCCCGCTCATAGACCTCGCTGACATCCCAGTATTTCCGGATTGATATCGTTCCCTTCCGGAAACACAGAACCGCTCCCGGCTCCAGCTTATAAACATTCTGAAAGATGCTTTCCGGCGCATTGATATACTGCTGGAAAAGATAGCGCGAAAGCACCCTGCGGTCAATCTGCTCTTCAAATCCCGGGCAGTGCATAATCGGCTTCAGTTCTGACGCAAAGACCAGATTTTCTCCATCCACCCAGTAGTATAGTGGCTTTTTGCCGATACGGTCACGGATCAGATACAAATTTCCATTCTCTCTGTCCAGAAGGGCTATGGCAAACATGCCGTTAAAACGCTCTATACAGTCAATGCCCCACTTCTGATAAGCAGCAATAATGACTTCCGTATCACAGTTTGAATGAAACTCGTAATCTGAAAGCTCCTCTTTCAGTTCTTTAAAATTATAGATCTCGCCGTTATAGACCACAGAAATCCGTCTGTTTGCAGAGTGCATCGGCTGATGTCCCAGCACAGATAAGTCCAGGATGGAAAGTCTTCTCTGTGCAAATCCGACAGCATAACCGTCTGACAGGGGATAAATTTCCTCTCCACTGTCATTTGGCCCTCTGTGGTACATGGTATCGTTCATTTCTCTGAGCCGATCTGCCGTTATATCTCTTTTGCTCACAAATCCGCATATTCCGCACACCGCAATACTACCTCCGCAATCCGTTCTTATCTACTGCACATTCTTTGCAAGGAAATAATCCTTGTATTCTCCAAAGTCCTTACATTCATTATCTACCGATTCTACCAGTTCTATATATTTCTCCTGTAAAAGCGACTTGTAGTTATCGAAATTGTCATAGCCCTTCTTGCACCATGCAAAAGGATGCGTCAGGATCTGTACCTTATCACTTCCCAGAATATTGGCCTCGTCCGGGTAACCATACCTCCAGATGTGGTTTGCATCGGACATATATTTCACTCCCAGCTTTGTCTCCGGTGTGATCTGTTCCGCAAAGGTGAAAAATTCATCCTGATAAGCGTTGAGGATTCCCTCCAGCTTGATGTTCTCCCGCAGCACATCCTTGGACGGTCTGTGTATGGAAAACTCGGTGATCTCAAACCCGAACATTTCACTCAGAATCTCCATCTCCATCTTGATCCGCTTCCGGATCTGTGTCATGTCGGTCATGCCATTTAATGCGAAATGCAGGCCGATATGCTGCCCCCGCTCGTGCATGTCCTTGATCATATCCATATTTCTTCTGGACAAGATATTGTAGGAATTGTTGGTCCACTGAAAAAAGAAAGTGGAAATAAAGTCCATACTCTGCTCCACCTTCGCAAGCTGATAGGCCCTTTCCACACTGTATTCCACGTCATGACGCATAATAATAAACTTGTCTTTTCCAAGTGCATCGGCATAGCCGCACGCTCTGCCGGTTCCCTTAACGATCCTGATGATCTCTTTATAATCTTCATATGAAAACATGTTTTTCTCTCCTGTCCTGTATTCTGACTGCCAATCGTTATCATTATACCTTTTATCCGGTTACGTGGCAATCAGCAACCTCCTTTTTCGTATTTCCCGCACAGCTCCTCTATATAATCTCTCCACTGCTCATACACGGCAGTTCCATTCGCCCGCCGTTCGATCTTCCTTGCCTCTCTTCCGAGACGTTCTGCCAGATCACGGTCCTCGATCAGGCGGCAAATACCGTTCTCCAGCGCCTTCTGATCCTTGATCGGAATCAGCAGGCCATTAACCTCATTCTCCATGACGGTCGCCGGTCCGCCACACGGACAATCCGTTGCCACAATGGGAAGCCCAAGTGCCATCGCCTCCAGAAGCGCGTTCGGAAGTCCCTCCCAGTCTGAGGTAAACGCAAACAAGGCCGCATCCACCAGATCCTTTTCCAGACTATCACTCGCTCCCATCAGGTGGACATACCCGGAAGCATTGTTTTCTTCTATTATCTTCTCCAGAATTTCCTTCGTTCCATCGAAGGAATCTCCCCCATATATTTTCAGATCATAATCCGGGTGCTTTTTGTGAACCTCGACAAAGGCACGGATCAGCATAGGCTGGTTTTTGAAATCCACCAGTCTGCCGGACTGTACCACTGTCTTGTTTCTCTGTGCAGGCTCAGGCACGCCGATATATTTAGGATTGATCGGGTTCAGAATAATTCTGGAATTCTCCTGCAATCTCGGTGCAAAAAATTCCCGCTGCCCCTTCGTCTGAAAAACACAGCCGTCTGCTCTTGGGAAAAGCAACGGAATCTGAATCTTATCAGAACGCTCTTCATAATGTCCAGCCGGGTCCGTGCGCACCGAGATCAGCACCGGCATTTTGATGCGGTATGCCGCGGTCAGTCCCCGGTAAAGTGCTTTTCTGGCAAACGGAATTAAAATATCCGGCTTTTCTTTTCTGAGAAACCCCCTTAAATACCGCACACGAAGATAAAACTGCAGCAGGCGGTTCTTCTTTTCATCCTCCTTGCGCAGTCCCACGTGGACACGTCTCACGCGCTCGCTGATCTGAAACTCATTCTCGCCGTACCATTCTGTCGCAATGATAACCTCATAGCCATGTTCCGCAAACTGGTTTGCCAGATTGGTCACCACACGTTCCGCCCCGCCCTGCTCCAGACAGTTTAAATGAAAAGCAATTTTACGCATCATAAAATATAGTTTCCTCCGGTTATTGCAATATTTTCTCCGGTTATCGCCTCTGCCTCATCCGACAGCAGAAGCCGGATCGTCGGAAGGATGTCCTCTTTTTGAAGCAGACGCTGCAACGGTCCTGCTGTCCTTTGCTGTTCCACGATCAGCTCCGGCACATCCTTCAGGAATTTTGTCTCGATCATCTGCGGGGAAATTCCATTGACGGTAATTCCCTTCGCCGCATACTCCGCCGCCAGATCCTTCATCAGGCCAAGGAGTGCATACTTTGCCGTCACATAGGGTGCCGCATACTTCGGATCATCAATCTTTACATAAGCCGACAACAGAAACACGATTCTCCCATACTTCTGTTTCTGCATGCCGGGAAGACACGCTTTCAGCACCTCTACGATGCTGTATAATCCTACCTGCATCATATTTTCATATTCTGTGATGTCTGCTTTATGAAATCTCACACTCTTCGGTGCGCAGGATGCCAGATGCAGGATATGGGTTGGCACAAGCTGTGTCTGCTTCCACTGCTGTATCAGCTTTGTCACTTCTTCCGGCTGCGAAAGGTCCGCCTGCATTCTGCAAATTTTGTCTCCGCACATTTTGCACACTTCCTCAAAGGCTTCGCTCTCATGATGATAGTGTGCGAGAATCTTGTCATACTGTGTATAGTTTTCTCTTATATAAGCCATCCCCAGATCAGAAGATGCTCCCGTGATCATTATGACTTTGTCCATCGTTTTCCTCCGCACTGCATATTACTCAGCCCTGATCAGAACCCTCGTCCTGATCCAGCACCTTGATCTGCATTTTTCCCCTGACGACCTTATCTCCCTGCCGGTTCCTGATGAGAAGCTGCACGATCAGCATATGGTACGCATCTTCCTTTTCCTTCACCGTACCGGTTATCGTCAGTTCATCTCCCACATATACCGGTCTGAGAAATTTTGTCTCCACGCTGTGGATGAGGCTGTATTTTCCCGGAAGATACACTCCTGCAAAGGTAGAAAAAAAGGAGGCTGTCAACATTCCGTACACCACCCTGTCTACATAGCCTCTTGTGGCTGCATACGCCGCATCACGATGAAGAGGATTGCTGTCCTTCGTAATCTCATAAAAGGACTCCAGCATCTCCTCCGTGACCGTGACGCAGAAAGACTCCTCCTGCCCGATCTGTATCTCTTCATACCGGTATTCTCTGATTTCCTGCATATCTGCGCTACCCCTTAATCCTACGCACACCGGGTCAGAATGATATCTACCATCTCGCCCACATTTTTCATTTCGTTTGCTTCTCCCACCGTGAACTTGATACCAAAGCATTTCTCCACGGCGATCACCAGATTGATATGTTCAAAGCTGTCCCAGTCCTCAATATCATTCGCTGTTGTCGCATCGTTTACTTCGATGGAATCATCATCAAATACATTCTGAAAAACCTCATTCAGCTTTTCGTATACTTCTTCTCTTGTCATATCCTTACCTCTTTTCCTGTATTAAATAACCTCGATCACACGGTTTTTAGGAAGATAGTCCTCTGTTATCTGCATACTCCAAACCGTGTTGCCCTGCTCATCTTCCTCTATCTTATCAAATCCCTGTAAAGAATAAAACTCCTTTACCATCGCATTTTTGGCTGTCGGATAATAATATCCCCGTATCTGCGTCACACCTCTGCTTCTCGCTTCCTTTACCAGCGCATCCATCATGGCATACTCCATATCCCGTTTCAGGACACGGCAGCTCATGATCCACAGATCCACATGAAGCGTTTCCTGCTGCTGGTGACCGATCACCACGGAGATCACTCCATTGTCTCCAAATTTGTCCTCCAGCTTCCCATAAAGGGTAATGTATTCCGGATTCTGTGCCGTTTCCTCTATCTCTGCCTGCGTATAGCGTCTGGTTGTGAGATTAAACTGGTTGCTCTTGTTCGTCAGCTGGGCGATCCTCGCCATATAAACCTTGGCAAACGGCCTGATCTCCGCTTTCATCTGCAACGCCTTCAGGTAGTCTTCATAATTTTCAAAGGCTGCCTCTTCCTGCTGCCTCCTGGCATTTTCCATGTACATCTCGGTGCGCTTTTTGTCATCCTCCGAAAGATTCGTAACCTCAAAAAAACCTGACTGGTCAATCGTCCGGGCATAGTATGCCGTCTCTTCCGGCATCTCCGGCACAGCTGCCCCCGGAACCTGCTGTCTGACGATCTCCCGCTCTGCCGGATTATCATCTACAAATACCATGCTGTCCGGCATCAGGTTCAACTCCGAAGCGATTGCACGCAGATTCTGATCCTTCGGTTCCCAGTTTGCCTTGATCTTTACAAAATCGTCCGGTCTCAGAACGCCCTCCGGGTGATTCAGGCCGGCTATCGCATTGTCATGATCGTTTTTGGAATCTACGGTCAGCAAAATACCGTATTCCTTGTATTCTTTCAAATATTCCTGAAAAGCACAGTAAACCTGTCCTGCGGAGGTTTCATGTCCAAGTACCAGATTCTCCGGCCCATCGTCACCGACTACGCCTCCCCACAGGGTATTGTCCAGATCGAGCACAAGGGCTTTCTTGTTCTTTCCGTAGATCGACTTGATGATCTTCGCCACACTGCTTGCGAACTCCGGGATCGCCGGAACGCAGAGTGCATATTTGTAGCTGTGCCAGTAAAAGGGATCTGACCATTTCTCCAGCCCGTATCTTCCGGACAGATAATTGATATCATGAATATAAAAATTATCATGGTTCTGCGCATATTCATAAAACAGAAGGTTCAGCCTTGTCACATAGTTCACCCTGCCATGGATATCGCTCGCTTCTCTGTTTCCCATCATGCGGTAATAGGGATATTCAAAATTGTTCTGCACGATCACGCAGTGGTAAACATCCGCAAGTCGTTTCCACATTCTCTCAAATTTGCGGTATTCCCTCAAAAGCTGCTCCTCGACATCCCCCGCTGTGTCTGCCAGCTTCGGAAAAGTCTCAATATTCCGATATGTCGTATGGATCAGAATGACATCCGGTACAAACTGTTCCAGCTCGGGATTCGGAAACATGGCATCCTGATAATACTGATTAAACTCCGACTCATAAAATTCCGGAATAATACCGTAATGGAGCAGAAACAGCTCCAGCATCAGACGGATATCCCTGGTCGTCGAGCCACCCAGTATGGCAATCTTTTTATGCAGACAGGTTTTTTCATCCAACGTGGCAAGAAGCTGTCTGCGTATTTTTTTCTTATTCTGATATAATGCATCCCCATCAAATGGGTATTCCAGTTCCCTCATTTCCCATATTCTCCGTTCCTTAAGGCTTCATCAGCCTGTCTGTTACCTCTTGTACATTCTGAGTGGTCACATAGGTTCCAAATCCCTGCGCAAGCAGTTTCTCCAGTTCCTCGTCCATCTCTTCCCCATTCATCACGCGGATCATCAAATCCCCCACCGACTGTCTGTAGTGACTGATATCATGAAAATAACTCTTGTCCATTGTGACATCATTGTAGCCACAGAAGCTATAGTAGTCCGTGATCTGTGCAAGCCCGCGCAAAAATTCCAGATAGCCGTTCTCTACCGCCTGTCCAAAGCGCATCTCATACTCCGGATTTACAAATACGACCAGGCTGATCCCATTCTCATCACACAGCTCGCGGAATCTGCGGATATCTTCCAGTGCACTCTCTCCGTGCCAGTCATAGTAGGGCCATACCTCCCGGGCAAGCTCCTCGTCCGTCAAGTCTCCCCGCAGGTAATAGTTGCCGGTCGAATACAATCTCTGTTGAAAATCCGGCTCCGCCTCATGGGGTGCACAGATCGTTTCCAGCGATTGCAGGGTGACGGATGGATTCAGGTAACGCATCAAAAACTGTATTTGGGGTTCCCCTGTCCTGTAGGGCTGACGGATCAGCTGTCCATCATGAACTGCCGGGTCCGTAAAGCACGCCACATCATCCACACCCAGATACACCTTCCTGACCGGTACTCCGGCCTCCAGAAATCCCTTCAGATTCTCGTAGTGTTCTGCCGGGAGACCATCTGCATAATACATATTATAACAGGTATCTCCTATTTTGGCGGCATCAATCGATCCAACCCTGGAATTTCCAAAAATAAAAGTGTCATATTTATCCGTATTGTGAAGCACAAACTGCGTCTTCACATAGTTTTTGTTTGGCTCCACACCATTGTCTCTTGCACAGCTCCAATGAAATACATTGTACGGATCTACCAGAATTGAGAAACCTCCGGCAAGCAGTCCGCACAGCACTCCCAAAAGGAGAAGCTTCCAAGCCAGCTTTCTTTTCATTTCTATTCTCCCTGTTGCGCATTTGTCGCCCGCGCCAAGGCTTTAAGTCATCAGAATCCCGCATAAATAAAGCTCTGTCCTGCCGTTCCAAGCGACAACAGGATCATCACACAGATAAACAGATACGCTGCCCAGCTCACCACACTCTTTTTGCCGGTGATCCACGTGAAAACATCCACGCCCCTGTTCTGCAGAATCTCCACTGCCACAAATACCACAAAGGCGATACAAAGCATTCCTAAGTTGCAGTAGCCCATCTCTCCCTTGATATGACTGAAGCCTCTCTGGCTTATATGTGTTACACCGGCCTGCAGCACCGCAAATACTTCGCGCAGGTTCTCTGCCCGAAAACAGATCAATCCCAGACTGAAAATCACAAATGTACGCAGTCTCTGGAATGTGATCCATACCAGGCTGTCCTTCTTCACCCCAAGCCTTTGATTCAGCTTCTGCAGACTCTTGCCGCACATGTTGCCGGTAATGATAACCACCCAGAACCAAAGTCCTTCTCCGATAATATATTTCAGCCCGCTTCCATGCCACAGTCCCATGGCAAGCCACAGGATCAACATTCCCAGATAGGTCGGTATCCTCTTTCCCCACTTCTTACCAAACTTTCTGCGTGTAAAGCTGCCCATCCTGATCCAGATCTCCGATTTCAACACTGGGTCCATCACGTAGTCTTTCAGCCATGTACCAAGGGTAATATGCCATCTCTGCCAGAATTCCTGTATTGTTGTCGAGAAAAAGGGATTTCTGAAATTCTCCGGAAGAACAATTCCCAGACACTCCGATGTTCCCAGCACAATATCCATACACCCTGAAAAATCCGTGTACAACTGCAGAGAAAAGCAGAAAATTCCCATCCATATCAGGATCAGATGATACTCCGCATAATTTTCATACACGGAATTTACCAGAATGGCAAGCCGATCCGCAATAACCAGCTTTTTGAACATTCCCCATGCCATCCGTTTCAGTCCATGCGTGACCCTCTCATAACAGAATGTATGCTCCGCATACAGACTTTCCTGCACCTGCTTATAACGGCTGATCGGGCCGGATGTCAGCTGTGGAAAGTACGAGGCGAACAGCGTAAAGTCCAGGAAGTTCTCCTGCACCATCCCGACTCTCCAGTAGCAGTCAAGCAGATAGCCTGTGAGCTGCAAGGTATAGTAGCTGCTTCCGAGGGAAGTTGACCGTGGCAGCACCAGAAGTGCAAAATTCATAAGCACTGCCGGTACCAGAATCCGCTTTGCCTTTTTCTGATCCGGCTGCGCATGGATCGTTCTGGCCGCATACCAGGTGACGAGGGTTGCCAAAAGCAGATGCACGAGGGTAGCCGGTGCCCCCGCCAGACAGTAAAACACCAGACTGCAAAGCAGGAGATAATGTTTCTGCCACTTCGGCTTTATGGTGTAATATATCACGAATACGATTGCCAGAAATCCCAGGTATGTAAATGAAGTAATCGACATTGTACTATGCCTCCTTGCGTGCTGTTTTCTTCAGCGTGACCGCCAGAAGAAGCGGAATCGCCACAAAAATCCCATAGGTATACCGGAATTCCGCATATACGGGAGTTGCCAGAAGTAAGGACACAAACAGCATTACAAACGGAAGATACGGCAGTATGTTTCTTCTGCCATACATGGCATATGCCATACAGCCAAGCATCAGCCACGTCGTAAGCCCGAGACTCCAGATCCGGTTGAAGAATGTCTGAAAGTCCTGCAGGAAGGTATCTGCCCATAGACCAAAATCATAAGAAAAGACTTTTCTCTGCACCGTCAGATCAAACGGATTCTCTGCCATCCGGTACTGCTCATATAGCGGTGTCTCTACCCGCAGCCCCCAATATCCATAAGTCTGCCGGACCTCTGCCTCCAGATACTGCACCGGATTTCTCAATCCTATTTCCAGCCACATTCTGAAGAATTGCATTTTATGATCCGCAATATATTCCTGATTGCCCTCTTCTCTGATATGGTTCTTCACAAGATCAAAGAAAGACGGATTATAATATTCCTCAAGTCCCTCTAACGGAACAATTTCCTGCAGAAATTCTGTCTGTTCCGTTGTAAGTTCCCCATCGTTCATATAAGCGCTGAGCATATGCTGAATCGGCATCGTAAGACCTTCCACCGTATCAGGCTGTGTCACATGAAGGGCTCCCAGGAGCAGACTCTGGTATACTAGATAGCTGCCCAGCACAATTCCCGTACAAATCAACATTTTACGGCTTTTTCTGCGCAACAGGCTGTAAATAACCATTCCCACAGCCGTTCCCGCAAAGATCAGGATGCCGTTACTTCTGAGCAGGCAGACCAGCAGCCCCGTAATGACCAGCCCTTTCCCGCATCTGTCTTCTTCCACAAACAGACAGACTTCTCTTACAAATAACAGCAGTACCCCGGCAAAAACAGTATCCTTTCCCATCCCGATCGCATAAATACCGTTCACCGGAAGGAGGGCGTAAAAGATAAGCCCCAGTATGATGAAACCCTTCTTTACGTTTCTCCGGTACAGATCCGCCAAGATCAGAGCGTACACACCCGCCATAAACACCATCTGGGCAAATACGAAGGTTGCAACACCCGCGCTGATCGTACCAAAGATCCCTCTGCCTGTCTCAAAAAAAATCCTGATCAGCATCGTATGAAAAAAGGGATGATGGTTTGAATAGGGTTTCATCCCACAAATCTGCTCCAGCTGCCACACGGAATCGTTACTGACCCATCCCGGGAAATTCAGAAGATAATATGGCATCCAGCACAGCAGACATACTGCCAGAAATACAGCAAACACTCTCCACGAAAAAACACGTTTCTGTTGTGTATCAGTCTCTTTTCCCAGATCAAGCAAGGTAAACAAAATGCTCAGAACCAAAAAAGCCACCAGCCAGATTCCGGCAACCAGAAAAACCAGCTCATAGATGGGCTTTTCAAACAATGCACGCCAGTGATCCGGATCTCCCAACAATAAAAAAAGGGTATACAAAAGAGCAAATACCAGTTTCACTGCTATCTGTCCTCTGTCTCCCACTATTTGCCTTCCAACCTCTTTTATCCGGTTCTTTTGTCCACTCTCTGCACTATCCTGCGTGTTTCCCATCCGTTCTAGGTTCTCCTGCTCTTACTCTGCCCACTCGCAGATCTTATGAATATAGTCTTCCTTGGAATACATGGCCGCTCTCTCCATTGCAAGCTTCCGGTACTCTGCAAGACGCTTTTCATCCTGCAACAGTTCTATCACCTTCTGTGCCACCTCAGACTCTTCCTCCGTGATTCCGGTACCCATATCCGGGTCAGGGCTCATGTTGGGGATCAGAATTCCATACTGATCCTTCAGGATCTCGCGCGGCCCCGTCATACAGTCCGTGGCTACCACGGGAATTCCAAGGGACATCGCCTCCACCATGGCATTGGGAAATCCCTCATAATAGGAGGTCAACATATACAATGTGCTTTTTTTCAGATAAGGGTAAGGATTCTTCTTCAATCCGGTAAAGTACACCTCGTCCCCAATTCCGAGACGATAAGCAAGATCCCGGTATTCTTCAAATTCCCCTTTCCCGATAATCATCAGCCTGGTATCCGGAAGTTTCTCATGCACTCTGGCAAATATTTTCAACAGATGCCAGAATCCCTTCACCACGTCTTCTCTTCCCATGGAAGTGATCACACACTTGTCCTCCCAGGGAATCTCTGCCTTTCCCTGCGCCGCCAGTTCCGCTACCTCCTGGATGTCAAAGGGATTGTGCAGCGTACAGACGTGATCGCACTTGTATTTCTCTACCACCTCTTTATGTATGGTTTCAGAGCAGCAGATCAGCCGGTCGGAAAATTTACAGAAAAAGCGGATCTGTCTCGGATTCCCCATATCCATATAGCTGCGGATTCCCAGCCAGCTCTGTGTCTTTTCGCCGCCGGTCCGGCCGGATACGATATTCGCAATATTGGCCGTCGGGCCAAAGCTGTATGCAATGTCAATCTTCTCTTTCTTTTTCAGATGATGCAGTCTGTAGCCTCTCTTGAATACATTGATCACCTTGCCCAATGTTCCCGGACGGCTTGGCAGATGCAGATCCATTACGGGAATTCCTTTAATGTCATAGGCAATGTTTCTGGAGTCGAACAGCGCAATCTGTACGTCAAAATAAGGCTGTAGAAGTCTTGCAGTCGTTGCACATACCTTCTCCAGTCCGCCCTGATGCAAAGATGGAACGATCAATAAAAGTTTCTTCATAGCTCGGAAAGGTCTCCATTTTCATAAAAATTCTCATACGCACGCGCCTGCACGGTCACATCAAATCCTGCCTTCTGCATGGTCTCATACATATTTTCTCTCTCATACCCTGCCTGTTCCACAATCTGCTGTGCCCATTCAGAGGCCGGCTGCTGCAGGCTGAGATAGTATACCAGTTCTGTCGCCTGCGCCTCTTTCGTGATCGTATCGGATACAAAGCATTTCAGTCCCGCAGACTGTGCCTCCACCAACACGCCCGGCAGTCCTTCAAAAAAGGACGGCAGTACAAACGCGTCAAAGGCCTGATAATATTTCCAGGGTTCTCTCTGATTTCCCACAAAAAGCACCCGGTCCGCCAGACCAAGCTCCCGGCATTTTTCTTCCATACGTTCCCGATCCGGTCCCTCGCCGACAAGCACAAGAACCGCATCCTGTCTTTTTTTGCTGACTTGTGCAAATATGTCTATCAAAAAGGGATGGTTTTTCTGGTAATTAAAACGTCCGACATGTCCCAGCACCAGCCTGTCCTTAATTCCAAGCTCTGCACGCAGTGCATCTCTCTGTTTCCGGTCAAACAGGAACTTTTTTACATCAATCGCATTGTGGACGATTTTGACCCGTCCTTCCTGCATGGCCCTGCTTCCAAACACGTCCTCCCCTGCAAGGGCTGAACAGGCCAGAAGCACATCTGCCTTCCCGGCGAGATCTCTTCTGAAAAATCTGGTCGCAATTCCTTTTAATCCCTTCTCCACACCGGCATTTCTGGAATGGGCAATGGTAACCGGCACTCCATATTTTCTGGCAATGGGAAGATATATTCCCGCCGTGCTCGTCATATGCCCCTGCACAATGCGGAATTCCCTATGTTCCCTGAAAAACTTCCTGATAGCCTTTTTGTAGGAAAAATAATTATATACGCGAAACTTAGGCAGCACATATATTCTGCCGCCAAGTCTCTGGATCTCCTCGTCATAAAATTCCGGTTTTCTGAGCTTCGGATCATCTCCCGCATGTTTTATCGCACTGCTGTGTACAAGAAAATCAAACTGTATCTTCTCCCTGTCCATCTGGCGGTATAAATCCATGATTCTGCTCTCCGCACCACCCGGTCCAACTCCGCCGAGGACATGGAGCACTCTGATCATCTCTGCCATTTCCATCCTCATTTCTACTCTAAGCTTCCGGAAACTTCCTGTCAGGCAAGAAGATCTCCAACCTGAATCTGCCTGTCGCTTTCATACCGGTCGATCAGCAGGGAACCATCCACCGTCCGCACAACCGGTTTTCCATCAAAAATATCGATCACTTCTCCCGGCGCATATGCCGAAAAATCAATCATTTCATCAAAAGGATGTGCTTCCCAGACCGTCACCTTCTCTTCGCCAATCATGGCAAACGCTCCCGGGAAGGGTGCCGCAACGCCACGAATCAGATTATAGATCTCACGGGTTCTGGCATGAAAATCAATCTTACCGTCCACTGCTGTCCGCTTATTGTACCAGGAATCGAAATCCTTCGAGACTGTGCGTATCGTGATACTGTCCTCCTGATATGCTTTCAAAAGCTTCCGGATCAGATTTTTGGAGCAGATCATATTCTTATACTGGGCTGTCCGGATATCGTCATGTGGTGTGATCGAGAACATCTCTGTTGCAAACACATTCGGGCTGTCTGCCTTCTCATCATACCGGAACAGGTTCAGATTAAACCGGGTATCTCCCAGGATAATGGACCAGTTCAGCGGTGATCTGCCTCTCCCAAAAGGAAGATAACCACAGTTGCCATGAAAGCCATAAATTCCGTAACGGAAACAATCCAATACAGATTTGGGCATCAATCTCTGCCATCCCATGGAAATTCCAATATCAAACTCATTTTCATGGATGAATTTCTGTGTCTTTTCATCAGTCAGGAAATAGCTGTCTGCCTCATGCACCGGTATTCCGTATTTCTCCGTCAGGAAAGCCAGTCCCTTATAACCGGACACCTGGTTTTTCTTTGTCACCTCCGGGCTGATGGTAATGACCAGATCCACCGGGCAGATCTGCTCGTGAATAAAGCTTACAATATTTTCCGAAGTATCTTTTACACCAAAAACTACTACTTTATATTTCATGATTTCTCTCCTGCTCTGTCTCTATGATGTAATTACAAAACTTATCTTCATGAAGCGAGTCCTGGATGGTTATTCGCTTTACACACCAATCTCAATTACATAAATAGTGCTCATACAGATAATCCTGCATATTCCGGTACTCCTGCACTCTCTCATAATTTTCAAGCACTGCCGGCAGCTTCTCTTCATAGGTCTGTCTGGTACACTGCTTTACGGCTTCCTTCGCCAGTTCCAAATCCGGTTTCTCCAGAAGGATCATACCGTCCGTATTGAAAAATTCCGAGATTTTTCTGGCTCCCACATAGATCGGAATGGTCTGGGATGCAAGACAACTGGTCAGCCGCTCCGAGAAATAATAATCCGAAATATCATTCTCTATGATAAAGGAGAACCGGTATCTGTCCAGCGTTTCATCCACGCTCTTCACATAGTCCCCTCCGTCAAATCTGCCGTAGGTGTCTGCCAGTCTCTCTGCCTTACACATTTTGGCCAATGCCAGACGGAATCGGTGCAGTTCACACATCACCTTATCCGAACTTAAAATGGATACATCCCGGTCCTTTTTCTCATATAAGCCGGTCTTCATCTCCTGATTCCAGATACCCGCCGCAATGGGATAGAATCTCGCATTCTCCACCGCATTTAGTACCTGCTCATCGTAGGTAAAGATATATTTGAATTCTTTTTCCAGGCCTTTATGTCTGTGAAATACCTCATAGTCCTGCGGCACGATCGTCCTTGATTCTGTCAGCATGCCATATTTGACGAGTGGTTTCCCTAACGTTTCCGGCATGGATTCCGGTCCATAGAAATGAGTGTCCAGCCCATAGTTGTACCGGTCCCAGAAAAAGTACTTTCCTTCATGCCCAAAAGGGGCATGCTGACTGTGCCTGTTTTTAATAAAATAGGTTTCCAGCAGCCGCCCCTCGGCATTGTATATCTTTGGCATTGTGTTTGTGATCGGATAGTCTTTTGCTATCTGTACTCGATACTTACCAAATCTGAACTCCATCGTTACCGCCCTTGTTCTTTTCTATCCGCAAGCCTTCTCAGCCCAGGTACTCCTTATACCAGTCGATTGCAAGCGTAATTCCTTTGGCAAAGTCATACTCCGGATCATAGCCAAGCAGTTCTCTTGCCTTTGTGATGTCCGCGTTGGAATCCCGCACATCGCCTTTTCTCGCCGGTCCAAAAACGGGCTCTACATCCTTTCCCAAAGCCTTACAGAGATCATAATAAATATCGATCAGGTAGACCCTTCCGCCTGCTCCGATATTGAACGCCTGTCCGGCTGCATCGCCGGAAGCTTTGCAGGCACGCAGATTTCCCTCTATAACATTGTCGATATAAGTAAAGTCTCTCGACTGTTTTCCATCACCGTTGATTGTGGGCACTTCTCCATGCAGAAGCTGCTTGATAAATTTCGGGATTACTGCTGCATACATGCCATTCGGGTCCTGTCTGCGTCCAAATACGTTGAAGTAACGAAGACCGTAGGTATCCAGTCCATACAATTCCTTGTAGAGACGGCCATACTCTTCATCCACTTTTTTGGTCAGCGCATAGGGGGAAATTACTTTTCCCTCCTGCCCTTCCTTCTTCGGCAGTGTCGGTGTATTTCCATAAACAGAAGAACTGGATGCGTAGACAAACTTCTTAACCCCGTTCTGTCTGGAAGCCTCCATCATGTTCAACGTACCACGAATATTGATTTCCTCATACAGCAACGGCATTTCGATACTTCTCGGTACACTTCCCCAGGCCGCCTGATTCATAACATAATCTACGCCCTTAGTCGCTTCCATACAGGTATCCAGTTCCCGGATATCTCCCTTGATAAATGTAAAATTATCTTTTCCCACAAGCGGTTCAATATTCTCATATTTTCCTGTTGAAAGATTGTCCAGACACCGCACGGTATATCCCATATTGACCAGTGCTTCACAAATATTGGAACCGATGAACCCTGCGCCTCCTGTCACCAGAAACACGCTGTCTTTGTCAAATTTTACATCTTGGTAGCTCATACTTTTCCCTCACTTTTTCTGTTGATTCTTTTGTTCTCTTTTCTATCTTCAAGCCACTGTATCAGCAATAGAAACAGCGCCATATAAAAAGGTGCAAATCCATAGATCATATACCGTGACAGGCACATGATCGTCAGGGAGGCTGCACAGACATTGCCTATGATAAACAATAGTGCCACTCCCATAAAAGCCATTCGATCGGAGTTTCTATGCAGGCGAAGCTCACGCACGACAAGGATCACCGCCAGCACATACAAAAGCCATGCAGCCGGATTCACCGCGGGGTGTACCACCGCTATGCTTCGGATAAATCCATACGTACACAGGAGTACATAATCATACAGCCATTGCCCCAGACAGACCGGAAGCAGTTTCTGCAGCATAATGCCTGCCATCTCGTCAGACATACTGCTCTGTTCATAATAATCTACCTCTCCCAATCCAAAATAGTAGGCAGACAGATTCGCTTCCAGAACCTGAAACTTGAGTGCATCATGACATTCTTCCAAATGCTCGGCCCTCTCCCTGAAGGTGTCCCCTCCATACCGGTAGTTTGCCTTCATGGCATCGGCCTGTTCATAAAACTGTTCAAAAAACTGTCTCTCCAGGCTTCCCTCCGGAAAAACTTCTCCGTCCTCCTTGTCGCAGGCATATATCACATTTGTCAGCGTATTGACTTTTCCATAGGTGTTTCCCATGAAATACCCTGTCACCGCATAATTATAAACATGGGTTGTAAGACTTCTAAGTCCAAAGGTAAGGAGCACCACAAGTACAGGCAACAGGAGCTTGCGGTATCGTTTTTCTACGATCTGCCGTACCATAACGATCAGCATCCACACCAGGATCGTGACCATCATCTGTCCTCTCGTAAGCGACAACAGATACGCAAACAAAAGGCTTAACCACAGATCTCTCTTTCGACCGTCAAACAACATTCTCAGGACAAAATACAGATAAAACTGAAACAACGGAATACACAGTGCTTCACTCATCACGGAATTTTCCAGGAAAATGTGAAGCGCCGAAATATACCTTGTCATCAGATGCGGCAACAGCTGAATTCCAACCAGTACGTATTCCTGCCAGATTTTCAAGGCAAAATGCCCTGTCAGATATTCAGACAACAGGTAAATACCATAGGCGGTTGCCACGCTCTGCACGACTGCCGCTGCCGTCAGGTATCCTTTTCCCATAAAAGTCCGGAAAAATGCCAGAAACAGCGGATAAAGCGGTTCTCTGTGAATGTGCATGGTAATGTACTGTTCAGAATCATTATAGATGCCAACTCCGTTAAACAAAAGCATTCCCAGAAAGTAAACCAACAGTCCTGTCAGAAGCACTATGGAATTTGTTTTTCTCTTTTTTACAGTCTCCAATACAGATAATCCTCTGTCTGATACTCATTTCTGTCAAGCAGACCCTTGATATCCATAAGCACCTTCTGTGAGTGCTTCGGATTAAAGAATCCGCTGATATTGTCTTTTTTCAAAGAAAGGAACTGATTGTGTGCCACCGCAATGATGACCGCATCCACATCCTTCACGGCATCCATGCCCTGGAAGGTAATTCCATACAGACGCTTCGCCTCGTCAGCATCTGCTTCCGGGTCTACCACAATAGGCTCAATGCCATACTCACCCAGCTCTCTGTAAATATCGATAACCTTGGTATTTCTGGTATCCGGGCAGTTCTCCTTAAAGGTGAATCCCAGAATCGCAATTTTCGCATTCTTGACCGGAATATCTGCCTTGATCAGATTTTTTACAAGGCTCTCTGCCACGTATTTACCCATATCATCGTTGATACGGCGTCCGGATAAGATGATCTGGGAGTGATAGCCCAGTTCCTCTGCCTTATAGGTCAGATAATAAGGATCTACACCGATGCAGTGTCCTCCAACCAGACCCGGCATAAATTTCAGGAAGTTCCACTTGGTTCCGGCAGCTTCCAACACTGCCTTGGTATCAATTCCCATTCTGTGGAAAATCATGGAAAGCTCATTCATGAAAGCAATGTTAATATCTCTCTGGCTGTTCTCAATGACCTTGGCAGCCTCTGCCACTTTGATAGACTCTGCACGGTATACACCTGCTTCTACCACCAGTTCATAGACTTTTGCTACCGTGTCCAGTGTCTCTTCATCCATACCGGATACGATCTTTGTGATGGTTTCGAGTCTATGTACTTTATCGCCGGGGTTAATACGCTCCGGGGAATATCCAATCTTAAAGTCAACACCGCATTTCAAGCCGGATTCCTTTTCCAGGATCGGTACGCAGATATCTTCTGTGACACCCGGATATACGGTAGATTCAAATACAACAACAGAACCTTTTGTCAGATTCTGACCCAGAATACGGCTGGCACCCTCTACCGGTGTCAGATCCGGTGTATGGTCATCGTTAACCGGTGTCGGTACCGCTACGATATGAAACTTTGCTTCTTTTAATTTAGAGGCATCCGCAGTAAAATCTACGGTCGTATTCTTGATTACCTCATCGCCGACTTCATTGGTAGGATCTACACCGCTCTTATACAGCTCAATCTTCTTCTCATTTAAGTCAAAACCTACTACCTGAATCTTTCTTGCGAAGGCAACCGCGATAGGCATTCCTACATAGCCGAGTCCTACCAGTGAAAGCTTCTCTTCTCCATTTACGATTTTCTCATATAATCCCATAATATTTCCACCTTTCTTCTATCGGGAAAGAATCTGATGTACCTCATCCATATAGGCACCTGTTACCAGTTTCCTGTCAAATTCCTTTTCCATCTTCTCTCTTGCATGATGCCCCATAACCGCCCGTTCTTCGGTCGTAAGGTTCAAAAACTTCTGCATTGCCTCTATCAGTTCTTCGGCATTGCCCGGTGTAAAACCAAATCCGGTTTTTCCTTCCTCAAAAGCCTCCATACAGCCGCTGATGCTCGATGCGATCACCGGTCTTCCCGTCGCTGCCGCTTCAATCAGCGCATTGGACATTCCCTCATGGAAAGAGGCAATCACGATGGCATTTGCCGCCGTCAGGTAAGGATGGACTTCTGTATGGAAACCAAGCTGCCTGATCACACCTTCCTTTTCCAGTTCATCTAACATCTGCTGATAGTCTTCGTCACAGTATCCGAGAATATCAAAATGTACTTTATCGGTATGCAGTCTTCTGGCTGCTTCTAAAAACTCCAGAATTCCCCGTTCCTTCATCACACGTCCCACAAACAGGAAATGTGTCTCATCAGACTTCGGATAGGGTTCTTCCTTATGCCGCTCCAGATTGACACCGGAGCCCATCACCATCCGGGTCTTCTTTGCCGTAATGCCAAGCCGTTCAAAGATTCCCCTGTTTTCCTGATTCTGGAAGAAGATACATTCTGCCTTTTTCAGCCCCATGCGGTACATGGTTACAATCAGTTTCAGGAACAGCCCGGTTCTGTCAAAAGCACCACCCAGTCCTGTAATAGTCTCTATATACGGAACCTTATGGCATCTGGCTGCAAACCCGCCGTAAATATTGGGTTTAATGGTGTAGGTTGCCACCAGATCCGGCTTTAACTCCTTCATCATCTTACTGTAAGTACGGTATAACTTCAAGTCCTCCAGGGGATTTATGCCTCTGCGGTTAATCGCCGTCTGTATAATCCGGCAGCCCTCCGCCTCCAGTTCCTTCCTCTTGGTGTCATCCGGCATACTGATGAAAACCTGATGCTCCTCTGTCAGTGCTTTTACAAATTCATTCCGGAAATCATATAACCCCCCGGAAGAATTTGTCAGGATCAAAACTCTACCCATCTAATCTTCTCTCTTTCCAAACCCCTATTCCTGCAAAATGCACTATGGTACAATCTCTATTCCGTTCATATCACGGATTGCAATCTCATTATATTTCATCATGCAGATATTCTCCGCATAGTTTCCAATCCTTACCTCATTTTCCTGTCCGGCAAGATTGGTTATCACTGCTTTAGGCATATTTACGCCGCAGGCGTAGGCATGCGGATACCCTCCGCCGAATCGCGGATTTACCTCGGAGATATAATAAGTGTCCCCTATTTCAAAAATATCAATATCGATCATACCGCGAAAACCGCAGTCTTCTGTAAACTTCCGTATCAGTTCAAATAGCTTCTCATCCCTGACCGAGACAGACTTGTCTGTCTCACCGGCACGCATCTTGATTTTTTTCTTGATAAAAATATCCGTACACTTGCCGGAAATCATATCGATATATACATCTGCACCGTATTCCTGTCCGTCCATAAACTCCTGAATCATCAGGTCATCATACAGATCAAACAGAACCTCTATTTCTTTTGCACTGTTTACCTTATTGATGTGGATGCTGGCACTTCCCTTTACCGGCTTTACAAATACCGGGTAGGAAATCTCCCCCCGCTCCACAGCGTTGTAAAAAGCTTCCTTCTCTACATAGCATTTTCCTGTCGGAATCTGCATCTTCTGTAACAGCTCATACATACGGAACTTGTCAAAGCAGGTTTCCACCAAATCATAGTCCGAAATAATGGGCGTTGTTCCCACTGCCAGGAATCTGTCCCTTTCCTTTGCCAGCATGCTGAGTTCCGGGTCAATCAGGGAAAATACACCGGTAATCTGTTCTTTTTTACAGATATCCAGAATCACGTCCAGATACCCCGGCGCGGTAATTCGCGGCACCAGATAGAATGCATCCGCATCATAGACAGCCGGTGCCAGATTACTGCAATCTGTCGCTATAATACGCCCCCTGTCTCCCAGTTCCTTCTTAAAATACTGCACTACCTTATCGCGGGTTCCCGCGCTCAATATCAGAATATTCATTCATCAGCCCTCAGTTTTCCGGTCTCTTCCAATCTCTGTCTGCGGATCTGTGCAAAATTTCCCTCGACCGCATTGGTATCCTCCGCCACCTCGTCTGTATGTCCCAATACGGTTTTGACAGTCAGCCAGATTACCTTCAGATCCATGGCAAAAGACAGGTGTTCCACATATTCAATATCCTTATCCATTCTTCTGTCCCAGTCAATGAAGTTCCTTCCGCTGACCTGTGCCAGTCCTGTCAGACCGGGTCGTACCGAATGTCTCAGTTTCTCCCGCTTGCTGTAATAAGGCAGATAGGATACCAACAACGGTCTTGGACCGATAATGCTCATATCCCCTTTCAGAATATTAAACAGCTCCGGCAGTTCATCCAGACTGGTTCCCCGCAGGAATCTGCCAAATTTTGTCAGACGTACTGCATCGGGCAGAAGCTCGCCATTTTCATCCCGCTCGTCTGTCATCGTCCGGAACTTGCACAGTGTAAAAATCTTCTCATCCTTCCCAGGTCTTTCCTGATGGAAAATAACCGGGCTGCCCAGCTTAAGCCGCACCAGAATGGTGAGTACCAGTAACAGGGGGCTTAAAAGGATAATGGCACACAGTGACAGAAGAAAATCCAGACACCTTTTCACCCATTTCTTATACATAGTTTTCCCTTCGCCTATTTTCTACTTACCAAAGCACCTTCGAACCGTAGCAATAATCAGCTCCATGTCTTCCGGTGTATTCTTAATATCACTTGGCAGGCACAGACCTCTCTCAAAGATATCCGTTCCCACACTGCTTCCATCCGGATAATACGGAATAAAATCATATTCTGCGAATACCGGCTGTAAATGCATCGGCTTCCAGATCGGTCTGCTCTCAATGTTCTCTTCTGCCAGGGCATCCATGACCATATCCGGTGTTACCTTGCAGCCCGGAGCAATCGTCATACAGGATAACCAGTTGTTGGCATCGCCGTCCGGGTTCATCGGATTCATGGTAATCTCTTCCACATCGGCAAATGCCTCTTTGTACTGCGCATAGATAGCCTTCTTTAATGCCTTATGCTCCTCCATGTGGAGTAACTGTCCTCTTCCGATTCCCGCTGTAATGTTACTCATACGATAGTTATATCCTATCTGGGAATGCTGATAATATCTTGCAGGGTCACGCGCCTGGGTTGCCAGGAAGGTAGCACGTTTGGTTGCCTCTTCGTCAGCAGATACCAGCATACCGCCGCCGGAAGTCGTAATAATCTTATTTCCATTAAAGGAATAAATGCCATATTTACCAAACGTCCCTGTATGTTTTCCTTTGTAAGTACTTCCTAAAGATTCTGCCGCATCTTCTATCAGTGGCACATTATGTTCTTTGCAGATTGCCATGATCTCATCCAGCTTGGCAGGCGTACCGTACAGATGCACACAGATAACTGCCTTGGGATTCGGGTATTTTTCAAAAGCCTTTTTTAAGGCTTCCGGGGACATGTCCCAGGTATCCGGTTCCGCATCAATAAAGACCGGCGTTGCTTTCTCATATACAATCGGATTACAGCTTGCAGAAAAGGTCAAATCAGATACAAATACAATGTCTCCCTGTTTGATATCCAAAAGCTTCAAGGATAGATGGATTGCTGCTGTTCCGGCACTTAAGGCTGCAGCGTGGCCGCAGCCTGTGTACTCTGCCATCTCCTTTTCAAACGCGTTGACATTCGGTCCCAGAGGAGCTACCCAGTTGGTGTCAAATGCCTCCTTGATAAATTTCTGTTCCTCGCCATGCATGGTGGGGCAGGACAAATAGATCCGTTTCTTTTCCATAACTGCCTCCTGTTTTATTTTGCCTTCTGATAATGATAGGTTGGCACAATCTTCTGTATCAGCGGTCTGATATCAGAGCTCTCAATCTGACTTTCATCCTTTAATTCCTTGAGCTGTGCGAAGAATTCCTGCTCGTCCAGCTCAATCGGTCTTCCGATGTGAATCAGCTTGTTGGCTGTTTCCTTCATACCTTCCTCGTCCATCAAAAGCTCTTCATACAGCTTCTCGCCGGGACGAAGTCCTGTAAATTCAATCTTAATATCTTCTCCCACACGATAGCCCGATAACTTAATCAGGTTCTCTGCCAAGGTCAGAATCTTAACCGGTTCTCCCATATCCAGAACGAAAATTTCCCCTCCCTTGGCATAGGCTCCTGCCTGCAATACCAGCGAGACTGCTTCCGGTATGGTCATGAAATAGCGGATAATATCAGGATGGGTAACGGTAACCGGTCCTCCCGCGGCAATCTGCTTGCGGAACAGTGGAATGACACTGCCGTTACTTCCCAAAACATTGCCAAACCGTACTGCAACAAACTCGGTATCATAATGCTTGTCAAAGGTCTGGATGATCATTTCACAGATTCGTTTGCTGGCTCCCATGATATTCGTAGGATTTACCGCCTTGTCTGTGGAAATCATGACGAATCTCTGTACCCCGCTCATGGCGGCTGCCTGCGCTGTCTTAAAGGTACCAAAAACATTGTTCTTGACTGCCTCTGTCGGGCTGTCCTCCATCAACGGCACATGCTTATGGGCTGCCGCATGATACACAATATTGGGCTTATATTTCGAGAAGATGTAATTCATCCGGTTCGTATTTCTGACAGATGCAATGAGCACCACCAGATCCAGCTCCGGATATTTCTGTTTCAGTTCCTGCTGTACATCATAGACCGTATTTTCATAAATATCCAAAACGATAAGCTGTTTGGGGCGATGACCTGCAATCTGACGACACAGCTCGCTGCCGATAGAACCACCGCCGCCGGTCACCAGAACCACCTTGCCCTGCACATATCCGAGAATGGAGTCCATATCTACGCTGATCGGCTCTCTGCCGAGCAGATCCTCAACCTCCACATCCCGCAGCTTGCTGACATTCACTTCACCGTTTACCAGCTGGTACATACCCGGCAGGGAACGCAGCTTGCAATTGGTATCCTTACAGATTTCCAGGATTTTCTTGATCTCTGCACGGCTGGCTGAGGGCATTGCCACAATAATCTCATCCACTTCATATAAATCAGCGCACTCTACAATCTTGTCGCGTCCGCCGACAACCTTAATGCCCTGGATATATCTTCCCCATTTTCCCTTATCATCATCGATAATACATTTGATGACCATCGTGGAAAAATTGCTTCCCACAATTTCCTTGATGATCACATTGGCTGCCTCTCCGGCACCGATCACCATAACCGAAATACGGTTCTTCTTGTTCTGCTGTTTATGCTTTAATCCCCGGAAAAAGCGGTAAGAAAAGCGGCTGGCAAAAATACACGCCACCAGTACAAACATGTAAAGCAGATAATAGCTCTTCGGAACTGCCTGCCGGTCTCCTATCCGGAAAAACTGCATACCGATTCCATTGAAAAGGGTAGACAACACACAGGCCACCACAATATTCTGCAATTCCGTCTCCCCCGCATAGGCCCAAAGGCTGCTGTAAAGCCGGAAGCAGTAGAAGATCACCAGCGTTACCAGAATGTTAATCGGCATGAAAAGCTCGATCGGCCGCATAAAATGATCCGGAATCCCTTCAAAATGCAGATCATAACGGAGCATAATCGCCAGATAGCTTGCGATGACAATGCTGATAATGTCATAAATGATCAGACAGGTTCTTCTATAAAATAATTTTACATTAAACGTAGATTTCAACTTTTTCATTATCGTTCCTCAGACTGTTTTCCTGCAATCAAACAGCAATGGTGACATTGTCAGGAACAGGATCATCGCTATTGGACAGCATGGATGGAAAATCCACTCTGTCAATCCCGCCACACCAAAAAGCAATAGCATTGCAAGCGGAAGTGCTGCACAGCTTATCACTTCTTTTTTTCTGTGATAGAACAATGCCGACTGCAGGAATGTACCGGCTCCCACCAGAATAAATACGATTCCTACATAGATTCCATGATCATAAGCCACCTGCAGGTAAATGTTATGCGCATGCACAATAAAATTGCCATCCGGCTGCATAATACCCATGTCCTGATGCCCTGTTTTATTTAAATTCTCATAATACACCCGGAATATTTCCATTCTTCCGTTTGCATACGAGCTTTCCTGCTCTTCTCCCTCTGCCTCTTCCTGCAATGCCATATCTTCTTCGGATGCCAGAAGCATTTTCTCTACAGGCAAAAACCAGTCAGCCGGAAGCTTCTCTTCGTTCCGTACCCAGTTGCCTGCATGGACACACCGTTCCTCCGGAATCCCCAGCACCTTCATCTGGAACACCTGCACGAACCGTTCTATCGTAATATAGTACTAGGAATCCATCACTCTTCCGTGCACGATCTCCGTCGGAAGCTCTTCAATCTCAAGCGGTTCCGGATCTGCCTTCACCGAAGGAATAATCCTCTGGGCCGTAAAGATGATCGGAAAGCAAATCAAAGCGGCAGCTATCATCATTCCGGCAATTTTAAACATATGCCGCAGTCTTTTTTTCATACAGAAGCATGTCACTGGAATTACGATAATGGCAGTCACAATGATTGCCAGATAGCCTGTCCGTGACAAGGTTAAAAGCAGATATACACATGCCGTTCCAAAGAGGAAAAGCTCCTTGTAGCATCCCGAAAGGCAGGGATGCTTCCTGTACGCATCCAACAGTTTAACCATGGCAACACACACCACCATCGCCAGATAAACCGCTGAAATTGTCACCGTGTGGAAAATAAACGGATAACGGTAATACTGGAAAAACATATAAGGTCTGTGCAACAGGCAGTAGATCACCATCACTGCAAAATGGAACAATACACCGTTACCTATATTTTGGAGTAAATGTGCCTTTTTATCCCACGCTGCCATACGAAGATAGAAAAGGGTAAATGCACACACCAGATAAATCGGCCAGCCTCTCGTATTGCGGTACACAAGCAGAAGCACGAAGAACGCACCTATCAGTGCCCCATACAACGGTGAAAAGCCCCGGATACGTCCGCGGAATGCAATAATCACCGTATTGATCAGTACCGCTCCTGCCAGTACTCCTACCCAGACGGTCAGCTTAACCGTCTGAATCTCCAGTGGCTCCGGATCTTCCAGTGCCGCAAGGGCAGTCTGATAATAATAGCAGCCAGCCACTGCCGCTATCACCGCATAGACGGCATTATATACCGTAAAAATTTCTCTTCCGGAGTACGTGACGATCACGGACAGTGCCAGGAAGATCAGCACCTGTCTGTAAGCAACCGTATGATGAATTTCATACAGCCCATTCATATAATTACAGCATCCCCAGAGAGCTCCTGCAATCATTGCTGACTGAAGATAATCCTGCCATCTTTCACGCAGAAATTCCAGTGCACTCCGGGAAGTCGCCATCCCGCTCCGGTCATGACAGACTGCATACAAGGCAGCCAGAACTGCCAGCAGGATTCCCACCTCATAAAATACAATGGATACAGCTTCTATGGTAAACAGCCGTGCAGGAAACACCGCAAGGGCACAGAAACCACCTGCTACAAGAATCACCGGACAGAGCACTGCCTTACATACCTGCTCTGTGGTGACCAGCCTGTTCCGCTCAGGCCTGCTTTTGTAATAGCGTTCCGTCAGCCACGTAGCAAAAATTCCCAACGCAAGCAAGATTCCGTAAGCCGCCAGCGTTCTCCCCTTCCGGAGCGGCATCTCATATGCATACCGTGCAATCATGCAATGATCGGTATCTTCAACATTTCCATAATAGAGTGTTCCGTTATAGATATTGCCGGAATCCTCTGTATTTTCATAAGCTACCCGGAAGGGAGATTCCGTACCCTGGATCAGAAAATAATAGGCCTTTCCGACCTCCACATCCATATTCACCTGCACAGTGCAAAAACCGGGAATTTCCTTCTTCTCATCCGTTCCGATCACCTGCTGCATCAAAATATTCATCGATGCATCATAAAGAACGAAATTGAACTCTTCCCCCGGTGTTCCCTGTGTAAAATAAATGTCTATATCTTTCAATCGGTCATACTGCGCGACAAACATCTGCTGCACCACATAGTCTGTCGTGATCGGCTCAGATTCCATGACTGCCTTCTGTGTACTTTGGGAAACTACCGTCTCCTGTACAAAACGCAGCGGCCACAGGCAGATCATCATGCCGATTATGAGAATCCAGATAACCGATAAGGTCGCCTGTTTTCTATCCAATATCCTGTTCATTTTATCCTCACTTCTGCGCACGTCTGTTGCGCATGTCGAGTTTGTATCTGTATTTGTCACGTTTGAAAAATCTTTCATATATGGATTTTTCACGTTTGAAAAATCTTTCGCATATGGATTTTTCAAACTAGTATAGCACGCTTCCCTTGTTTTTACAACCAAACCGCTCTTCACACAGCAGTACACTCATAAATAAGGGCAGTCCATACCAGAAAATCAAAACATATCTTGGCAGGTAGGTCGGCCCCAGAATAACAGTAAGCCACACAAGCAGCACCGGCAGATAGGCCGACAGAATATGATACTTCCGGCGATACAGCAGATAGCTCAGAGAGAATGCGAAGCACCAGAACAGGCAGCCCGGTGAGAACAACATGGACCATACCGGTATCTTCTCCTGTTGGATCTCCAAGGACAGCTTCCGGTATGCCTCATTGAGCCACGGGATCTTACTTGCCCTGACTCCCGGCTCCTCCACCTCATAGCCGAAGTAAGAACAGTCCTTATACGTAAAGGTAAACACGGAATTACCGGCATATACATTGATTACGGTATCCGGGTACCAGAAACCATAGGAAGTCATCAACCATGCATTGAGATACGAAACCGGCTTACGAAGACCGACCCTGGCCCAGAGCTTTACATACTGCATCTTATTTTTTTCATATTCCCGGTTGTTAAAATAATATTTGACCGGATCTGACAATCTCGGATTGTATCTTGCCAACACATCCTCGGGCAGTACTTTAAGCAATAGTTCCCGATCCTCTTTGGAAAAAGCCTCCGGTGTATATTTGTAGGTTCTGGCAAGCTGCTGGATCGGCACCGTCAGAATCTCCTGATTTTCTCCCGCCTGTGCATGCAGAGCCACTTGCAGTCCCCCGTTTATTACAAGAAATCCGGCGAGGGAAATTCCAAGAAGGCATCCCAGCTTTTTGAAATATTTTTTATTCCGGTGTCGTACCTGAAGCACCAACAGGCAGGGGATCAGTACCAGAAAAGCGTACACGCCGTTTTTCCGGAAAAGCATCATGGAAACAGCACTGCCGACAAAAAATATCTGCCATCGGAAAGAAGTAAAAAACTCCTCCTCACGACATCCCATCTCCAGCAATGCGATCAGAAGCAGTAAGAGCGCCGCCGTAAAGAAAGCGTCCTTGGAGGAACATAATGTAAACATCACGACCACCGGAAATGCAGCAAAATACAGCAGTGCAAAGAGACGAATCCAAAGTGACACGCCTTTTTTCCGGAGATAGGCAATCACATAGGTAAACACCCCGGCAATCACCAGCATCTGAAAAATCGTGTAGCAGGCGATTCCCAGATTGTAGGAGCCTGTAAATTTATGAACTCCACAGATCATTCCTCCCAGCATCAGCACATGAAGCAACGGATGATGTGTCGTAAAATTTCTCGAGGCCACCTGCAGATACTCGTCCTGCGCATCATAAACGAAGAAACCCGGATACACCGCCAGCAAAACCACAAACCAACACAAAAACAGTATACAGAAAACCAGTATATTTCTGTACGTGCTACGCATTTGTGGCAAAACAGGCGTTCCAAGCTGCTCCGCAAGAACCCGCCGTTTCTCTTCAAGTCTGCTAAGAAAGTCCCATAACTTACACACCAGAATGGTAAACAGACAGGTGAATACCGGCAGCGATATCCACAGCAAGCCGTCTTTGAAGTCTACGTTTTCCACATGGTCAAGCCGTGTTCCAAACAGCATTGCCACCGTAAAAAGAAAGGACAGAACACCAGCCAGCACAAACGCCCTCCGGTCTGTCAGGTCAATCGTGTGCAGAGCACGGTTGACCGCATAGTAGCACAAAAGCCACAGCATCACTGAAAAAATACTGTTTGTATAACCCAGAACATTGTCCTTCAGATTCAGAATCTGTGGAAAACACAATGCTGCCGCCGTTGCAAGTATCAGGGCAAAGATATGAAGTTTAATTTTCATCCGTATCTCGTTCATCAATACTCTCTCTTACCACAAACTGCGGAGAGTTGTTCAGGGATATATAAATTCTTCCCACATATTCTCCGATAATTCCAAGCATCAAAAGGATCAGGCCACAGAAAAAAACAATCGCCGACATCAACGCACTGAATCCGATCACCACATCCGGATTGACAAATTTCTTAATTACCGTATAGATTCCATACAGGAATCCGGCCAATGCAGAAATCGTTCCGATCACAGTTGCAAGCCGGAGTGGCTTTACACTGAAAGCGGTGAATCCATTAAACCACAGCGCCAAAAGCTTTCCCAGCGTATAGCCTGAGTTGCCGACCTTCCTTTCTCTGTGATTCACCTCCACATTAACAATATTTTTGGTGGAACGCAGCACCAGACCGATCACATAGGGATAGGGATTGCTGTAGCCCATCATCTCATCCACCACAAAACGTCTTGCTGCAAAGTAGCTGGACACGTACAGTTCCTTCGGCTTACCAAGCATCACGGTCGCCATCACCTCATTGACCCAGCTTCCGAAATTGCGGAACAGAGAATGTTTCTTATGGGCGTAGCTGGCATATACCACGTCTGCCCCCTGTTCAATTCCACCAAGAAGCTTTCCTGCCTCATCTGCCGGAGTCTGTCCATCGTCATCCAGGCAGACCACAATATCTCCCTTCACATAATGAAACCCCGCCATCAACGCGGCATGCTGTCCAAAATTCTTGGCAAGATTTATGGCACAGATATTTTTCTGTGTGGTACACAGTGCTCTTAGCGTATCGAAGGTATCATCCGGAGAGGCGTCATTTACCAGAATGATCTCATAGGAATATTCCTGCATTCCCTCCATCGTCTTATTGATTTCATCGACTACCCCGCCGATCGTCTGCGACGAACGATAACAGGGAATCACAAAACTGATTTTCTTTTTCATACACACCCTCTCTGTTTCCTTGTGGCAAAACGCTCACGGGTCATCTCCATAAAGATCACCTGGTGTTTCCCATCCAACAATGTCACCGTCTCTTCTTCTCCTTCTATCATTTGAAATCCCGCATGTTCATAGCTTTTTCTGGCTCTCAGGTTATCTGAGAGAACCCTCAGGAATACCTTCTGCAGCTTCAGTTCTTCAAATGCGTAAGACAGTACCCAGTTTGTTGCCTCCGTCCCGTATCCATGGTTCACCGCATCCGGCTCCCCAATGAAAATGCCAAATTCCGCATGGCCTTCCTTTCGGTCAATATCCCGCAGATAAACGCTTCCGATCTCTCTTCCCTCCGGCAGGCTTATGATAAACTGCACGACCCTTCCGGTATTGACCTGCGTCTCTATCCAGGATAGGTGTTCCTGTCTTGTAAAGGGCTCCTGATAGATAAAATTTTTCCTGACAAACTCACGGTTACGCCACTTTACAATCTTGTCCGTGTCCTCTATCGTCATTGCCCTGAACTGTAGGCTATCTTCCTTCATCTTCCACGCTCCTGCTTATCTCATATACCCCGTAATGTTCACCGATCCGATCCGTCATAGAAACATCAACCGCCGTTCCAGAAGAATCATAGTAATCCTCTATCCATGTCAGACCGCTCTTTGCCTCCGCATCTGACAGAATCAAAAACACGTTTTCCTGCTTTAGCAGACCTTCCCCCGCAGAGGAAATGCCGAAGTTTTCCAGTTTCTGCCTGTAAAGAGGACTTTTACACATCCATCCTCCCATAATATCATAATTTGCACAGGTATTATCCCTTTTCTGCAAAAGGTGCTGGGAAAAGCTGACCGTGGAATACACATCTTCAAAATAAAAATTGTCCGGATGTTCTCTGGCATATAAATCAATCGCAAGATATTCCTGCTCTACCTGCATTCTCATCTGCTGCTCTGCACGTTCTTTTGAGAAATTGTCAGAGACATTCAACAACAGGATCATCACAAAGAGGACTCCCATTGCCCGCTTTGTTCCGCTCACCCGCTCCGGCACATTTTCGCATCGCGAAGCATGCCAGATCAGATAACCCGCCAGAAAAGCAAACTCCACAATATACAGAGAATGGGTAATCCGTTCCGGTGACCTTCCCCGCATTAAGATAAACATCCATATCGAGGTTCTGGCTAACGCAAGAAGCGCAAGCTGCCATACCATTTCCAGTCTGCGGACAAGTGATTTTTCTCTCTGTCCAGGCTCCACCATGAAAAACTGCAAAAGTGCCGCTGCCCACATCCAGAGAACCATCAGATTATATGGTGCATCTCCACTGTGAAAGGTCCGATAAAGATATTCTTTAAATTGCTGTACAAAAATGGTCTTCCAATCCCTGTTTCCGCCAATCTGTTCTCTGGCACAGTCGGCAATCCTCTCCAGCATCCCCGTATTGATCTGTTCATCCAGACCGAAATTGTAATTGCGAAGAAGTTCCCGCTGCGATGCCGAAATGCCGATTTCCTCCAGCATCTCATCATAGCCGTCCTCCGTGATGATCTCCGGATAGAAATCATACACCGTGGTCCTTGCATCAAAAAAAGAGCGAAAATCACTCCACTGTGCACTGCGGTAGGCAAGACAATCCCATCCCCAGAACAAAAGCATTCCCGCCGCAAGGATTCCCACAATGCCTCCAAACCGGAATAGCTTTTCCCTGATCAGGCCTTTTCCCTCCGTTGTCAGACGAAAAAATCCTGCAAGTCCCACAAAGGGCAGTGTCAGGAGCATCATCTCCGGGCGCAGCAAATAGGCTGTCAGCAAAAGCAGCACAGCCGGAATGTTCTGCTTTACAAATTGTCCGCGCATCTCGCTGTACGGTGTCGTATAAAACCAGAAAATGGCGGTTGCACACAATATGGCACACGTGACCGTATACTGAACCTGTAAGAGGTGCAAAAGTAACATTCCCCAGATCAGAAGAGTCAGAATTGCACCCGTCTCAATTGTCTTTCTGGTGCGGCATAGCCTTATTCCCACCAGATACAGACAGCCAAACTGACACAGGAACAAAAACAGGCCATACCAGGGAATATCCCCGCACAGCCTGTACAAAAAGCTGACAAACAGCCCTAAAGGATACAGTGTCTGCATATTATGTCCATCCGGTATTCCGGTATAGACACCTGACATAATATCCTTCATCATGGTATCGTCGTTCAGATCATAATAAAAGTCAAAAACCCCGGCCATCACGATCACATGGATTACAATGACAGCCAGTATTGCTATGCAGTTTGCATATTTTGTCCGAAAAGCTTCTTTCTTCATGAATTTACTGTCCTTGCGCATAAGAACAATCAGGCACGATAAAACGCCTTAACCTGCTCCGTAATATATTCCACCTGATCAGCCGTCAGCCGGTAATACATCGGGAGACGCAGGAGTCTCTCGCTTTCTCTGGTTGTATAGCGGTCCTCCCCGTGAAATCTTCCGAATTTAATTCCGGCGGGCGCAGAATGCAATGGAACATAATGGAACACCGACAGAATTTCTTTCGCTTTCAAATAATCGATCAATGCCGTCCGTTCCTCCATGTCCTTTGTCTTGATATAGAACATGTGCGCATTATGCTCGCAGTGCTCCGGAATATGTGGCAGTTCAATCCTGCCCTCCTGTGCCAGTCCCGAAAGCTGCTCCCAATATTCCTTCCACCGATCCATTCTTGCCTTCTGGATCTCGTCGGCAAGCTGCAGCTGTGCGTAAAGATATGCTGCATTCATATCGCTGGGCAGATAAGATGACCCATAATTCTGCCAACGATACTTGTCCACCTGTCCCCGGTAGTACTTACTGCGGTCGGTTCCCTTCTCCCTGTAAATTTCTGCATTTTCAATATATTTCTCATCACGGATCAGAAGGGCTCCCCCTTCTCCCATACTGAAATTTTTGGTCTCATGAAAACTGAAGCATCCAAACTCTCCAAAGGTTCCCAGTGGTTTGCCCTTATAGCTTGCCATAATCCCCTGTGCGGCATCTTCTACCACCTTCAGATTATATTTTGCAGCAAGCTGCATGATCTTGTCCATCTCGCAGCCAACCCCTGCATAGTGGACCGGTACGATTGCTTTCGTACGCTCAGTAATTGCATCCTCGATCAGATTCTCGTCAATATTCATGGTATCCGGCCGGATATCCACAAACACCACCGTAGCTCCACGCAGTACAAACGCATCTGCGGTAGAGACAAAGGTATACGAAGGCATAATAACCTCGTCTCCCTCTTTGATATCCAGAAGCAGTGCCGCCATCTCCGTCGCATGTGTACAGGACGTAGTCAGAAGGCACTTGGTCGTGCCCGTTTTTTCTTCTATCCATTGACTGCACTTCTTTGTAAAAGGACCATCTCCACAGATTTTCTGGTTTTCTACCGCTTCCCTAATATATTCGATTTCCTTCCCCGTATAGGGTGGTACATTAAAATTAATCATCGTAACCCCCATTTCTGCGCATGCTCTATGCGCATATCTTCACTCGGCATTTGAGCCAAGTATAGCACACTGTTTTTATCTTTGGCAACTCGGCGTATAGACCGCATACCTTGCATTACAGTAAAGCTGTCCGTACTCCTGTTCCTTCATAAATTCTCCGAGTGCCCTCAGCTTCTCATCCTGTCCAAGCTTCTCCCGGTCAACGCCAAACCATTCCATCGCTTCCTCATCTCCACTCAGATAAGCTGCCTGGGCTGCTGACAGAAAAACAACCGGCAATTCTTCCGGTGCCTGCTCTCCTCTTTCCAGAACTTTTTGCATATCCTGCTCAAATTCCGTAAAGCGGTAAGAATCCAGATCCGGCCAGAATGTCGAAAGAGCCGACGGCATATCCAGCAGATAGCCAAGCCCCGGTGTCTCTCCATAGAAGATCGCACTCTGTCCGGTCAGTTGTTCTTCCTGTACACAGGCTGCAAGCTGTTGCAGGAGTTCTCCGTTTTCTTCCGTCGTGTAAATGTCCTGTGCCTTTCGGGGCACCGAGACAGTCGTTGTTCTTTTCTCTCCGTTCACACCATCCTGAAAAGCAAACAACATATGAAATCCCACGCTCTGCACCAGTACAAACAGACAAAGCAGAACAGTCGGTATCCTCCACACCATAGTAAACGGTTTCCGCATACATTTTCCACGTTCATAACTCTGCCATAGCGTAAAGGGCAGTACCACAAACAGACAGTTTATGATCGGATACAGATCATTGTTACTTCCCAGCGGCGTCACAAAAATCTGGAGCAGCACCAGCATTGCAAAGACTCTTGTATCCTCTTTTTCTTCACGCCGCAGCAGACATCCTGCTGCAAGAATCATACCGGCTAACAGCAATAGAACTGCCGGATAATAAATACTGCTGTACTCATAATAGCGAAAACTGAACAGGCCTCTTCCCCAGTATAGCCGAAGAACGATCAGCAGCAGACAAACATAGCACACCGTCCCCACGACGCGCACTGTTTTTTGTATACGCTCTGTTCTCCCCTGTATCAATCGCTTCCCAAACATCACGCAAAAGACAGCCCCCGCCATACAAAGGAGAGCAAAAAACAGCCAGAACAGGCCTCTTCCATAGTCTCCAAACATTCCAAGCAGCATTGCGGAGGGCTTATAGTCCACCGCCTTATCTGTCATTGCGAACATGGTCTGTACCATTGCCGGATAAGCGTTCCATCCGTATCTTATCCCGATTGCCAGATAGGGAATTCCAAATCCCAGCGCATATCCAAGGATACACCACAGCGTGTCTTTCCACAGCCTGCTCCATTCCCTTTTCAGGCAGACTCCATACCAGAGTCCGACGATCAATGCCATCTGCACCACGTTCGGCATCCGCACTGCAACATTGGCACCCAGAAATATGCCGGCACCAATGTAACAGCCAATGCTTCCTTTCACAATTCCCCGGTAGAGCAGAAGCATTCCACAGGTCAGAAACAGGTATGTCAGGTAATTGTATAGAATCGTAGAAGGACACCAGCACAGTCCAAGTGCTATCCATTCCCCCACAAAGACAAGAACGGCCGGCATTTTTTTTCGCAGCGTCCGATAACAGATCCACGCCGTCACCGACTGGATCAAAGCTGTATAAAAATAAATCCCCAGAAGCGTATTCCCATACGGAAGCTTCATCAGAAGACTGCCTGCCACATTCGCCAGAAAAGTAGCCACCATCCAGGTCCCGTCCATCGATGTGAAAAATTCAAAATTGGACAGACTGTAGGTGGTATCTGCCACATCCAGTCCCTGATTTACCCGAAGCAAAGGATACAGAATGAGAAACAGCGGAAAAAGATATCGTTCCAATACTATCCTGTTTTTGTCGTAAAGAACCCTTACCTTCTTCATCCTTTATCTTACCCCTGTTTCTTTACAAGCCGTGCTGCAAATGCTCCTACATGCGAAAAAATCCATTCTCTCACAAAATCAACCACCGTTCCCACAACATATACCAGCAGAACACTCATAATCATATGGGGAAGAAACCGGAAACTTCCGCTTACCTGATCCACTTTAAGCCACTGCATCCATTCATAACGGAGCAGAATATGTTCATGGAGCAGGTACACCCCAAAGGTATAGGGTGCTAAGGTACAGATAATCTTAGCTGCCCTGCCTTCCCCAATCTTCATATCCTTAAATACATAAAACAGCCCGACAGCTCCCATCACACACAGAAGATAGTTATACGTATATGGCATATCTTCGTAGTAAGAAAATGCCTGTATCTTCCCGGCAAGACTATGGGAACCTACAGAGATCGCCCATATTCCCAGTGCAGAAAACACATAGAGACTGACAGCATGAGCCTTTTTCTCAAGCCATGGAAATCCGAATCTCCGAAGATATCCTGCAATTACAAACAGGCAGAGGAACCATCCAAAATCGTACCCGTACCGGTCTGTCACAAAAGGAACCGGAACACAGGTCTTGACCGCTGAGAAGAAAAACAAGAGCAGAACGATTAAAAGCTCCAACTGCTTTTTCTCTGTTTTCTTAATGCCCTCCGCAAGGAGCGGAGCAAACAGATACATGATAAGATAGGCCGTTGCAAACCAGTAATGCTCCGTGTCAATCGGGAACAGATAGCCAATCCAGTCATAAATTCCCAGACTGCTCGGAGAAATCTCCCCTATGATAAGAAGCAGAACAGGGATCAAAAGTGAGTAAAACAGAACCCTGCAGACCAGTGATCCCACACGTCCCGGTTTCCACGTAGATTCCACCAGAAAGTATCCACTGATCAGCACATAACAGTTCACCGCCACGATACACAATGCCTCAATCAGCCATGCCACATAATTCACAGCCGCCGTGCTCTCCTCAAAAGGTACTGCCACAGCCCCTTTCACCAGATAGTGCAGCGCTATGATCATCAGCATTGCCACGATCCGCAGCAATTCAAAATTTGCCATTCTTCCCTTGCTCATAAAAACCCCCATTTTGCAGACGCTTTTGTCTGACAAACTATTCTTTCTTTTTAAAGATCCAAAGCTTACTCAGGAAATAATTGGAAACGATCACCAGTACCTGCCCGAGAAACTTTACGATCATGCTGTTAGCACCAAGCAGGGTGATTCCCACAAAGATGACCAGTTCTTCAAGCACAAGGGTTCCAAGTCTCGCACTGACGAACTGTATAAATTCCTTTCCTGCATCCTTTGTTCCTTTATTCTGACTCTTAAAGACAAAGGTACGGTTCGTAAAGTACGTGAAGATTACACAGATCACCCACGCAATTCCATTCGCTACCAGCTCCTGAATGTGCAGAATATCCTCAAAAAGATAGAACAATACCATATTGAGGACAAAGGCGATAAATCCCCAGATCAGGTAATTCAATGCTTCCTCATATTTTTTATAGATTCCAAAGCAAAAATCCCACAGTTTTCTCATAGTATGTTTCTTGTTCCTTCCCTTATCTTTCTCTGTTTACCTTGCCATTCTCTACACGGTAAACCATGTCACACTTCTCAATCGTCTGCAGACGATGCGCTATGATGATCAGTGTTTTTCTGCCATGCAGACGGTTGATCGAGTCCATAATGGCAGCCTCTGTGTCATTGTCCAACGCCGAAGTTGCCTCATCCAGAACAAGCACCTCCGGATCTTCAAACAGTGCCCTCGCAATTCCGATACGTTGTCTCTGACCTCCGGAAATACGGATACCTCTCTCTCCAATACTGGTATCAAGTCCTTCCGGCAATCCTCTGACAAATTCATCAAGCTGTGCCTCCTGCAGGGCTCGCCATACCTTGTCGTCATCAATCTCTTCATCCGGACACCCGAATGCCACATTTTTGCGGATTGAAGAATCTATCATGAAGATGGTCTGCGGGATATATCCGATATTTTTCAGCCACTCCTCATAATGCTCCCGTACCTCAACACCGTCTGCCAGAATCTTTCCGCTCTCAATCTGCAACAGTCCGAGCAGAATATCCACAATCGTAGTCTTTCCGGCACCGGAGGTTCCCACAATTCCTACGGAACTGCCAATCGGAATCTGCATTTTGGCATGATCAAAGATCATGACATCTGTATTGGGATATTTATATGTGATATCTTCCAGACATATTTCCTTGTGCAGTGGAAGCTTCTCAACCCGTTTCTTACCCTGATAATCCCTGGCATCATAACTGACCTTACTGTCATGGATTTCTTCCTGCAGGTTGTCACTGACACCCATAAAGAACGGCTCAAAATACGAGATCGAAGTCTGATAATTATTGATACGGTTGACGCTGGGAAGCAGTCGCATCGCCGCCATGGCGAGGGCTGAGAGCTGCGGCATCAGATCCGTCACTTTCGCTCCCTGCAGAATGATCGCAATAAAGTATCCGATCATTCCCGCAATACATACCGTCTCGATCAGCAGCCTCGGCGTCGCATTGAAAATATTGTACTTCTGCACGCATTCCACATAGCCGGCACCGCATTTTGCATATTCATTGATAAAGTAGTTTTCCTTGTTGGCAATCTTAATCTCTTTGATTCCCATTACAGACTGTTCGATCCACTTATACAATCCGCTGTAATACTCCTGATTATCCTGTCCCGCCTTAACCATAATAGGCTTCAGGACACGCTTGATCACAAAGAGAAGCACAAGCATCAGAACCGCGATCATAATGATCATTTTGGCATCAATCGCCAGCAACACAGCCACCAGGCAGACAAACACAATGCACTCACTGCAAAGCTGCAGACAGCTCAGGATCAATCCGTACATATTGTTTACATCCGATGTGATACTTCTCTGGATCACCGAGGTGTCAGCATTCAGATAATACTCATAGGGTCTTTCCATAAAGTTGATCATCATCCTGCGCGAGGTGGCAAACTGATTCGTATAGACAAATTTGAGCTGTACCTTCTGCTGCCAGAACAGATAGACATTCTTCACCACAATAATGCCGATAAATGCTCCCAGCATCACCACCGCAAACTGCGTTGTATTGTCCAGCTGCAGCGCATTGTACACCGCAGAGAGGTACTTGTTTTCCTGTACTTTGACAGGATCGATCACCACGGTAATAATGGGTACCAGCATAGTGACGCCCAGACTTTCCAGCACGCCGCCTATCAGCATCATAATAACAATTCCCACCATGGTTCTCTTCTGCCTGGCATCCAGCAGCAGATTCATTTTCTTTAATATCTTAAGCATAGTCGTTTCCTTAACCGTGATTACTTTCGCTTATTTTAGCATACCCGATATTTTCATGCAAACCACAGGCCTTCTTTCAGATCTGTTCATTCTGTCTGTGAAGCTCCGGTGCTTCATAGCGGTCCATGAAATCTTCCCCAAGAAAAAGAATCTCATCTGCGAACAAAATTCCATTCGGAACCGTAAACACAGACACGACTCTCTTAAAGGAAAGCCCGGGAATATAATTCAGGATTTCCATGGGAAATTTGCCGTCAAGCACAATATGCTGTGGAAATTCCTTTCTGTAATCCAATACATCCCTCGGATGAGGCTTGATCAGAACCTGTGCCTGCCTGCCGTCGATCACCGTGTAATCCCGTATAATATCCGAAAAGATCTGTCTGCGGACCGTCAGGTCGCAGAGAGGTTCCGAGAGTACCAGAACCTTGTCCTTCTCGCCCTGCTGCAGCTGTCTCAGCAGGGTATCCATATCCTCCACAAAAAGCCGGATCAGAATGTCCTTATCTCTCTGTGTCAGCCTCTCAACCAGCCCTTTTCGGGGCACTTCCTTATATTTGCTACAGGGATATGGCAGCACGCTGATGTCATTGACCTCCATATCCAGGCAGTATTTCCCATAACCGTTCTGAATAAAGATCAGGTTTCTCGCCGCCATCCATGCCTTGAATTCAAAGTGCCCACGGTTGTCATAGCGGGCGGTATCGTAATACCGGATGCAGTCCAGTCCATCTTCCACCGCATGATAGTAAATTTTGCGATAGCTCAGATAATAGCCGATGGGATCGGAATCGCAAAACACATAGATATCCCGATACTGCCGGAAGTCTACCGGGACATATGGCTCCTGCAGTTTTCCCAGCAGCTTCGTATACCGCATTCTCGCCAGCATATTGAGCAGAAGGTTTCCACGGTCCGTATGGTACTTCTTCAGCTCCGGGAAAAAGGTGTCCTCCTTCTCCTCAAAGAGTACCACCTCTTCAAATAAAGGACACTGCTTTGCCCTCTCCATAAGGTTTCCGAAATCGTTGGACATGGTGCTGAGCACAAGCGTCGCTTTACCCTGTTTCTCAAGTGGAAGTGCAAGCTCCTTTAAGCATGCCACATACACATGATAAAATGTATGGCACACATATATTCTTTCTTTCATAGAGAATCCTCATTTCCATCTGTGACTTACAGCCTTCGCCCAATCTCTTTTCTCTCTGCAAAGACTGCGTTTATTGTATCACTCTGCCCGCTTTCCCACAACCGCCAGTTCAACTGCACCTCCTGTTCCTTCACTCAGACGGTCGCTCCCTGAAAATTCAACATTGTAACGCTCCTCAAAATAAGGTAAGATGGCAGATAGATACTTTAACAGAAACAGAAAGGCATTCTTGCATGGATACAGCATTAAAAACACCTTACTTTGTAATTGATAAACCTGTCTTACAGCGATATTATGATATGCTGACAGAATCCCTGTCAGCAAACTGGAATAATTATCTGGTCGGCTATTCCTTCAAGACAAATTCTCTCCCATGGCTCGTTGCCTTCGTTCAAAAAAACGGTGCCTATGCGGAGGTAGTGTCTGAGGATGAATATGATCTTGCCCGGTATCTGGGCTTTTCCGACGGGGAGATCATCTACAACGGTCCCTACAAGGGCCAGAAATCTTTTGATGCGGTTCTTATGGCCGGTGGCTACGTCAATCTGGATTCCGAGCAGGAAATCCGCTGGCTCCGCGCACTGTCTGCCGCACATCCGGAGCGGACCTTCCGCGTCGGTATCCGTGCCAACTTTAATCTGGAACAGATGTGCCCTGGTGAAACCACCATGGGAGAAGTGAGCGGCCGCTTTGGCTTCTGTTATGAAACCGGAAAATTTGCACAGGCTGTGGAAGAAATCCGCAGTCTCCCAAATGTGAAGATTGCCGGTCTTCACCTTCATTCCAGCAGCAAATCCCGCAGTGTCAATATTTTTCGTTCCATTGCACAGATGGCGTGTCGTCTGGAGCGCGAATTCCATTTTGATCCGGAATATATTGATCTCGGCGGTGGCTACTGTGGCGGTATGGAAGGCCGCCCGGAATACCCCGACTATTTCCCGGTTGTGGCTGCTGAGCTTTCCGCATGTTTCCGTCCGGAACATACAAAGCTGATCGTCGAACCCGGTATTTCCCTGATCTCCAAATGTACAACCTTTGTGACCAGAGTATTTGATACAAGGGATATCAAGGGAACACGCTATGTCATGACAGACGGAAGCCGTTTCAATATTGACCCCACGATGATCAAAAGTTCCCACCTGTTCCACCTGCAGTACAGTGACTGTCCCCTCAACGACCGCCCGGTCATGGAAAGTCAGGTTATCAGTGGCTTCACCTGTATGGAGGTTGACAGACTGTTTACCCACATGGATGCACCGGAGCTTGTTCCGGGAGACCTGATCATCTATGAAAATGTAGGGGGCTACACCATGAGCCTGAACCCCCTGTTTATCCAGTATTTCCCACCGGTATATGTGAAGAATGGAGATTCTCTTACCCAGGTGCGAAGCAAATGGACCCCTGCGGAATATGTGCAGGGCAGCCGCTGGAAGAATGGCGTGTAAATACACAGAAATGAGGATTACTATGAATATTTTGATACTAAGCTGCGGAACCCGTGATCTTCTGGTCCGCTATTTCAAAAACAGGGAAAATGGTTTTGATAAAGTGCTCGGTACCGACTGCAGCACATATGCCCCAGCTCTCTATGAAACAGATGCCCACTATATTGTACCGCGCATGACGGATCCTCATTATCTCGACAACATTCTCTCCATTTGCCGCAAAGAGGCCGTGGATGCCATTCTCCCGCTACAGGAGGACGAGCTGCACCTGATTGCCACACACAAGTCTCTTTTCACAGATGCCGGGGTCACTCCCATTGTGTCGGACCCGGAAAGCGTGGATCTGTGCCGTGACAAATTTGCCTTTTATGAACACCTTTGCCAAAACAATCTCCCGACCATTCCAAGCTGCAAAACCTACTCCGATTTTCTTATAAAACAGAAGGAAGGTTCTATGCAGTTTCCCGTCTTTCTCAAGCCGGTCAGTGGATGCGGCAGCATCGGAATCCAGAAGGTAGATAAGCCGGAGCTTTTAAAGGCATTGTGTACCTGGCAGGAGGAAGAATACCTTATCCAGAATTATGCGCAGGGCGAAGAGTTTGGCGCAGATATCTATATCGACCTTCTCTCTCATAAGCCGGTCTCTGTCTTTGTCAAAAAGAAGCTTCGGATGCGCGCCGGTGAAACCGAAAAATCCATTTCGTATCGTGATGATGCCCTGTTTGACCTCATCTGCCGAACCGTACAGACCCTGCACCTTGCCGGGCCGGTCGACATGGATATCTTCCGAATAGATGGAAATTATTATATCTCAGAGATTAACCCCCGCTTTGGCGGCGGTTATCCGCACGCTTACAACTGCGGCGTCAATTTTCCCAAGCTCCTGTCGGCCAATCTGTCCGGCAAAGAAAATGCAGACACCATCGGCTCTTACGAGGAAGGTATCTGCATGCTGAAATACACGGATCTGATGATTGGAAGATTTTAATGTCTGCATCGCTGCCGGAACAGATATACGCACTGCGTAAGGATGCCGATCAAGGATAACACTGTAGCTATCCTCCACAGAACAGGCTCCCTAAAGAAAGCATGTATCTCCGTCAGCGATTCCTCTGCGGCAACACGGATCAACCCCTGATCACTCTGTTTGAAGGCAACTTTCTCTCCGTTTTGGTCTGTCACCACATATCCCGGATAATCAAACAAAGGCAGATCAATATAATCTTCGGGCGAAGCCTTCGTTATTTTCAAATTCGCCGAAAGCTCCGCATATCCTCTGCGAAGTTCCGTCACTTCCATCTCACATCCCTCGTTTGCAGAGAGGGTTCCACTCAATCTATCCTTTGTACCCGCTGCCGCCCTGGGCAGATAAAGTTCATCCATTTCACGTGTCACTTCACAAAAACTCTTAGAAACCGATTCTGCCCCGATGCAGGAATCCAGATAATAGCCGGAACACAGTACCACCATTCCCATGATGGCAAGCATGGCGTATCCGGTCTTTTCCTTTTCCTCCGGAGAAAGCTTTCCCGGAAGAAGCTGGTACAGTCCAATCGCCGCCGTAACAGACCCAAAGAGCGCTGCCATCGTCAGAAACCGCCATGCATACTGCATGGCATGGAACACGCTTCCGATACCCGTATGCAGGATTGTCTCCCACGGAAAATATACGGAAGAAAGAAACAATGCCACAAGTCCGAGCACAAAGCTTCCTGCCCCGATTTCACATAGTCTCTCCTCCCTGTCCTTGTTCCGATACCAGTATAGTCCAAACAGCGCACACCCAACCGGTATGATCAGCCCTATTGTCAGAGGCATTTCATTCTGCGTACTTCCCTTTAGCTGATTGACACCGGCATTTTCCACGAAAAGGGCAAACACCTGCGACAGGTATACTCCCGATTTGTCCAAGTCGCTTCCGGCTCCCTTAATAATCAGGTCAAGGCTCTGGCACTGTATAAAGGGCACAAGAAACCAGAGATTCCATAAAATGGTACTGCCGGCCGCTTTCAACAGGGCCCGCAAACGTTCCTTCTCTGCAAAAAGTTTCTTCCCCCCGGCAAGCACTGCCAGAACGCAGAACAGCGTCAGCATGAAAGTGGTCAGAATATGACTCTGCAAAACCCCGGTATAGCCCAGAAGCACATAATACCACCGGCGGCTTTCTCCATAAAGGATCTCGTACATTCCGTATAATACAAGCGGCAAAAATACCATGGCCAGAGATTCCCCGATTGCCCCGCGTGTATAAAAATCTGTCAACCGGTACAGATTCATCACATACAGTGCTGTACACAAAAAACCTAACCTTCTGTTGTTGCCAAGAAGTCTCTTAAAAGAAAAATATCCAAGATATGCCGTTGCCAGATTTGCCACAAGCACAAGTGCCTTATAGGCAAACAGCATCGACCCTCCGCACAGTCTCAAAACTGCCGGAAAGTACAGAAATAACTGTGGGTACATAATGGGTGTAATATAGCCGTAGTCATTGTGCTGTGAACCGGCAAGGCGCATCACCGGCTGTCTCCATGAAAAATTTCTGATCCAGTCCGCTATATCGTCAATTCTCGCATAGTGGATCATATGGTCCATGGTCATAGTCTGGAAATCATTAAAAAGAGGAACAGAGGCTGCCAGGCCAAGCAAGGTCAGAAGGACAAAGTTCCATACCGTCTCTTTGTTTCCCTCTTTCTGTCGTCTGTATAGAAATAAAACAATTCCCTCCCAGAAAACAAAGAGCAGAAATGCCAGAAACGCATCAGTAAACCTGTGGTCTGACCGGTTTGTAACCGAAACCAGTGTAAAAGATCCTCCATGCACATAAAATTTATATTCCATATCCTTGACCGCACGATCTACCGTATATGGAATTTCTATCGTATGTGTCCCTGCCGGAAGTTCTTCCTCTACAAAAGTTTTGCCTCTGCTGTTATCCTCGTTGACAAACCCGTTGCTGTACACCTCACAGCTCACACCTTCTGCCGTCGCCGTGTACTCCAGCACCAGCGTGTAATTTCCCTTCGGGACACCGATGTAAGGTCCGTACAGTGCCTGTCCAAGATCCAATGCCGTCGCATCCAGAACCATTCCCTTTCCATCCTCCGTCTGTGACATACACCCCGCCGCATCCGCAGAAAGCAGAAACTCTGACAATCCGATCTCTCTGGTATATACATCCTTCCTATAGGCCAAACATGCCAGCAGAAGCATTATAATATTCAGCACTGCAATAACACACAGCCACTTTTTTGCTCTCTTCTTTTCTGACTCTTCCCTCATAAACTCCTCATTTCCGTACCGGCATTCTATTTCATCATATCCCAGGCAAGAGGGGTACCTTTCTTTACATCCCTTGTTGCCGTTTTCCCAAGCACCTGCTCATAATACATGGTGTGCAGACCTGCTGCCGGCCGGATCGATCTTACGTTTTCTGAAGTAATGCTTTCTCCCTGCCGGATATCCTTCACCACAAAAAGAGAGCGCGAACCGCTCCGCTCCTTCTCCTGCTTTGCCGTTAAATGGTATTCCGGACTGCCAAGTGCCTTCTCCAGAATCCGTATATTGTCTACCATCTCTTTAAACTCTGACGGTTCCATGGAAAAAGCGCCATCCGGCCCGCCATCCGCCCGCCGCAGCGTCAGATGCTTTTCTACCATCTTGATTCCCAGAGCCGCTGCTCCCGTCGGAACAACGCTTCCCATCGAGTGATCTGACAGTCCCACCAGACAATCATACATTTTCGCCAGCGTAGGAATCATATTCAGATTGATCTCTTCATAAGGAGTCGGATAGGCCGATACGCATTTGAGAAGCATCACTTCCTCATTTCCTTCCTCACGGCAGACCTGTATGGCTCTCTCGAGATCTTCCTTACGTGCTACCCCCGTTGCAAAAATAACAGGTTTATGCAATGCGGCCGTCTTCCGGATCAAGGGAATATCATTGATCTCGTACGATGCAATCTTATAAGCCTGCATCCCACATCCTTCAAGAAAATCCACCGATTGAAAATCAAAGGGAGAAGAAAAACATTCCATCCCCAGTTTTTCCGCCTCTTCTTTCAGCTTTGGCTGCCACTCCCAGGGAGTGTATGCCTGCTGGTAAAGCTTGTATTCCGTCATACCATCCCACAGACCACCATGAATCTGAAAATATTCATTATCGCAGTCCAGGGACAGACTGTCTGCCGTATAAGTCTGAAGCTTGACTGCATCCGCCCCTGCCTCTTTGGCCGCATGAATAATCTCTACAGCCCTGTTATAATCCTGTAAATGATTGCCCGACATCTCTGCCACACAGAAACAGGGATGTCCTTCCCCGATCCAATGATTCCCGATTTTAAATTCTTTTTTCAAAGTAACCTCCGTATCTGTCCTATCGATTCTCTCCTGCTTTCATCAGGCTGTATTTCAATTCAGCAATCTTCCAGTCATCCAGATTGTCAATATCCTGTACCTGTGTCTCGCTCATGATCACAGGTACCATATGCGGGAGATCCGTTGTCTTATATTCCAGGAACGGTGCCGTCTTACAGCAGTAGAACTGTCCGCAGTCGTGATAGTACGGCTCCAGATCCTGTGATCTTGTTTTGGCATGCTCCGGCCATTTCATGCGCAGTTCTCCCTCTTCATTCAAAACCATACAGCGCTGTGGCGGGAAAGAAAACGCCACTACCGGCATAACCGAATCCGCTTTGTCCAAAAGCTGCATAGCACGGCGCAGCTTCTCTGCCGTCACAAAAGGAGCCGTCGGATACAGACAGCAGAATGAATCAAATTCCCGTCCCTGCTCCCGGTATGCTTCCAACACCTCCAGCAATACATCATCTGTAGAGGCATAATCTCCGGCATTCTCTCCACTTCTCATAAATGGCACCCTGGCCCCGGCCGCCTTCGCAATCCCTGCGATCTCCTCATCCTCTGTCGACACCATCACCTCATCAAAGAGACCTGACTCTAACGCCGCCTCGATGGAATATACAATAATCGGTTTCCCACAGAACTCCTTCACATTCTTACGCGGAATTCTTTTGCTGCCGCCCCTTGCCGTTATGATTGCCACTGATCCGCTCATTTTATGACCGCCTTTCTCTCACACACTTTCCTCCCTATCATAGCATATTCCCTCTTTTCATGCTAGAATGTATCATAGCTGGTGTTTTTTGAACCACATGAATAACGAAAGGAATTCCTATGCGCCCTCTTTATTTCAGAACTGACGGAAACAGCGAAATAGCTACCGGACACCTCATGCGGTGTCTCACCATTGCAAGAGCCTGTCGTGCGACAGACAAATTTTCGGAGATTACATTTCTCGTATCCGATGAAGATAGTGCCGCCTTGTTGGAAGGTCGTTTTCAGGCAGGTACCGGCAGGGAATTCCCGATCATCTGCCTGCACAGCGATTATCGTCACCCTGAGCAGGAGCTTTCTTCTCTGCTCCCGTTCCTTTCTGAGCGGTCATGTTCACAGCAGGCTCAGAAACCGGTTGTCTTTATCGACTCTTATTTTGTTACTCCGGAATATTTCAAAGCACTCACACCATACTGTCGGGTAGCCTATCTGGATGACCTCCGAAGCTTTTCCTGTCCTGTCGATCTGGTCATCAATTATGATACTTCTGAGGACTGCGAATTTTATCAGGAAGCCTGCCAGAAACTGCTGGGAGCAGAATACACTCCGCTACGGGCACAGTTTCAGAATCCGTCCTACCATGTGCGTTCAGAGGTTACCGATATCCTGCTTTCTGCCGGTGGTACCGACCCCTATGGAGTCTGTATCGCACTTGCAGAACAGTTAAAGGATACTCCTTTGTCGCATTGCCGGCTTCATATTCTGACAAGCAGCGCGAATCCCCGCTATCAGGAGCTTATCACACTCTCTGATAAGGATAAATGCATCTTACTTCATGAAAATGTATCCGATATGGCAGGCCTCATGTCCACCTGCGATCTCGCCGTGTCTGCAGGTGGCACGACGTTAAGCGAACTATGCGCGGTAGGTGTTCCTACCATCAGTTTCCTCATGGCAGACAATCAGTTCACTGCCGTCCGTGTCTACGCAAAGACCGGCCTTATTCCCTATGCCGGGGATATCCGTCCACATACGGAAAACCTTCTGCCGGATGTCGGTGTCCTTGACAACATTCTTCTTTTTCTGACATCTATGTCACAGGATTGGGAAAGGCGCAAAAAAAGCTCCCAGTCTATGAGAGCTTTTTCAGACGGCTGCGGTGCCGGTAAAATTGCAGAAAAACTATTCCTGCTATCGTAAGTGCCGAAATGATATTTCCCAATACAAAGGCCGGTACCGGGCCATATCTTATATACACGGTATGAAGGGTCTGATCTCCGATTGCCGCAAAACGGATTCTGGCTCCGTCTCCCTGCAGGATTTTAACACTGTTGCCATTTTCATCAAACGCCTTATACCCCAGATAATTCTGGATCGGCAATTCAATATACAGCCCTTTCCCATTTGCCCTGTAGGATATAGCTGCCTTGGTTCCTTTCTTCACATATTGATCGACCTGAATGTCCAGGGCATCCGATGTCACCACGCTCGTGGTAAGCTTACTGTCTGACGATTCCTCCAGTCTCCACTCATACGGATAGAAGATCCCGACATTTGCCGCAAGCTTACTCTCATGTCCCTTGGACGCAACGGCATCGGCATTGCTGTACGGCATATGATTGTTGTCAGATGGAACAGATACAATTACAAGCAGATTCAGTCCAATCAGGATTCCAAAGAGGATGTTCCGATAAGGCTTCAGGATTCTGGAATCCGATATTCCTATCGCTCCCACCAGCATGAAACAGGCAGAGGCCGGTCCCAGAAACCTCCATGGGAACTGGAGCATCGTAATGATCGGATAGAAGAAATCATTGTCCAGCATCCGGCGGTTCGGAAAATATCCGGTTGTCATATAGACAAGCACACATCCTAGCACCAGGAGATACCACAGAAACTGTTTCTGGTCTTTATTCTCCTGTCTTCCCTCACAGATCAGATAAATAATCCCAATTCCAAGACATCCAAGCAGGGCAAATCCCAGGGAAAAATACTGCTTGTTGTACAAGCTCAGACTCTGCGTCATATTAGAAAGATTGATCGACTGCTCAAAGTAACTACTCCACCGCAGCTCGTCTTTTTTCAGGCTCTCTCCAAAATAGTAGGTCAAAAAGGGGATCAGATACCATGCGTTGAGTAAAAGTGTCAGTCCCACTGTTTTTCCAATCTCGCAGTAACGCTTTTCCCGAAAAACCCGCACCACATACAGCAGAATCGTCAGGATACAAACTACTGCCGCGATCGCCGCACTCAGAATATGGCTTTGTAAAACTCCGGTCAGACCGATCACCAGAAGATACCACTTCTTACGATCCCCGATACAGATATGATACAGTCCGACAAGCAATAGAGGCCAAAATGCCAGTGCCAGTGTCTCACCCAGGTCTCCTCTTGAAAAGATATTGGTAAACCGGTAAGGCATCAGTGTGTACAGTACCGTCGCCAGGATAACGCTTCTTCTGGATCGTGTGAGCGTCCTCACTCCATAGTAGGCTGACACAGATGCCCCCAATGTGGCAAAAAATATAATCGTCTTGTAAGACAAGCCTATCGACACTCTGCAGATCCGCAGAAATGCTCCGATGTACAGGAACAGATAGGGATACATTGCATTGAGATAGCCATTGCCTTGTAGTCCTTCCGGCAGAATATTGACACCGATCTGTCCATCCAGAATTCCATCCTTGAGTCCTTCCAGTCTGACCAGATGATAACAGAGGTCATCTCCATTGTAGAGATATGTCTGAAACATCGGTGACATGGCAAGAAGCGTAACTCCAAGCACCACCGCCCCATCTGTCAGACATTCCTGCGAGAGTTTTCCACTGCGGTATCTCCGGTATAAACAGCATCCTAGCACATTCAACAGGACAAACACCGTCATCATATAATAGGTGTCCGTATAAAAGAAGGTTCTGGGAGTGATCAAAAGTTCCTGAAGCGTAAAGCTTCCTACGCCACCATAATTGACCCTCACCTGCAGCTGCTTGGCATCCTTAGAAAGCGTAAAAGACTGCTCCACCTGACTCCGACGGTAATCTAACGGCCATCCGGCAATTTTGGTTCCCTGCTCCCAAAGCTCCAGCACCGAACCGTCTTCTTCTGCCAGATATTGCAGCGTGATCGTATAGGTTCCCTTGTTCATAATATACTTGGGAGTACTGGCCACGATTCCACTACGCATTACCGTATCATTGACATAAAGGCCATTCTCCGAATCGGGTGCTCCGGTCGTATGCTGGAGCTGTGCTCCCTTATAGAAGATCGGTGATCTTCCTTCATCGGCAAACCACAGCAGCAAAAGCCCCAGCACCACAAAAATCCCATATCCAATTTTGGTCTTTAACGAAACATTCTCCTGCATATCTCATCTCCGGTTTTTGACATTCTCACTGTCATTTCTTCCCGGAAAGTCTTTTTCTGAAATTCCGGTATCCCCACAAAAGCTTATAATAAAGCACAAAAAAGACGGTAGAAGAAAGCTGCATGGAAACCAGCTTTTTCTCCTCATCGCCCATTCGTTCCCTGTAATACCTGTTTTCCTGAAAATCAGGAAAGGTCTCTTTCATCTCTTTGCCGAGTTCTCTGACAAACCGGAGTCTGACAGGACGCACTCCCTGCATATATGTGAAAAGCGTGTTCACATAGAACAGATTTGCAAAGGAATATTCCAGTTCCGGCCGGTATGTCTCGAGATAACCGTACTCCTTTGCTTCCCGCAGCATGATCCTTCCGGCCTCCATCCGGTCTTCGCATCTTTTGACCGTGATTGTGTGTACCGTAGAACTGTCATGCTGATAATAAGCATACAGCGGCTCCTCGATATACTCAAAGTGCCTGGCCCGCAGCATCCAGGAATTTGCAAGGGCATTGTCCTCATAAAAAATTCCCTCCGGAAACCGTCCCGGATGATCGATCACGATCTCTCTCCGGTACACTTTTACAACAAGGCTTCCGCCATCCAGGATCAGTGACCGGTATTTCTCCTCATTGAGAACTCCGGTCTGCTCTTTTTTATTGTTATGAACCACCTGACCAACTTTGTCGCTGTGTTCCGAAGTCAGATAATAGTCACAGCCGACCATATCCGCTCCGGTCTGTTCTCCCTTGCTGATCAGGCGTTCATAAAAATCAGGAGTGATCCAATCGTCACTATCTATAAATCCGATCCATTCACCCCTGGCTAACGACATTCCTATATTTTTGGCTCCACCCTGTTTCCGGTTGGTCTCCGAGTGGATGGCTCTGAACTTCTCCGGATACTTCTTCTCATAGGATCTTAGAATCTCCAGCGAACGATCCGTAGAACAGTCGTCCACTGCAATGATCTCATAGTCCTTTATGGTCTGTCTCACCAGAGAGTTCAGGCAATACTCTAATTTTCCATCTGCCGCCATATTGTAGACCGGCACAATGATCGATAATTTCATACTCGTCCCTTTATTTCTGAGCACACTGATTTACACTGCATAATATTCGGCAATCTTCTGCACGCCACTTATCACACTCTCCACATCCTCGTCACTCATTGCATAGTACAGCGGAAGGGAGATGATCTCCTCATACAGTTTCTCCGCATTGGGACAGATTCCTCTCTGATATCCCAGTTTCTCATAATACGGAAAATAATACGTGGGAATATAATGTACATTGCAACAGATATTTTCAGCTGCAAGCGCATCAAAAAACTGTCTTCTGTTGATTTTCAGCTTCTCCGGCACAATGCGCAGAATATACAGATGTCTCGTCGTATCCGATTCCGGTATCTCCTTCTGCACCGAAATCTGCGGCAGCTTTGCAAATGCCTCATTGTACCTTGCCACAATCTCTTTTCTTCTCTTGCTGAACATCTCCAGCTTATCGAGCTGACTGATGATAAGAGCCGCCTGCATATCCGTCATGCGGTAATTATAGCCCATATCCACCATCTCGTAATACCAGGGGCCGTCCGGCTGATGTGCCATCAACTCCGGATTCCTTGTGATTCCATGTGCGCGGTACAAAAGCAGCTTTTGATACAGCTTCTCATCGTTTGTAAGCACGGCACCGCCCTCACCGCCGGTAACTGTTTTCACCGGATGAAAGCTGAAGGTCGTCATATCGGAGATGGAACCATTGGGTTTTCCCTCGTACTTCGTGCCTATCACATGTGCTCCGTCTTCAATCAGTACCAGCTTATGCTCCTTACAGATCTTCCGCAGAGGATCAAGGGCTACCGACTGTCCCGTATAATCAACTGCCACAACCGCCTTGGTCCTTGGCGTAATCGCTGCTTCCACTTTAGCCGGGTCAATATTGTATGTCTCCGGATCAATATCGGCAAACACCGGTCTTGCGCCACAGTACAGTGCACAGTTGGCTGATGCGGCAAAGGTGATCGGCGTTGTGATCACTTCGTCGCCTTCTCCCACGCCTGCTGCCATGGCCGCAATGTGCAGTGCCGCAGTTCCATTACTGCACACCACTGCATATTTAGCCCCTGTCACCTTACAAAGCTTTTCTTCCAGTTCACTGATCTTTGGGCCGCAGGTGAGATAATCACTCTTAAGTACCTCCACAACAGCCTGTATGTCAGCATCATCAATATACTGATGTCCATAGAAAATTTTGGTATCTCTGACGGGAGTTCCTCCCTCAATTGCCGGTTTATTCATCATAATCCCTATTTCTCCAGTTCAACATCCTTGAGCAGTTCACGGATATCTTCCACACTCAGCCACTGTGTATTATTATCTGAGCTGTAGGAAAAGCCATCCGGCACTCTCTTGCCTCTCAGGTTCGGCTGCTGTTTGTTATTCCATGTCATCTGAGGATAAACAATAAAGTGTTTGTCGTACTCATAGGTAGTCGCAGAATCCTCTGTCGTGACCATAATCTCATGCAGCTTCTCTCCCGGACGGATACCGATCTCCTGGATCTTGCATCCCGGAAGCATTGCCTCGGCCAGATCAGTAATCTTAAAGGACGGAATCTTGCTGATAAAGGTCTCTCCACCGGTTGCTTCCGCCAACGCCTTGATTACGAGCTCCACTCCCTGCGTAAGACTGATCCAGAATCTTGTCATCCGCACATCCGTGATCGGCATCTCTGTCTTTCCTTCCTTGATCAGCTTGTGGAACAACGGAATGATAGAGCCACGGCTTCCTGCCACATTTCCATATCTGACAATGGAGAAGTTAATATCTTTATTTCCCACATAGGCATTGGCTGCTATAAACAGCTTGTCTGATACCAGCTTCGTACCGCCGTACAAATTCACCGGATTTACCGCCTTATCGGTGGACAGTGCCACCACCTTCTTCACGCCGGTATCCAGAGCCGCATCTATTACATTCATCGCCCCGTGGATATTGGTCTTAATCGCCTCGTTCGGGTTGTATTCACAAGCCGGCACCTGTTTGAGTGCTGCCGCATGAATGATATAGTCCACACCCTCACAGGCTCTCTTCAATCTCTCAAGATCGCGCACGTCTCCGATAAAGAACCGAAGCTTGTCCCTATACTGCGCAAACTCCTGATCCATCATCCACTGCTTAAACTCATCACGCGAATAGATTATGATCTTCTTCGGCTCATAGTGTGTCAGCACATATTTGGTAAAGCACTTTCCGAAAGAACCTGTTCCTCCGGTAATCAGTATTGTTTTATCTTTCAGCATTATTTTTCCTCCAAAGCGTCTGCCAGGGCAGACAGATTATCCTCGGCATAACCCGCAAATAGCACCATTACACCGAATTTCAGTATAGCATAGGGCCGTTTTGTTTGCAATGTACCGCTTTCTGACTCCTGTTCTACTCCAGCAGATAGACATCACAATATTTCTCTGTGGCAACCTGTGTATAATTTCGCAGATTCGGATTGCTCTGCAGCAGCCTTTGAAGCTGCGTCCCGGCATCTGCCCCTTCTGCCACATAAGCCACAAGGCTCCTGCTGTTCTTTATCTTTGTATCCTTCAACCTGTCTTCTCCGGATGCAGATACGAAATACACTCCCGGATACTGCATCAGTTCATCTGCCACTCCCCAGATGCACCATTCATCTCCCTCTTTGTACAGATAGACCGTCTCCGTCCCCTGCGCTGCCTGCTCTGCGGCAAATTCCACTCTCTGTTCTGCTTCGGGATACAGAAACTCTACTTTCCCAGATAGAAGCCCTTTCACATTGATCACAAGAAGGCACAACAGAATGATGTATCTTGCTTTACTTTCCCATATGGTTTTCATCGCCATCAAAAGCAGCAGGACAACCATTCCATACACCGGCAGCTGATAACGTATTGAGGTTCCCTCATACAAAAGTCCGGTCTTGGAAACCGTCACAAAGTAACCTGCCACCGCAAACAGCAGCAGCCATACCTGAGGTTCCCTTCCCGCATCTTTGCAGATTTCCGGAAATATCCTGCGCTTTTCCAGCACCCTGCTTATCAGCAGTACCACAAGAAGCAGCCAGAATACCAATAGATACTTTCCAAATACATATTCATTCAGAAGATCATAGAAATAGACCAGACGCTCCCACGTGTTGGAAAGATTCAGGAAATTCTCCGTAGCCTGTGCCCCGCGTTGTCCGCGAAACATCTGCCCCAGACAGGCCGGATACGTCACATAGGAAAGTGCTAATGCCACCGCCTGGGTTCCCGCATAATACAACACATTTCGGAGTCTCCGCTCTCTGGCAACAAGCCACACCGCAAATCCGAATCCTGCAAAAAAGAGAAAAACCGCGTAGTAATACTGTGTCAGATATCCCAGATAGGTCACTCCCATCATAGGGATGAGGAAACGTTTCCCTGACAGTTTTTCCTCCCGGACATCACTCCGGTTCTCCTTCATCCGCAGTATTTCGGTCACGTGAAGTCCGGCACACAAAAGTACCCAGGTCGTCAGCAGTTCATACATGCGGATGAAAACCACTCCGCTCAGGGCTGCCGGTGTCATCCAGTAAAACCCTGTCAGGATCAGGGTCAGCTTCTTCTGTCCACCGCTGATCCAGTAACACAGCCATGCGAGGAGCAGAATGTTGATGCCATGACAAAGAAGATTTACAGACAGGCCAATCCATTTGGAAAAGACACCCGGAACCAGGGACGCTACCGTGTGAAAGATCCAGTAATATACCGGAGGATGTACATCCCAGGACTGCACCTGTCTGACCAGCCCATACCGGAACTGCTGCCCCGGCAATACCACAAACTCATCCCGGATCGTCTCCGCATCCATCCAGCTCTGATCCTCCACATAGAATCCGTTAGTCCTTGCCGTCGAATAATACGTATAAAATTCATCCTCATGAAAGCCCTTCTTCTGCACACAGAAAAACAACGCCATTGCCATCTGTAACAGCCAAAGAGCCATCAGCCAGAAATAAAATGTTTTCTTTTTCAACCCCGCATCTCCATTTTCTTTGCGTGTATTTTTCGGACCATACGCGGTGCCACTGTCAGCAAAAGCAGATATGCCCTGTTCCTGGATGTCAGATAGGGATTCCGGCAGGTGTCCCACACATGTCTGCGCAGATATCGCTTTACATCAGTATAGAATCCGTTCTGCCCCGTCATCGTGGAAATCGGCACATGGAGCATATAATCTAATCGCTGATACAGGCCAAACCGCACCGCACAGGCATGAAGCTGCGGATATTTCCCATCTACCAGTATCTGCATACGATCGGCGTTCTGCACAATGTCCAGAAACACTCGGGAGAAGCTGTCCGCTGTCTTCTTTCTGGTCGTGCTGTCCTTTCTGCACACCACATGATATCCCTGCTGTGGCAGGATCACAATTCCTTCGATCTCCTGTAAAAGCTCTGTCAGCAAACGAAAATCTTCGTTCAGCTCCCCTTCCGGGAAACGATGTTGTCTGAAAAGCTCCCTCCTGACCAGCTTCGTGCAAAAGGAGCAGTCTCCCCGGTGCAGCAGAAGCTCTTTCAGAAAATCCTCAGCCCTGCACAGGGTAATTTCCTTCGGAGGAATACAGACATCCGGCAATTTCCTGCCATCCTCATCAACTTCATCCCTTGATATCTGTACGATCGAAATCTCTTCCCCTGTCTTCTTATCGTCCTCCTGTCCCAGAAAAACCTTATCCTTCCCCGCAAGTGCATCACAGAGTGCGCCTGTTCCGTCTGTAGAACCATCATCTATCAATAAGATTTCCAGTTCCCGGTAGGTCTGTCTGCAAACAGAATCCACACACCGCTCCAGACAGTTTATTGAATTGTACACTGGTACTATCACACTGATCTTCTTGTCCATACTCTGTTCCGTCTACACATCCTGTCGAATCATTCTTCGATACATCTCACCCGGACGTATCGGTCTTGCCACGCTCAGAGGGCCCTCTCCGGCAGGTATGATTTCTCCCTTATCAAGTCCCTGCGCAAAACGCAGCAGTTCTTCCGCTGCATGCTGTGCATTCCAGCAGTCCCGGATTGTCTCATAAGCAGCTCGTCCCATCTGTTTCCGGTCATTCCAGTGCTCCACCAGATCCAGCGCGGTCTCCTCCAGCTTGTCATACCGGTCATCCGGGTACACCAGTCCGTTGATTCCCTGCTTTATAAGATACGGCGCTGCGCCGACCTGTGCATTGACTACCTCCACACAGCCACTGTTCATCCCCTCATTGATGACGGCTCCCCAGCCTTCGAGATAATTGCTTGTAAACAGATGAATGTGACACCGTTCCATCACATTGCGCACCTCGTCCGGTGTCTGGTACCCATAAAACCGGAATTTTTCGCAAAGGCCGCTTTCCTCCACCTGTCTGCGGATTTCTGGGAGCAGTTCCCCATCTCCCAGCATGTGCATCTGAAAAGCATAACCCTTTACAGAAAGGGTCTGTGCCAGCCTCACTACATATTCCGGATGCTTTAACGCAATAAATCTTCCGGCCCACACAAAGTGAAGCGTACTGTCCGGTTCCTTGAGTGATGCAAATTCCTGCTCCGTATAAATGCGGAGCGGCGGAAAATACCCCCACTTAAACAACTTCCCCGGGTATGCACCGATCAGTTTAAAATCCGATGCGGTATAAGCTCCCGCGCATAACATGCAGACCCTCTGCTTTCTGTATCTTATATGCTCGCGGTATTTCGCTGCTAGTCCTCTCGGAGAGATCGCCTTCCACTGTCCTTCACGGTACAGTCGCTCACTCACCCGCATGGTGGTTTTCCCTGTTTCAAGGCGCGCCTGCACAATGTCCTCTCTTCCGGTCCACCCGAACAAAACCACATCGCTTTCCGCAATTTTTTTAAGACACTCATATTCCTGCTCATACAGACAGGAAACATAGGGAAGCTTCTGCAGATCCACGCCCCATCCCATGTTGACACGTTCCTCTTCCATCGGCATCGTCTGGATGAAGGAAAAATTCTCTCCCAGACTTTGATAAAGTGCCTCACACAGCGGAATCTGATGATGGTTTATATAATTGGACACAAACGTAAAGGTGATCATTGCTCTTCCCCTGACATCTCCCGATAGATTCTGCACAGACGGTAATAATTCAGATTTCCGTCATGATTATCCCGCGCGTGCTTTCTTGCATTGTCCGAAAAACGCTCTGCGACAGCTTCCTTGCTGAAAATTTCGATAATACAGTCTGCAAGCTTCTCCACATCTCCCGACGGATACAGCAGACCATCGCCTCCGTCCTCCAGAAGATTATGTACGCCTCCTACGTCTGCCGCCACGCAGGGTACTCCCAGAAGCATCGCCTCACCGAGTGAGTTCGGTGAATTTTCAAGTGCCGACGGCAGTACGAACACATGACTCTCCAGAAATCGTTCCTTCATCTGTTCTGCCGTAAGCTTTCCTAACATGGTCACCTTGTTTTCCAGGTGATTGTCCTGTATCAGCTTCTTTAAATATTTTCCATAAGCCGGAAGCTTTAATTTCTGCTTCCAGGTCTGATCCTCTATAATGCTGTTGCCTGCGACAAAAATCTGTGCAAACGGAAATCTCTTCAAAATCTTCGGCATCGCCTGCAGTACATAATGGAATCCCTTAAGTGGATAGTCTCCCTGGCTGAGGAAAATGGTATAGGAATGACAGGTATTTCTTCTCCATCGATCACTGTAAAAGCAGGTCCGCATAGTTTCATTCAGATAATGATACTCTGCGGTAGGATTGATGCGTGCTGTCTGTTCCCGGTCAAAATCGGTTCTCCCCGCTATATGTCCCGCAAGCCTGAGCGCTTCCTTCTCATGTTCCCCGCGGAGCATGAACTTTTTCTGCTGCCTACGCAGGCTGTCTTTTCTTATGAAATCCCGGAATGTTACCTTTCTTTGCACCTTAGCCGGAAGTCCCGCCATATAGACATCCGCAATACAGGAGCAAAGCCCCTGAATGCTGATCAAAGTACGTTCCGGTCTTCCAAACGTCCTCACACAGGAAAGCGCATGCGGAAATTCTGTTCCGAATACATGCACGATATCCGGGTTAAACTGCTGTATGATCTCCTGAAATCTTTTCTCAATAGCCGGATCATATATTTCCGGTGTGTTCAGATTTTCAGCAAATGCATAGCACTTACAACGCAGCGTCTCCCCCAACTGCATCTCGCGCGAAAAATCAGCCATAGCCTCCTCTGCCGGAAAAGCAATTCCAAGCTCTATATGGTTCCGGCTCTGCTCAAGGGCAATCCTCTCAAGCAGCCCGCTCAACCATCCTTCCCGGTTGCTGTATGGCAGATTCAGTTGTCTGGCTATCGCCGGCAGCATAATGTTGCAAACCCACAAAATTCTCATACCCATCCTCGTTTCTGCGCACGCCTGTTGCACGTACCTTTCACACAATTTTTTTATAGAGACACTTCTTGATCCTGTTATAAGCTCCTGCCGTCACTTTGCTGCGCGCAAGGAAGGTGCGCAGCCCCGAAAGTGTCAGCAGCATGATCCATTTATATCTGCGCACTTTGGCAGGCGGCATATATTTTCCAACAATCTCCCTATGCTCCGCGGCAGAAAGCTTACGGTTCTGTGCCGTCTCTGAAAATCCCCCACCCTCATAAACAGTCACGATCACCGGCATATACACTGTCCGGGCCTTTGCCCGATAGTATGACCACAAAAAGTGTTCATAATCCGCCCGAACCTTATAGGAAAGATCAAAGCCTCTCTCTGTCAGAAGCTCCCTGCTGTAAAAACACGCCTGATGGCAGGGCACATTACGGTAACATCCAAAATCATCCATCTCCGGGTTCGACTGTACAAGCGCCCCCGTCAGTTGTTCCTTTATATTTCCATAAAAAATATACGGCTGTCTTTTCTCCGTCTCTCCGGAAGACTCTTTCTCCACCAGAAATCTCTTTACCGTTTCCAAAACTCTCTCATCATAAAAGCAGTCCCCACAGTTCAAGAAAAAAAGATACTCTCCCCCGGCGTACCCCACTGCCTGATTCATCGCATCATAAATACCTTTGTCCTTCTGTGTGATAAGCCGGATTTTTTCATCCTGCATGACCTGTTCCGTTGAGCCATCCGTCGACCCACCATCCTTGATCACTACTTCATAATCCGTCTCCGTCTGTTCCAGAATGCTCTCAAGCGTGCTGTGCAGCTTTTCTCCTGCATTCAGACAGACTACGATAATACTGAATTTCATGTTTCATCCTCATTCTCATACACCGCAGATATTCAGGTATCCCTAGTTCATATCTGACAGAATGTTCACCATATCATGAAAGAAAAACGTCTTGTATGGCAGGATCAGTACGCCGTCGTTCCCGGCTCTGCTCAGATACATGGCAAAATACAAAATCGCCGCCAGTATAATCCCTCCCCGGAAAATCATCCTCCACTTTTTATTGTGAATGCGTTCCGTCAGCATCGGCAAAAACAGAATCTGGCTGACCGTAAGGTAATACCCTATTCTGGAGATAATGGGCAAAAAGCCACAGAACACATAAAGCGCCAAAGCTCCCAGATTCAGGTAAAAATAAAAACGAAAACGCTCATCCTCCTCTATGTGTTCCATCTTCCAGACAATGCCGGCAAATACCAGAACCGCAACGCAGCGCAGGATATTGATATAGCTGGTTCCACCCTCCAGATATTCCGTGTCTTCGTAAGTCGGATACAGGAAAACTACCACCTTGAGATAAAAATCCTGAAAAAATAAAAAGGTCGTACAGAAAAGGCCGCCAAGTGCAAGCTGCCATTTCTTCCACCGGATCGATGCAAGCATATAAAGCGGCAGCACCACCAGAAGCGATTTGTGAAACAGGGAGCCCAGAAGGATCAATACCACAAACCTTCCCCATTGTTTCCTCAGCACATACTTCATGGAATACAGGGCGATCGCCAGTGCAAGATAATACCGCACGGTACTGAAGGTCTGAAAATAATATCCCAGCGCCATAAAGAGGAGGAACGTAAAGCCAAAATCGTCACTCTGCTGGTACATGGCTGCCAGAAAAATCCACACCGTAAAAAACGAGTATACGGCAAATACCAGAAGATAATTCTCATAGCCTGAAATTCCATAAATGATCTTCACCAAAAGATTAAATCCTGCCTCTGTCGGCACATAAGAATCACAGTTTACAAGATGCATGAACTCAACATATTTGGCGTAGTCATTTCCTACATTCAGCCGACAGGCCGAAAGAGCAAACAGGATCAGAAAGATTGCCACCAGTCCCACACGGTTGTATAGCTGCTGCCTTGTAACTCTATAGGGTTGTACCGGTGCTTTGTTTGCCACCATACCGGCCAGTACGACCGTTACCACCGCCACCGTAATATAGAGGATCATCTGCCTTTTCCTTCCCTGATTCCATCTTTCATCAGCCGGTATGCCTCTCCCACAGAAATCTCCCGACACATTTCCTGTCTGTGTACCCACAGAAATCTCCATGCAAGCGGCTTCGCAAGCTTTCCATACAGGAAATGGTACAAAACACCCCTGTCATGAAAGAATTTCTGCGTATAGCCGTGAAACCACGTCGACTCACGCTCTTTCTCCTCACCAATACAGATTGTATGCGTGTAAATATGCAGTCCGGCTCTGAGACAGTCCCGTAAAAACAGGCTGTCCTCCCCGTTGCTGTACTTTGCTCCGCCGCCAAACAACAGGGAATACCCTACGTTGGCTCTGCGCAGTGAGTCCAGTTTTCCACTGATACTGTAAGCAGGGTACCTTCCGTAATTCCGGTAATTCACCCTGTGAATGTCCGTATTCCAATAGGTTTTCCGCTTAGGAGATACCTTCACATTGAAAAGGATCATATCCGCATCCGGAATTTCCCGGTATGCCTTTTCCATCTCCTTCGCATAGTCCACCGTCAGAGTAATATCCTCATCCGAGAAAAGACAAACCTCTGCATCTGCATGAAGAAGTGCCGTGTTACGGCTCAGTCCCACACCTCTCTCCTGCATGGAAAAGCACTGGATTTTTGCTCCATTGTGCTCCATCTCCTCATAGCCATAGCTGTCACATTGGTTTACGACCACAGCCGGAGTACTTATATTCATTTTTTCAACAAGTGCGGCCATATTCTGTTCCACAGCCGAAACCAATACCTGTATTTCCATATCTGAACCTTATCTTTATCCAACCTTAGCGAACACCATAGTATGTGTTTATCCACCGGCTGTCCGCTTCCTTTATGGCAATTCCGAGCACCTGGCACTCCCTGAGAGAAAGCTGCTCCAGAAGAAGCGTCAGATAGGTACTGTGGATCTTTCCAAAGGGAAGGTACAGAAGAACCCCTTCTGCCTGTTCAAATTCCAAGAGTTGTTTCTGTGTCGGCATACTCTTGTTATCCGCTGCAAACCGCTCCAGTCTGCCGTATTTTTCTTCCAGATAGGCCTCATTGTTTCTGCAATCTTCCTGTAATGCCTCCGCGGTCTTTCCTTTGTTTTGCTTATCCTGTGCTATATCGCAGTATCCCAGAAAAGCAATGTCTGTCACGGCTCTCAGATCAGCCGGGGTCATAATTCTGTCATCCAGCACATACGCAAAGGCAAGCACCAGAAGAGAAAGCGCAAGTCCGATAAGCCCTCCCACAAGAAGAGCCTGTGCCATTCTGGAATCTGCCACCACAAGTGCTGCCTCCGTCTCCTGGATCGTCCGGATCTGCAAAAATTCTTTTGCACTTCCTCCCAGATCCACCAGTGACTGATCCGTAGCCTTCAAAATAGCATCCGTCCTGTCCGGGCTGTTTGTTGTGATCGTTATTGTCAGGAGACGTAAATCCGACAGGATCGTTGCCTCCGTCGCTGCGATTACCTCTTCCCTTGTATAGCCATCTCCCAGATAAGTCATTGTAACGCCAAGGATCGGCTCTGTCGCCATCAGGTCATTCCAGGTATACCCGTTGTATGCCTGATAAACCTCTCCAGTTTCATCCGCTGCAAAGTCAAGATACAGCTTTGCTACCGCCCGGTACTCCCGTTCCTCTTCCGGCACGGTACGGACCACTGTATAGATCCCTGCTGCGATCAAGGCTCCTAATACTGTAGCAGCCACCACGATCCATATCTTTTGCAGAAATCTTAGAAGAAGCTTTCTTACGTCCATCCCCGCATCTGCATATCTGATCTTATTCATGCTGTCCTCCCTGCCCTTTATTTCCGGGCTTATGAAGTGCTGTGGTCTGGGTACTTTCTACCCCTTCCGTACTCTCCGGCTTGATCAGTATTTTAAGCGTGAGGAGCATCAGCTTCAGATCCAGCCATACAGAATACTGTTCAATATAGGTCAGATCCAGCTTTAATTTATCATAAGGTGTCGTGTTATATTTTCCATAAACCTGCGCATAGCCTGCAAGTCCGGCCTTCACCTTCATGCGGTATGCAAACTCAGGCATCTCTTCCATATACTGTTCAATGATCTCCGGTCTTTCCGGTCTCGGCCCGATAAAGGACATTTCTCCCTTCAGGATATTGATCAGCTGCGGCAGTTCATCGATCCTCGTCGCGCGGATAAATTTTCCTACCGGGGTGATCCGTGAATCATTTTTGGAGGCAAGTCTGGCCACGCCATCCTTTTCGGCATCCACCTTCATGCTCCGGAATTTCAGGATATAAAATTCCTTTCTGTCTATCGTGCAGCGGATCTGCTTATAAAATACCGGCCCATGGTCGTACAGTTTGATCGCTGCCGCCGTGATCAGCATAAACGGCGAAGCGATGATAAGCAGAAGCACCGAACAGATCAGGTCGATCAGACGCTTTGCAATTCTCTGCTCGACCTTCAGCGGATATTCCCGGATCAGATAGATCGGAGTATCAAACAGATGCAGCTGATCTGCCCCCTTGACAAGAACATCCGATATTTTCGGCATCATATAGACACGGATAGACTCGCTATAGCAGTATTTCAACAGTTCATGACTGTCCTTTGCGGGAATATCCCACAGCACTACTGCTCCATACTGATTATGTGACTCCTTGCAGACCGCCTCCAGACCCTCGGAAATGTTCATGCACTTTTTGATGTGGTACTTATCGTGCCTTGACTCAAATTTCGAGACAATATCGTCGATCGGTCTCTCTCCATGTACGATCAGAATTTCCCTCGGCCTGAAAACCTTGTAATAGCATGCGTTACACAGAGCCACCCACAGAGCGGCAAAAATCACCTGAACCAGCATTGTCTCCAGAATCGGTTCCACCCGGATCAGCCAGTTTGCCATCAGGGAAATCTGAAAATAAGAGATCACATTTACAAATAACAGAGAAAATACTTCGGATATAAACACATCCGTCGCTTTCAGATAGCCGACCTTCAACGCACCGTAGGTACTTGCAAAAAAGAACAGCAGTACAAAATAAATTCCGAAGATCAGCAGATGTCCCTTGAAATAATATTTAAAATTACGCTGCAACCGCAGAAAAGGATAGTACTGCGTCAGCCAGAAATAGGCATACACCACCGTCTGTAGAATCAGTCCGATAAAAGACATCTGCAAGATAAAAAGTCTCTTTAATGTATCTGTATGTTTCACTTCTGCACCTCATATCCGCCTTACAGTTGCCCGAAAGGCCCAAAAGATAAAATAGTATGCGCTCGCAGCCACAGAAAGCTTCTCCTGCCTGCGGTACAGATTCCAGATTCTCTGTATCGCCTTCCATTTATTCGAGGAAAGCGACTTCTCCGGTCTGCGGTACACCGCAAGCACCTCATCAAGTCCATAAGCCGTATAACCTGCCCGCAGAATCTGCCACCACATCGCCGTATCCTCACTCGGCACATCCGGCATCTGTAAAAGCTCCTGCGGAATCTTTTCTCTGTCAAAAAGTACGGTTGTTGTAAAGATCACCGTCCTTGAAAGCGCTTTTTTGTACGTAAGTCTGTCCGGCACGTGAACTACCTTACCGGTAGGCTGTGCCGCCTCATCTCCGAATTCATAGGCCGTAAAAACAAAACCGGCCTGCTTTTGTGCCAGAAAAGCCATCTCCTTTTCCAGCTTGTCCTTCCTCCACACATCGTCCGCATCCAGAAATGCGAGATATCTTCCGGACGCTTTCCGGATTCCTGTGTTACGTGCCTGTGCGGCCCCTTCGTTCCGTGCTTTGACTATCAGACAGATTCTCTGTCCTTCCCCGCTCAGATATTCCTCCACCGTGGATATCCCTTCTTTTGCAGGGGTATTCACCGGATGCGTAAACTCTTCAAGTGCCTGCCTTGCCACATCCGCGCTGCCATCCTGCGAACAGTCATCCACCAGGATCAGCTCCCACTTTGTGAACGTCTGCTGTCTGACCAGCCGTATTGCATCTGCAAGATAAGACGCTGCCTGATAAACCGGCACAACAATACTCACAAGCTCGTTCATCAGCTCTCCTCTTTCACAAGATAGATTGGTCTTTTCTTCACTTCCATATAAGTCTTAGACAAATACTGTCCGACTATTCCCAGACAGAAAAGCTGTACGCCGCTCACCAGAGAAATAATGCACACCAGAGACGGCCAGCCGGAGGTTGGATCTCCGTAGGCAAGCTTTCTGACAATGGTGATCACGATCAGCAGAAATGCCAGGAAGCAGAACAGCACCCCCATAACAGAGGCTATCGCAAGCGGCATTGTCGAAAACGCAAGGATTCCATCCAGTGAATACAGGAAAAGTTTCCAGAATGACCATTTCGTCTCGCCTTTTTTCCTCTCTATATTCTCATATTCGAGCCATTTGGTCTCATATCCAACCCAGCCAAAAATTCCCTTGCTGAAACGGTTGTACTCGCTCATTGCCTGAATACTGTCCACGACCTGTCTTGTCATCAGCCGATAGTCTCTGGCTCCATCTACGATCTCCGTCTTGGAAATCTTGTTCATGATGCGATAAAACATCCTTGCAAAAAAAGATCGGATCGGTGGTTCTCCTTTTCTGGTCACTCTTCTGGTTGCCACCGAATCATACCCCTGTTCAATATATCCGTACATCTCGGGAAGCAGTGCCGGCGGGTCCTGCAGATCCGCGTCCATCATCACTACAAAATCTCCCTTCGCCTTCTGAAAACCGGCATAGATAGCGGCTTCTTTCCCGAAATTTCTGGAAAAAGAAACCAGCCGGACCCTCTGATCCTCTTCGCGGAGTTTCTTAACCTCCTGCACCGTCTTGTCCTTTGAGCCGTCATCTATATACAGAATTTCCAGATCCAATTCCTTTTCTTCAAAAAACGGCTGATTTTTCAATAATTCATTATAAAAATCTCTGACGTTCTCTTCTTCGTTATAGCAGGGAACGATCACACTCAACAATTTCATCTGCGATTTTCACCTTTCCAAATATAAAAATAAACGGTCTCAGAAACCAGTCTTTTCCATGGTCATTCTATCATAGATAATACAAAAAAGGAAGAGATGTCTCTCTTCCCCTTATGTTTCACGCATATTCTGTTTCGGCAAGTTACAGCAGATTGTACTCCAACCTTATGTAGTCGGCCACAGTCGCAATGTACTCACTGTTTGTCGGTCTGCTGTACTCCCCTGTATTACAGTAGCCAAATAGTTCCTCAAACAGCTCCCCGTTTCCTCTTTCCCAGGAAACCTCGATCGCATTCCGGATTGCCCGTTCAATCTTCTGCGGTGTGGTTTCATACAGCCTTGCAAGATCCGGATACAGCAGCTTCGTCACACTTCCGACAAGCTCCATATCCTCTACACACAGCAGTACCGCACTCCGTAGAAACTGATATCCGCGCAGGTGGGCCGGGATTCCCAGTTCCAGCATAAATTCCGAAACATTTTTCTCCAGCTCCTGCAGGTTTTCTCTGTCTGTCTGAATCATTCCCCTTTTTTCCTCCGCCTAATTCAAACTACACGTTCCGTAATTATAATAACGAAACTGGGGAATTTTGTAAATTGTTAGGCATCGCCCAATTTTTCCGAACTATTTTCTGGCAACATCCACATTCTCTTTAAACCATTCATACGCCAGCTTAACGCCCTCTTCCAATTCTACCTTGTGCGTCCAGCCCAGGCCATGAAGCTTTGTAACGTCTGTCAGTTTACGAGGTGTACCGTCCGGCATATCCTTGTTCCAGACAATGTCTCCCTCATAACCAACGGTCTTCTTAACCGTCTCGGCAAGCTCCTTGATCGTGACTTCCTTACCGGTTCCGATATTTACATGCTGCTCCCCGCTGTAGTTCTCCAGAAGGAATACACAGGCATCTGCCATATCATCTACATAAAGGAATTCGCGGAGAGGTGTACCGGTTCCCCACAGTTCTACCGTAGGCGCATTGTTTACCTTTGCTTCATGGAACTTACGAATCATCGCCGGCATAACATGAGAGCCCTGCAGATTGTAATTATCATACGGTCCATAAAGGTTGGTCGGCATGCAGCTGATGAAATCATCTCCATACTGTCTCTTATAGAACTTGCACATTTCAAGTCCTGCAATCTTGGCAATCGCATAGGCCTCGTTTGTCACTTCCAGCGGTCCTGTCAGCAGAGCGTCCTCCGGAATCGGCTGCGGAGCCATTTTCGGATAAATACAGGTACTTCCCAGGAAAAGAAGCTTCTTGACATGATAATCATGGCAGCACTTAATGACATTACACTGGATCTGCATATTTTCATATGCAAATTCGGCAGGTGTTGTGTTGTTGGCATTGATTCCACCTACCTTGGCTGCCGCAAGCACTACAACATCCGGCTTCTCCGCCTCAAAGAAATCTCTCACCGCCTGCTGGCTTGTCAGATCAAGTTCCTTGTGTGTTCTTCCGATCACATTCTCATATCCTTTGGCCTTCAGGTTCCTTACAATGGCACTTCCTACCAGACCTCTGTGTCCGGCTACATAAATTTTGTCTGTCTTGTTCATTTTCTTTCCTCTATTCCTTTCCGTTTCTATTTTGTACAACGCTTTCAAATCCTTCCGCAATTCCCTGTCCAAGAAAACGAATCCCGGCCTTTGCGGGGGAGGACGGAAAGCTTTCATAACCAACCTGATCCCCTTCTAACGGGTAATAAAAGGTTTCACCCTCTATTTCATAAGAAGCCACCTCATAGTTCTCATAATCCTTCTGCAAAACCCAGTACTGGTTTGTATGCTCTCTGCAAATTTCTCTGGCAAGCGCCACTGTCTTATAGGCAAGCAGCAGCGAAATCCCGAGAATACAAAGCAGCTTCCATCTGTCTTGATGTTTTCCGCTCCCCTCTGTCAGATGCACCAGTATTCCTCCAAACACCACAGCTGGTGTCAGATACGCATAGACGCAACCGTATCGGATCAAAGGCGATGTAAAAAGCCAGAAGAGCAGGGAGGCCGCCAGCGTTACCTGTACACACACCAGTCCCCAGTCTCTCTTCCACCACCGGAAGATCATCCCCACGATATAGAAAAGTAGTACTCCCACCGCAAGCAGAGCCAACAGCACAAACAGTTTATCTGCACCCTGAAGCTTCTGAAACCACTCCGGTAACCACTCCCGTATGGTCCTGCCATACTGTGTCACATCCTGATAGCCTCTTCCCCAGACCTTGATTTCCTTAGCATCATACTCTGCAAGACCTTTGGGAATCTTCCATCTGACATCAAACAGATCGATCGCTGTAAACGGATATACAAGCCAGCCGGATATCAATATATTACGTATAAAATAGGGCACTGCAACCAGAATTCCAAGCCCCAGCCATCCCATGATCTGCTTCCACTTTCTGTCTCTGAGCAGATAATAGGCCGGATAGCAGGTCAGCAGCAGAATGAGCGCCGCCGAAAGCTTTACGGTGATCAGGAAAACGCCTGCCAGGCAAAGAAGTGCATAGGGGCACAGGTTCTGCTCCTTCTGATCCAGAAGGTCCAGCCATCTTATAATGATATAAAATGCAAGCAGCACCATAAAGTAATCCGATGCCGGAGATACCATTTCATCAAAAATATTAACCAGATAATACACACCCATGACCCGTGCATAATCCGAAACCCGGAGACATCTCTTATGAACCGATTCTCCAATTTCCGCACATACCTTGGCGAGTATCCACGCAGTCAGTCCGGCTGCACAATGAAAAGACTGCCCTCCCAGAAACACCATGCTGTACAGCGCGGAGAGTGCAAACGAAGCACTGTTGTAAGCCAGTCTGCAATGTAGATTTCCAAGTCCTTTTACCACGCCGTATTCTTCTATCCATCGTATGCTTTGTGCATGATAAAGTCCGGTATCATAATGAATCCATCCTCTGGATGTTCCATACGCAAACAGGAAAAAGAGGAAAAGCACAACCATCCGCCTTCCTCTTTCTACCATTCTCTTTTCTTTCTTATCCAGGCACAGTATCTCTGCAGCCACTGTACCAAGCTCTTTTCTATACCGCAGTATAATTACCGCACATACAATACAAAGCAGCAGATTTGCCGCCAGACCAACCTTATAAAACAGGCTGAAAAACTGGGCATACACAGTCATCAAAACCAGTCCGCAGACCACATAGGTATCCACATGCCTGATCCGATATTCCAGTCTGGCCGACACCAGCCTCAAAAAAGCATACCCTGTCAGAAACATGGTCAGGAACATGTAACTCCAAATCAAAATAACTGATAGCATGATTTCCTGTCTTTCCGCTTACTGCTTACGCATTTTTCTGTTTATATTCCTCACAGCTCATACCGGCAATCTCTTTGAGGTCTTCGTTCATCATCATAGCCACAAGACCCTCAAAATCTACGTCTCTCTTCCATCCGAGTGCCTTCTCAGCCTTCTCACAGTTACCCCAAAGGAACTCAACCTCGGCAGGACGATAAAACTCAGGATTGACATCTACAAGCAGTTTTCCTGTCTTTGCATCATAACCTGCTTCATGAACACCTTCGCCTTCCCAGCGGATCTCGATGCCAAGCTGTGCAAAGGCAGCCTCCACAAACTCTCTTACCGTATGTGTCTCATTTGTTGCAAGCACATAATCATCCGGAGTATCCTGCTGAAGCATCAGCCACATACCCTTCACGTAATCGCCTGCAAATCCCCAGTCACGCTTTGCATTCATATTGCCGAGCGAAAGCTTTTCCTGCTTGCCTGCAATAATATTGGCAATGGCAAGTGTAATTTTTCTGGTAACGAAGTTCTCTCCTCGTCTGGGAGATTCATGGTTAAAGAGGATTCCGTTACATGCAAACATGTTGTAGGACTCTCTGTAATTTACCGTAATCCAATAAGAATAAAGTTTCGCTGCTCCATAAGGGCTCTTTGGATAGAACGGTGTTTTCTCACTCTGCGGTGCTGTCTCCGGGATTCCTCCAAAAAGCTCTGATGTTGATGCCTGATAGAAACGGCATGTCCCACCATTTACACGAATTGCCTCGAGAAGTTTCAAGGTGCTCACTCCAGTCGCTTCCGCTGTATATTCAGGCACCTCAAAGGAAACCCCTACATGAGACTGTGCTGCCAGGTTGTAAACCTCAGTCGGTCTGATTTCAGCGATCAGTCTCATCAGATTGCTCGAATCCGTTGTATCTGCAAAATGCAGGAAAAACTTTACTTTATTATAATCCGAATGAATCAGATGATCGATTCTTGCCGTATTGCTGATACTGTGTCTGCGGATCAGTCCGTGAACTTCATATCCCTTCTCAAGCAAAAACTCTGCCAGATAGGAACCATCCTGTCCTGTTATACCTGTAATCAATGCTGTTTTCTGCATAGTATAATTGTTTCCTTTCCTAAATAAACTCTTTTTATTTTCTCATACTTGGAATTTTCTGTAAAGGAGATTTTTACGGCTGTGTCATCAGCCACCATGTCCCGGCACCGATCAGGATTCCCAGAATGGCTCCGACCAGAACCTGTAAAGGAGTATGCCCTACAAATTCCTTCAATTTCTCCTCCGCCGTCATTTTTCTTCCCATTGCACGGAAGGTTTCCATCATCTCATTTAAGATCCTCGCCTGGATTCCAGTCTCCCATCTCACACCCCTCGCATCGTGCATCACGATGATGGCCATGATAACAGCAATGGCAAACGGGAAACTGTCTCCACCATACTCAAGTCCGGCAGCTGTTGCAAGCGCACATACCGTAGCCGCATGAGAGCTCGGCATTCCACCGCTTCCTACCATCCGTTCCCATACCAGCTTCTTGGTGATGATCAGATGAATGATTGTTTTGAGGACCTGTGCAATAAACCATCCCATCACTGCGGCGATCAATACCGTATTCTGTGAAATCTGTATTATAAAATCCATCCTCAGTTAATCCTCATTTCTGTATCTGTTTTCACACAATACTCTTTATATATTCCTCAATCGCTTCATGCCAGTCCTGAAACATAAAATCTGTTGTCATCTTGAGCATATAGTTTTCCAGAATCGAACACGCCGGCCGTTTCACCGCAGCCCCATATTCTTCTGAAGTGATTCCTTCTACCTCTGTCTTCTGTCCTGCCAGCCTGAAAATCTCTCTCGCAAAATCTGCCCAGCTACAGTCACCCTCACAGGTACCGTGGAACAGTCCATAGTTCTCTGTGGGGAGCAGATAGGCAATCGCCCTCGCCAGTTCAGAAGCGCTTGTTGGCGATCCAACCTGATCCTTTACGACACGAACTTTATCGTTGGTCTGTGCAAGGCGCAGCATCGTCTTCACGAAGTTCTTGCCATCTCCATATAACCATGCCGTACGGACAATGAAGTGTCTGTCGCAGAATTCCTTTACAAACTCCTCACCTGCCAGCTTCGTCCGTCCATATGCCCCCTGAGGGCCTGTCTTATCTGTCTCAATATACGGACGTGTTCCGTCTCCTGCAAATACATAGTCCGTGGAAACATGGACAAGCTTTGCACCCGTTTCATTTGCAGCAATGGCCAGATTTCTTGCACCGATCGCATTGATCCGGAATGCCAGATCCTCCTCTTTCTCACATGCCTCTACTGCCGTATAGGCTGCACAGTTTATAATTGCATAGGGCTGTACCTGTCTCGCATAACTCATTACCTTGTCGATTGCGGTAATATCCAGCTGTTCTACATCCGTGTTGATCAGTTCATACTCCTTATTTTGAGCATACCGCAAATTGATAGCGCGACCCAACTGTCCGTTGCATCCCGTCACAATGATCTTCTTCATGTCCTTCTCTTTTCCTCTACCTTCCTGTTTTCTCAAACTGGTTATCATTTCAAACCACGTTAATCACTACTCATTATCTTACAACCTGTGCCCAAATTATGCAATTCCCAAAAAGCCGCCTTCTTTTTTGAAAAAATTCGACATAGCCCTAAGGAAATATTAAGTTTTTTTGTTGATTTTTTAAGATTTTTCTTAGTGACGCTTTGTCTACCTTATGATATACTAGGAACAGTTGGGTTATTCCCTGTAAGAAAGAGAGGATTAAAGATGAAAAGATTGCAAGTGCTCCTTCTTGTAGCTTTGTCTTCTACTCTTTTATTATTTGGTTGTGGTAAAGAAAAAGAAGAAGTCATAGAACCGGTTGTAGAACAGGTTATTGAAGACGAACCAGAAACAGTAGAAGAGACAGAGCAGACACAGGAAGAAACGGATGAAGACGTTCCCCCTGAAGAAGGTATGGTTCGGAGTAGAATTACAAATGAGTGGGTTAAAGAGGAAGTGAACAATACACGACCGATTACCGTTATGATACCCAATACCAAAACAGCAAGCCAGTACGGCATTTCACAGGCTGATGTTTTATATGAATGTAATGTTGAGGGAAGTATCACCCGTCTGATGGCGTTGTTTCAGGACTGGAGCAATTTTGACAGACTCGGAAACGTAAGAAGCTGTCGTGACTACTATGTATACTGGTCCTTTGAGTGGGATGCCTTTTATATCCACTTTGGTGGTCCTTTCTACATTGACGAGGTCATCAACCGCCCTGATACAGAAGATATTGATGGTATGACCAGCAGCAACTTCTGGCGTTCCGGCGATACCGGTAACACTACCGATGATGCCTATGTAGATACCGCAGGAATCAAGGCTGATATCAACAGACTTGGCTATGATCTGGAATACCGTGACGGCTATGCCGATGAGCAGCATTATCTCTTTGCTCCTTCCGGAGAGCCGAATACACTGGAGCAATACAGCGATGCTATCACTGCTAACAAAATTGATATGTCCCCTACTTATCCGGTAACAAAATGCTATTTTGTATACAACAGTGATACCGGTCTCTATGACAGATATCAGCATCTTTCCGGCGCAGCAGACGGTCCGCATATCGACAAGGCTAACGGACAGCAGCTCACCTTTAAGAACATTATCATTCAGAATACCTATTATGAGGTACGTGATCAGAAAGGTTACCTTGCTTTCCAGTGCCACGACACAACTCGTGACGGATGGTTCTTTACCAACGGAAAGGGAATCCATATCAACTGGGAAAAGACTTCCGATTATGGCGCTACCAGATATTATGATGACAACGGAAACGAAATCCAGTTTAACACCGGTAAAACCATGGTTTGTATTGTAGAAGATGGTGATTCTTTCATCGTAGATGATTCCAAGATTACTCCTTCTTCTGCTAAATAAACAAATACGAGCAAGTTCTTATTCTTTAAAAAAAAACGTTTCATTTGCAGCTTACCTGTGAATGAAACGTTTTTTAATCCCCCAATAATACAAATATTTCTTTCTTTTTCTCATCTTTTTGCTATAATTAAATGTATAATATTTTACTTTATTTTAAAAGGAGTCTTTTGTATGGATCTATCCTATTATAGCAAGAATCAGAAATCTGAAAATTATGATTATCTGACTGGTCTTTTAAATCGACGTGGCTTACATGATATTTGGAATTCTCTGCTTCCGGATACTTTCCTGCATTGCATCTATATTGATGTGGATAATTTCAAAATGGTAAATGACATTTATGGACATTCCAAAGGCGATGAACTCTTAATCTTTATTGCCAATGCACTGCAAAAATCTCTTCAGAATCAATTAGTTATCCGTATGGGCGGGGATGAATTTGTAGCATTATGTTCCGGTGGTTTAACTTGTCATGAACTGGAAAATCTTCTCTCGCAGCTATCGATTTCCATACAAAATAATGACTTTGATGAAAATATTATTGGTATCATCTCCCTGAGCATCGGTATTATTTGCAATGTATCCCCTCACAATTCTTTAACTGAAATTTTACAACAGTGTGATGAGGCTATGTACTACGCCAAAAAGAACGGAAAAGGACATTGGGTCTATTATCACGAAATCGAGAAATTATGCCAACAGGAGAGGATTCTAAGAGAAAAAGCTCCTTCTGCGCTAAAGCATCATGAGATTCATTTTTTATTACGCCCTATTATGTATCTGCAAGCCACGGATGTTTATGCGGCAGAGATTTATCCAACGTGGACTCCTGAAGCAGGAACCGATTCCATTGATAAAGATGTTTTTCTTCCCATTTTAGAGCGTTATGGATATATTAAGCAATTAGATGAACAGCTTTTCAAACAAGTCTGTATGTGGAAACAGCAGTGGCACAATAGCAGTTTCGAACATTTACTAATCTGTGTCACACTGTCCACTAAATTTTTATTACACTTTTCTACCCTCACTTTTATAAAAGACTGCCTTCAACGCTATCAGATTACCCCGGGAGAAATCATGATAGCTATTTGTGAAAAAGAATTTAATAAGGAAAACAGAGAACTCCAGAAACTCATTGCTTCTCTGTCTTCTCTGGGATTGATTATAACGATTAATGAGTTTGGCTCTGCCTCTTCTCTTGAAGTTCTTCGCAATATACCATCCCAAATGCTCATATTTCATAAAGATATGCTTCCTTGTAACAGTTCTGACATAAAGCGGAAGCATATCCTTAAAAACATGGTCAGACTTGGAATTGACTTACATCAGCTCATTATTGCCCAGGGAATTGAATCGGTACATCAAGTAGAGACTCTGACCGACTATGGCATCCCATGTGGCTCCGGTCCCTTATATGGTGCTCCTATGGTTGAACCCGCTTTTCGCACAAAATATGAAAAACATCTATTTTGCATCCAACAGACTTATCCATCTACTTTTTCATTCTACCATAGTCTTTGGGATTCCAGGAAAACTTATACTGCCCTGTATTCAGATACTGCGCTTCCCTATGAAAAAGGTATTATTGAAAATACCGGAAGTATTGCATTCCCCGGTGGTGAAATTGGAAAAAATCTCCTTATTATTCCTAAAGATGCTATGGCTGGCGAAAGCTATACCATTTCTCTTTGGATTAATCCCGAAAAATCTCTCCCCTGGACGAGTGCCCTCTATATAGCCTACCAAGATGGCTTTATGAGTATCATTCCGGATAATGGATATGGCGAATTTATATTTCGTATTAAGGATGACAGAGAAGCTAATGAATGGCATGACATTATCTGCCGGCAGGCGTTCCCTGGTCGATGGTCACATATTTGTGCTGTCTATCACGCTTTTACCGGTGTTTCAAAGCTGTATTTTAACGGGATTATGGTTGGCAGTCGTGAAAAAGTGCCTACTTTAAAGCTTATTGAAAAAATTCTGCTAGGTGGAGACGATTATCAGGCCTCCTATGAAGGACTAATTTCAGAACTGAGATTCTATCATTATCCTATGACTGCAGAGCAAATCAAAGAGTTATTTACAACTTATCAAAAGCAACCTCATTTTCAAGGCACACAAGGCAAAAAATAAAACCTCTAACAAATCTGTTGGAGGTTCTTAAAAGGTGACTGCCGGATTTGAACCGGCGATAACGGTGTTGCAGACCGGGGCCTTACCACTTGGCTAAGTCACCATACCAATATATTATTTTAAATGACTCCAACGGGAATCGAACCCGTGTTACCGCCGTGAAAGGGCGATGTCTTAACCGCTTGACCATGGAGC
>CAKRPS010000001.1 GCA_934385475.1 uncultured Lachnospiraceae bacterium | reverse complement strand
GGAAAGCCGGACGTTTATTTTCCATTGTATCCAAGTAAGAAAACTGCAGTCTGGATAGCAGCCATTGACAAGGCAGGCAATATAACGGCATTAACGGAGCCTGCTATTGAATTTACCACGACAAAGGCGATGCCGAAGGTTACGACACTTCCGGAAGTAAGCGGCGTTTACGGTAATAAGACTGCAGATTTAAAGATAACGAAGGACGGCGTTGCCAGGTATGGTGATGAGACCATTACCGGTACGTGGACTGTGCAGACAGGCGATGATACGCATATATGGCAGATGAATGATACCAGGAAATGTCTGGTAACCTTTACGCCGGATGCAGCAACCTACGGCGATACCTATGAAACCACAGTTGTGGAGGTTACGCCGACGATTGCACCGCGCCCGATCACAATTAAGGTTGCGGATATACACAAGGTGTACAATGTTCCTTTCAAGGGAATCGAAGATCTTACATTTGAAATTGCGACGGGTGCGGATGGAAAATCCCCATTAGTCGGAAATGACACACAGGATACCATCAAGTCTACACTTGCGTTGGTGACAGATAATAAGCTGGCAACGGAAGGGATCGCAGATGCCGGAACATATGCGTTCCATGTTACATCGACAAGCTCGGATTATAAAGTTTCCGTGGAATATTATGAGAATCTGACAGACCAGACGAAGAAGGATGAGGGTAGCATTGTAATCACAAAGGCAACGGGTACGATTAAGACATTGACGGAATTTAAAAAGACACAGGATGTCAGATATGAGTATGACGGTGATTATGCAACCTTCAATCTTGGTGTGGAGGCAGGCCATAAAGAATCTGCACTTCAATATACAATAACTGATGCAAAGAAAGCAAACGGTGATCCGATAACCGATGTGGCGGAGATTGCAAATAAGCTTCTGTCGATTTCAGCAGACGGTATTGTGACGATTAAAGGGGCAGGAAGCGCGACGATTACGATTTCGCTTCCCGAATCCACGAATTATACAGAGGCAGATCCACTGACCGTAGAAGTCAATATTGCGAAGGCTTATTCGAATCCACCAAACATTTACAGAGATTTTCTGTTCCTCAGGGGCGGCTCGGACAGCATCGACCTGGCAGCGCTTCTGCCAAAGGATTGCGGTGGAGTAACCTATGGCGTAGTCAAGACGTCGGACAGTAAAAGCATCCTTGAAGGAACGCCAACGCTTTCTCAGGATGGCAAGCTCTCTTACGCGATTAAGGCGGGTGGTGCAGTAGGCGATGAGGCAACGATAACGGTGCCCGTATCGACTGCGAACTATGAGATAAATACCAATCAGGGAATCCTGGTCGTAATAAAACTGATAGACCAGATGCCGATAGAACCGAAGGGCAGCGTAAGCCTGAAGACGGACACCTTAACCTACGGAGAGGCGCTTTCCAGCCTGCAGTTTAACAGCGTTATCTTCGTTGATAAGGCGACCGGAAAGACAGTGCCCGGGAAAATTGCTTTTAATATACCGGACAAAAAACTGCCTGCAGGACAGCATCAGGAAGAGTGGACCTTTACACCGTCAGATGACCAGTATGCACCGTACACCGATTGTGTGACGGTTACGGTAAAGAAGGCAAAGGCGAAGCTTACAAAGGTATCTGTGACGGAGGAAATGGTTTATCATCCATATATACAATATTCGGAAGATCTGTTGAATGATAAGGCAAAGACACAGGGTGTTGTGACAGGGGTAGATGGCAGTCCGGTCGAGGGAACATGGAAGTTTGCAGATCCTGATGTTTTACAGAAAACTCCACAGGTTGGAACCAGGACCTATGCGATCTATTTTGAACCGGATTCAATGCCAGCTAAGAATTATGACTGCACAGATATCAAAGCAAATGTAACGATCACGGTAAAGAAAGCAAAACCGTACATCAGTGACGTGAAACCAGGCACTTACACACATGGTGACTACCTGTATAATCAGGTATTGAACGGCACGGCAGAGTATGGAAACGGTATGGGAAGTGCAGGAGGCGATCATTTTGCAAAGACCTCTATATTTGGTACCTTTACCTGGAAGACACCTTCCACAAAGCTTTCCCATGTGGAGAGCAATGGAAAGACCTATGAATATATCTTTACGCCAAATGATACCACGTCCTACGAGATCGTGACAGGCAGTGTGGCGGTAACGGTAAACAAGGCAGGATATCCACCACGGAACCCGGCTGGAATTAAAGGAATTATTTATGCAGCCCGTTCCTGCGAAAAGGTTGGCAACGTGGAGCTGCCGCAGGACTGGGTATGGGATGAGACAGATGCAGAGAAAGCATTGGTAGAAGGACAGCCGACAGAGGAGTTACATGCGGAGTATACTGGGGCAGATAAGAACAATTATGAAAAGACCCGCGTTTCTATCAGTATTATACGTTCTAGCTGTGAGCATGCCAGAACGGAAGTACAGAATGTAGTCAAGGCAACCTGTAGCAGTAAAGGAAACAGCGGGAAAGTCTATTGCCTGGATTGTAAGCAGGATATAAATCCAGGGTATCTGACAGCAAAGGATCCGGCAAACCATACTGCCTTGACAGAAACGGTCGTAAGGGCGGCAACCACCTCCCAGACAGGACTGCGAGTAAGCGAGTGTACGGACTGCGGTTATCATGCCGAGGTGACGATACCGAAGCTTTCCGGCGGCAGCACCGGAGGAAACAGCGGCAACGGCGGTTCTGCACCGCAGCCGGAATCGACCGGTGACAATACCGGAGCAGGCAGCCAGAATACATCCGGTGGAAGTGACGGCGGTAGTGATAACGGAAACAGTAATGGCGCTACAGGCGGACAGGGCGCGGCTACACCGGTGAGCCAGAAACCGCAGACACCGGCACCACAACCGGCAGGGGAGACCAGATCCGGCAATACACAGCAGAACAGAACGAACCCCACGGATGGTGGAAAACAGACGAATGAAACCGCAGAGCCCTTTATCAAGGGAGAGAACGGCAGGGAAGGCTGGGAAGTCATCCATGACGAAGTGACAGCAGCCAAAGAAGGTGAGACCGTGAGCGTAGACATGAACGGAACAACCACGGTACCGGGAGATATCCTCAGCCAGATAAGCGGCAAAGACATCACCTTGGTGCTGGATATGGGCAACGGCATCACCTGGAGCATCAACGGAAAGAGCTTTACGAAAAAAGCTACCGGAGATATTGATTTTGGTGTGACCTGCGGGGAACAGGCAGGAAAAGATATCCCGGTCGATGTCATCAACAACGTGACAGGTGAACGCTACGCCATGAACCTGACCCTTGCCTATGACGGAGAGTTTGGTTTCAGCGCGGTACTTTCCATCAACATGGACGTGAAGAACGCAGGACTGTACGCAAACCTGTTCTACTACAACCCGGAAAGCGGGGAACTCGAGTTCATCTGTGCCGGACAGATCGGGGAAGACGGCAATGCAGAGCTGACCTTCACCCATGCATCAGACTACACCATCGTGATCGATACCGAACCGATGGACCAGGCAGATGCAGGGGATGCGGTAGAAGTAGCTGACACCGACAAGACCCCGGATGCAGACAATGCAGGAACGGTAGAGCCTGCAAAAGAAGATACGAACACAGCGGCCGGCTGGATCATCCTGATCGTGGTGATCCTTGCAGTGGCAGCGGTTGCAGGAGCAGTCGTACTGCAGAAACGCAGGAGACAGCAGTAGGCGGCAGTAAGCGGCGTGCAGGGCACAGACTATAATGCAGGCAGAAATGATGACCGCAAAGCAAAAGATACTAGTGCCGTACAGGGACGGATCGGTTTGAGCTGTCGGATATGGTAATACGACGGTCAGGGGCCGCCGCGGGATATAGTAATGCATGTGAGAGACACATGACTATGGAAAGGGCAGAAATGCTTTGGAAGTGGTCATGTGTTTTTCTTTATGGCGAGAATGGATCCATAAGACAAGGGAATATCATATGCCGCGTTGAGACTATTGTTTTTTGGGCGTTGTCTGCATAAAATGATAATAGGCATCCGGACAGCCGCATTATCTGGATCACCGATGACCAGTATTTCGGAAGGGTTGCCATACGCTGCCATATCTTTGATTTTACGGTGCGGCCATACTCAGGAAGCAGGTGCCGGGAGGCCGTCAGGAGAATTGCATGGGAGACACAGTACGCATAAGAAGGAGGAAAGCTTCCTATGGAGGAGAGAGTAAGGATTGTTGACATTGCGGAGGAACTGGGGCTGAGTACGGCGACAGTGTCCAATGTGATCCACGGAAAGACCCGGAAAATATCCGATGAGACCGTGAAACGTGTGCAGGAGCTTCTGGAAAAGAGGCAGTACATCCCCAGTATGGCGGGAATTCTTCTGGCACAGAATGACTCGAGAATTATCGGTGTCATTGTGAACAATTCGGAAAAGTATGAAGGGCATGTGCTGGAGGATGGATTTGTGGCGGCTTCCCTGAATGCCCTGACAAAGGAGCTTGACCGGAGTGGCTATTTTATGATGGTCAGGGTCACGGACGAATGGGGAGAGATTACGAAATTTGCATCCATGTGGAATATGGCGGGCCTGATCCTGATCGGATTCTGTGAACAGGACTATCAGAATCTGCGCGATCATATGAGGATTCCCTTTGTGATCTATGACAGTTATCTGGAGAATGGAAAAGGGCTGGTAAATCTGGTGATCGACCATTACGATGGCGGGCGGCAGATGGGAATGCATTTGAAAGAGCTTGGACATCACAGGGTACTCTGTATTGCCGACAACAATATCAGCATGGATCATCAACGGTTTCTGGGATTTCAGAGCGTGCTGCCGGAGGCAGAGCTTCTGGTGGTTCCCATGAAATTGGAAGAGAGACAGGAGTTTTACAGACAGCACAGAGATTATATTCTACAGTTTACCGCGATCTTTGCAGTGTCAGATTATTATGCGGTGGACGTAATGCAGTTTTTGATGGGAGAGAAGGTCGCCATACCGGAGCAGATTTCCGTGGGAGGCTTTGATGACAGCATGCTGTCAAGGCAGATCCAGCCGACGTTGACAACCATCAGACAGGATCATGCAAAGCGCGCACAGCTGGCGATAGAGCTTCTTGGGAAGCTGCAAAGACAGGAACCGACAGAACTGGTACATACACTGCCGGTTGAACTGATCATAAGGAACAGTACAGGGCATATTGACTAAAATATGCTCTTTATTTTTGTGATGGGTTATGCGCTTAACCTTTGTAAAATACAGGATTCCTTTTTATAATATAAGTAACCTCATAAGCGCTTATTAAGGGAAGAAAAAGGAAAAGAAGAGGGAATCTTATATGAAGGAAACGAAGATACAACGGAAAGAATTTCGCAACGAAGCGATCAAAATAGCAGTGCCGGTAGCACTGCAGGGGCTTTTACAGTCCTCATTCAGCATGGTGGATCAGATCCTGGTGGGACAGCTTGGCGAGGTCAGCATTGCAGGAATTGGTCTTGCAGGAAAATTTTCCTCTCTGTACTCGGTACTGTTGTCGGCAATCGCCGCTGTGGCAGGAATCTGTCTGGCACAGTATATCGGCAAAGGGGACGAGAAAGAGGCGGGAAGGTGTTTTTATCTGAATTTATGTATTGGAATGATACTGGCGCTGGTTTTTCTGGGAGTGAGCATGGCTGCGGGCAGGCAGATCATGGGCATTTACACCAAAGACAGTGATACCTGCGAGGCAGCTACGATCTATCTGACAGTGGTAGCCCTTGGGTATCTGCCGAGAGTGTTCAGTATGCTTTATGCGACTTTGCTTCGCTGCAAGAAACAGGCGTCGATACCGCTTTATGCAACGCTGCTTGATGCGGTCGTGGATACTGTGCTCAGTTATCTGCTGATTTTCGGAAAAGGAGGTTTCTCCAGGATGGGAATTCGTGGTGCAGCTCTTGCCACGGTGATCGCGCAGATCATGGAAGCAGTGATTCTGTTGGTGCTGTATCGCAGGATCAAGAGAAAAGAAGCGTGGAACGTTCCATTTTCTCTGGCAATGACGGGGGAAAAGTGGAGGCAGTACGGTACCATTCTGGCGCCGATCCTGGTCAATGAATTTTTCTGGAGTCTGGGAGAAAATGTATATGCCATGATCTATGGCCGTCTTGGAACAGGGTCATGTGCAGCGATGACACTGATCAGCCCGATGGTCATGCTTTTCATGGGTGTGATGGGAGGCGTGTCGCAGGCAGCTGGCATCCTTACGGGAAGACGGCTCGGGGCTGGAGAGCATGATGCGGCTTACGGTGAGGCAAAGAAGCTTATGGGATATGGTCTGGCTGGTTCATTGGTGCTGTCGGTGGTCATGATCCTGCTGAGAAGCTTTTATACAGGGATATTCAATGTCAGCGGGGAGGTGCGGACCCTGACTGCACAGCTCCTTATCGTATTTGCCATTATGGCACCTGTCAAAGTTCAGAATATGATATTGGGAGGGGGAATTATCCGCAGCGGAGGCAAGACAAACTATGTCATGGTGATCGATCTGATCGGAACATGGCTTTTCGGGGGTCCACTTGGCCTGCTCTCTGCTTTTGTCTGGAAACTGCCGATCACTTCGGTATATTTCATTCTGTCATTAGAGGAGTGTGTCCGCCTGGGAATCAGCCTTATTCTATTCCGGAGCAGGAAATGGATGCAGATTTTATAAAAAAGGTCTTGCAATATGGATTTTTACATGATACCATGTAGAAGTTCGTTGAGGGAGTAATCGGTGTGGAGGTCTTCACACAGTATTATCGACATAATGGTGGAGACACCCGGTATTACTTGAAATGATGAGACTCATGGACAGCTTGAGGGAGCTGTCTGTGAGTTTTTTTGTGTAATAGGACTCGGGTGTCAAAAGCCATTGCTTTATTTTGAAGCTGGCAAATTGCACAAATAGCAATTTTTTCAGAAATTCGGGCAATGGGAATGGCATATCCATAAGCAAACGATAGGCAGATTTTTGCAGTTTTGCGAGCATAGCGTGTGCAGCAAAACAAGAAAATCAACGTGTTTGCGTTGGTATGCCGATTACCTTGCTCGTATACGGAAAACATTATTGTGCAATTTGCCAAATGTTAAATGAAATAATGGCTTTTGACACCCGAATCGTAATAGGAAATTGCTTGTGTGCAGTGGAACGCCAACAAAAATTATTAGGAGAAGAGAAAATGAGTATTGCGGAATTGTTCGTGTTGGCCATAGGGCTGTCTATGGATGCGTTTGCCGTGTCCATCTGTAAGGGGCTTTCCCTTGGAAAAATCAAAATGAAACACATGATGATCGCTGGGGCCTGGTTTGGCGGCTTTCAGGCGCTTATGCCACTTCTGGGATATTTCCTCGGCAGCTTTTTTGCGGAGATGATCACGAAGTATGCGCACTGGATCGCCTTTGTGCTGTTGCTGTTCCTGGGAGGAAACATGGTGAAGGAGGCTTTCTCGGAGGAAGAGAAGCTGGATGCCTGCATGGATCCTAAGAACATGTTTCTGCTGGCTGTTGCAACGAGCATTGATGCACTTGCGGTCGGTGTGACCTTTGCCTTTTTGCAGGTGACGATTGTTCCTGCGGTTACTTTTATCGGTGTGATCACTTTCATCTGTTCGGCGATCGGCGTGAAGATCGGCAGTATTTTCGGAGACAAATACAGCAAGAGGGCTCAGATTGCCGGTGGAATCATTCTGATCCTGATCGGTGTGAAAATTTTGCTGGACGGCTTGGGGATTCTGTAATATGATAGACTCGTTTGGGTTAAACGAGGAGGAGAAATGGAAAAACTAAAGCCAAAGTTGTTTTCAGTCATGAAAACATACACAAAAGAACAATTTATTAAGGACGTGATCTCCGGTATCATCGTCGCTATCATTGCACTGCCGCTGTCGATTGCACTTGCACTTGCCAGTGGCGTTTCACCGGAAAGAGGTATTTATACCGCGATCGTAGCAGGATTTCTGATTTCCTTTCTGGGAGGAAGCAGGGTTCAGATAGCCGGGCCGACGGCTGCCTTTGCGACGATCGTGGCAGGCATTGTAGCCGATAAGGGAATGGAAGGACTTGCCGTCGCAACGATCATGGCAGGAATTCTACTGATTATCATGGGATTTTTCCGGGTAGGAAGTCTGATCAAATTTATTCCCTATACAATCACAACCGGATTTACGGCGGGAATTGCTGTTACGCTTCTGATCGGTCAGATCAAGGATTTCTGCGGATTGACGATCGTTACGCAGGAGCCGTTGATCGATACAATGGATAAGCTGCGTGCGGATATAGAGAATGTGGCAACCTTGAACTGGCAGGCTGTGCTCGTCGGAGTGGTCAGTCTGGCTATCCTGATCCTGGGTGCCAGATTTCTTCCTAAGATCCCGGCATCCCTTTTTGCTGTGCTTGCCGGAATTCTGATGGTGAAGGGGCTTGGGATGCAGGTCAACACCATCGGAGATCTCTACGAGATTTCCAATAAGATACCGACACCGCAGATGCCGGCTTTTTCCCTGAAGCTGATTCAGAGTGAGTGGCATGATGCACTGACGATCGCGCTTCTGGCTGCGATTGAGTCATTGCTTTCAGCAGTTGTCGCAGACAGTATGATCAACAGCAAGCATCGTTCCAATATGGAACTGATCGCACAGGGCTGCGGCAATATCGCATCGGCTTTGTTCGGAGGTATTCCGGCGACCGGAGCGATAGCCAGAACCGCTGCCAATATCAAGAATGGTGGACGTACACCGATTGCCGGAATGGTACATTCGGTGGTACTGCTTCTGATTCTGGTTCTTCTGATGCCGTATGCTGCATTGATCCCGATGCCGACGATCGCGGCGATCCTGTTTCAGGTAGCCTACAATATGTGCGGTATCAAAAAGGTCATTTATCTGTGCAAAACATCTTCAAAGAGTGATATCATCGTGTTGATGAGCACCTTCATCCTCACGGTGGTATTTGATCTGGTGGTAGCCATCGAGGTTGGTTTGATCATCGCTGTAGTTCTTTTTATGAAGAGAATGAGCGAGGTGACAGATGTGGAAGGCTGGCGTTATGCGGATGATGAGGACGATGCAGACAGTCTTTCCCTGCGGGAAGTGCCGAAGCACACACTGGTATATGAAGTAAGCGGGCCGTTGTTTTTCGGTGTGGCAGACAAGATCATGCACATCGCCTACAAGGATACGGACAAGTGTATCGTGGTGAGAATGCGAAGCGTGAATGCCATTGATGCGACAGCCATGCATGCACTGGAGGAACTGTATGCCAACTGCTGTAAAAAGGGCGTGCAGCTTGTCTTTTCCCATGTCAATGACCAGCCGATGCTGATCATGCACAAATCCGGTTTTTATGAAAAGATCGGAGCAGAGAACTTCTGCGGGCATATCGACGATGCGCTCAGCAGGGCAAAGAGTATTGTACAGGGCGGTCAGGTTTTGATCTGATCCCGCAGTAGAAAGAGAGCAAGAAGATTAGGAAATACCATCAGACCGTTGATCAGGTCAGTACATTCCCAGACGAAGTTCATGGGAATCACAGAACCCAGATAGATCATAATGACATAAGCGAATTTGTAGTACGGAATACCTTTGTCACCGACGAGGTATTCCGTTGCTTTTTCTCCAAAATATGACCAGCCGATCAGCGTCGTGACGGCAAAGGCAGCAAGTGACACACTCAGAAACGCATTTCCGAAGTAGGGAAGATGGGAAAAGGCCGCTGCAGTCAGATCCGTCATGGGGATACCCTGAACGGATGCCGGATCGTAGAGCATGTTGCAGGCGATCACGATCCCTGTGATAAGGCACATGACTACCGTGTCCCAGAAGACAGCCGTCATGGATACATAGGCCTGTTGGCGGGGCTGTTCCTGAGAGGCTGCGGCAGCGATCGCAGAGGTTCCGATACCGGCCTCGTTGGTAAAAAGTCCTCTCGCAATGCCGTAACGAATGGTATGCTGGAGAAGTCCCCCCGCGACACCGCCGGTAAGCGGTGCAATGCCGAAAGCGTCCTTCAGGATCAGAAGGCAGGCGGCAGGAATCTGTCGGTGAAAGAGCAGCAACAGAAGAAGGCAGCCAAACAGATATACGATACTGATAGCGGGAACCATGCGCTCACACAGTGTACCAATCTGACGGACACCGCCGAGGATCACGCAGCCGGTCAGGATGGCGAGAAAGATTCCGGTGAAATAAGGCGGAATGTGAAAAGCACTGTTTACGGCCTGTGCCGCACAGTTGGCCTGTGTCGTACAGCCGACCCCGAAGGCTGCCATCAGCGTGCAGACAGCGTAAATACCGCCGAGAAAGGGGCTTCGAACACCATTTTTCAGCACATACATAGGTCCGCCGACAAAGGTTCCGTCTTTTTGACGGGTGCGGTGCAGGACACTCAGGTAACATTCACTGTAAGCGGTAGCCATGCCAAGGATACCGGTGATCCAGCACCAGAAGATAGCTCCGGGACCGCCGAGAGCCATTGCAGTGGACACACCGATGATATTGCCGGTTCCGAGAGTGGCGGCAAGAGTGGTCGACAAGGCGGAGAACGGAGAGAGTCCGGAGACGGAGGAATCCTCTTTCCCAAGGGAAAGACGGATAGCATACAGAAGCCGGCGTTGTGGGAAGTGCAGATGACAGGAAAAATAAAGATGGGAGCCCATAAGAAGAACGATCAAGGGAATTCCCCACAAAAAGTCGTTTATTTTTTCAAGAATCCGCATGGCCGATGCCTCGTGAGATGGATTTACTTTAATATATAAGGAAGAAAGAGGAAAAAGAACCGGAAAATGAAAGAGCAGGTAAAACAGAATGCCCAAAAGTTTCCGAATCATCAAACGATGAAAGTAGTTGTATAATTGACAATTATAGTTTAATAAAGTAAACTTATAAACGAAACGGGAGGGATGTTTCGTGAAAACCTTATTGGTATACCGTGATGCGGAGGTCAGAGAACGTTTTCTTTATCTGTGTCAGGGTATGGAAGAATTTGAGATAGTGGGCGTGTGCAGTAATCCAGAGGAGGCAATGGAATTTGCAAAGAATAATCTGATTGAACTTGCCATTGTGGAAATGGAGAAGCCTTACGATATAGATTTTGATCTGGGAATCAGCCTGAAGCTGCTGCATCAGGGCGTGGTGCTGATCTACATCACTACGGAGAGAGAGGCCGTCGGAAGGGCGTTGAAGGTAAGAGCTGATTATTGTCTTATGAAAACATTTGACAGAGCGGATGTGCTGGATCTCGCGGAGCGGGCAAAGCTGTTGTCTTATCGCCAGAAAAAGGCGAGGGCTGTCATGTTTGGAAGATTTCAATTCTTTTCCGGAAATGAGGTCGTATGCTTTACCAATTCAAAAGCCAGAGAACTTCTGGCGTTGTGTCTGGATCACCATGGCGGAGAGGTGCAGATGGAGGAAGCGATCGATAAGCTCTGGCCTGATCGGTTATATGATGATCGGGTCAAGAAATTATATCGTAAAGCGGTGATGAATTTACAGAGTACCCTGCGTATGGCAGGGGCGGAGGAGATCTTTGTGACACGCCGGGGAATATGCTATGTGATTCCGGATCAGATCGACTGTGATTATTTTATTTATCTGGATAACCCGGCGGGGAACAGGCAGTTGTTTCAGGGAGAGTACCTGTTTGATTATGAATGGGGAGAGGAGACACTTGCCAGATTGTTGCTCAGTGAAAAGAATAATTTCCCCAAAACACATTTTCTGTGAAATTAGGGATAGAAAAAAACAGGAAAAGGATGGATAATATAGGTACTGATGAGATGAATTGAAATAAAGAAGCAGGAGTACAGAGGATGAATAAGGAAGATATCAGAATTAAGAATGTGATCGTACATATTATGGATTCGACGATCGGTATGCCGGTTCTGTCGGATACGGAACTAGAGTACGGATCGGAGATCGCGGAATTTCTGAAAGAGCATATTGCAAAGATCAGTTCCGGGGATGATACGAAGGAATGTCGGTTTTATCGTGAGGAATCCGAGGTGTTTCATATTCTTGAGGAGTATTCGGATGACGACTTTGTACCGATCAGCAAGGATATTGCGACGATGCTGTATGAGATTATGAACAGCAATATCGACATCCCGCCGGCAGATCTTATGGTGGTAAGGTTCCGTGAGGGCGAGGAGGAGTACCTTGCGCTTCTGAAAATGAATTACAAAACGCAGTATACGCACCGGACGATGACACTTGAGGACGGCGAGGGCAACCGCAATGAGATTATCCGCCACAAGTCGTTGCTGCCGTCTGAGTCCCAGAGACTGACGGAGGCGGCGATCATCAGGCTGAACGATCTGTCCCTGCAGGTGATTGAGAAAAAGTATGAGGTCAACGGCGAAAAGACCAATTACTTTTCCTTCCTCTTCCTGAAGTGCAGTGCGCACATGTCTCATAAATCAAAGCTTTCGATTGTGAGCAGGGCGGTGGAGAGTGTCCAGAAGGATGGGTTTGACGATACGGAGCGGTATGAAAAGCAGATGCGCGCGAAGAGTATCATACAGGAAGAACTTGAGGAAAAGGGCGGCTTTATCGTAGAGGAGATTGCAGACAAAATTTTTGAGGAAGAACCGGAATTAAAGGTTGCCTTTCAGGATAAAATGGAAAAGTATGATATGGTGAAGGAAGAGGTTTTGCCGCAGAGCGAAAATACGGTGCGCAAGTTCCAAAGCCAGCACCTGTTTACCGATACCGGGATAGAGATCAAGATTCCGATGGAGCAGTATAAGAATCCGAGAAGTGTGGAATTTATCACAAATCCCGACGGAACCGTGTCGGTTCTGATCAAGAATATTGAACATCTGGAAGCAAAGCTTTAAGGAAGAGCGGTATGTGTAGAAATTGCTCAGAAATGAGGTTAGTATGGGAATGGGAACAGTATTGGATTATCTGGAGGAATATGGAGATTATTCTCTGGCAGAGCTGCCCTTCAGCGAAGTGGACAGTCTGATCCTCAGTCAGTTTTCTTACCTGAAATTTGACGGTCTTGTGCCGGGACTGGGAGAGAAAAAAGCGTCGGTTTCCATGCAGGAACTGAATGAAAATGTGGGAAAAGACAAACTGTTTGCGGATGAGAGATACCTGGAAAACAACACAGCGTTGTTTGAAGGAATGCTTGCGGGAAAACGATTCGGAGAACTGCGACTTGATAATTATGTAAACTATATAGACCTTGATAAGGAAACCCAGTTTTCAGCGGTCACCTGTTTCTTCCCGGATGGAACTGTCTATGTGGCATACCGGGGAACCGATGAGACGATCGTGGGGTGGAAAGAGGATTTCAATCTGGCCTTTTCAGAGCCGGTTCCCGGACAGCTCATGAGTGTGAAATATCTGGAAAAGACAGCCCAAACCTTTAAAGGGCCGTTTCTCGTAGGAGGGCACTCCAAGGGTGGAAACCTGGCGGTCTACGCAGCCATGTATTGTTCAAAGGAGGTCAGAGACCGGATCGACAGGATTTACACGCATGATGGACCTGGCTTTCGGCCGGAGGTGCTGGAGAAGGGTGCATTCCGTGAGATCGAAGAGCGGATCCACAAAACGATACCGCACTCTTCCCTGGTCGGCATGATCCTGTTCAGCGAGGTGCCGTATCATGTGGTGGAGAGTAAGAAGATGGGTGTGGCACAACACGATCCGTATACATGGCTGATCGATAAGGAATCATTTCGTTTTGTAGATGAAATTTATTCCGGAAGAAAGATCATGGACGAATCGCTCAACGAGTGGATTCTGTCACTGACACCGGAACAGATGAAGATTTTTGTGGATACCCTGTATCAGGTGCTGCTGGCGTCTGACACGGATAACCTGATCGATCTGACAGCAAACCTGCCACAGAGCCTGCAGAAGATCCGGACGGCGATGAAACAGGTAGACGAGGAGACGGCAGGTGTGATCACGGATATGGTGAAGCTGTTCATGGAGAAAATATCCGTCAATGCCAAAAGCTATGTAAAAAACAGGGCAGAGCAGGAGCGTGAGAAGCTTGAGGAAGGTCTGAAGCAGTTGGAGCAGAAGACGAAAAAAACGAAAAAGACGATGGAAAAGTCAGAGTAATAGATGACGGAGATGGTATGCCGACAGCATTTACGATGGAACAACAGGAAGACATCCGGGAGAAATTATTCCGGGCGGGAATACGCCTGAGTGGACGTTCTGCAGGAGGACTACCGTGCACTTATGATCGAGTATCCGCTGGAATGGGACACCAATCAGAAGATGATAGAAGGACTGCATGTACTTTTGGGCGTTTCTGCCCGGGTGCTATGAGTGAAAAACAGGCGGATCACCCGGCCCCGGCAGAGAGTGACAGAAAATGTTCCAGAAGAATATCCCCGCCGCTTTCCAGACAGCGTTCGGGGTGCCACTGGACACCGAGAATGGGGAGGGAGTCGTGAATGACTCCCTCTATTACGTTGTCGCCGGAACGACAGACGGCGCGAAGAGAAAGTCCAAGGCGGTCAATGCCCTGGTGATGGGCCGAGTTTACGATCGTACTCAGACCGTAGAGCTGGTAGAAAAAGTCATCCCGCTGCAGACCGCTGTGGTAGACGGGATGCTGCTGATCGTGCCCGATCCACTGATGGACAGAGGCTGTATCAAGATCCTGATGGATATTGCCGCCAAAGTAGATGTTGATCATCTGGATTCCCTTACAGATTCCGAGAACAGGCCGTTTTCCCTGTACATAGAAATCAAGGATCTGAAGCTGGAGGATATCCAGTTCGGTATCGATGGAACGTGAGCCATGGTCGTGCTGACCAAAGAATGCAGGGGTAATATCGCCACCGCCGGGGAGAATGAGGTAATCCGCCGAGGCGGCTTTTTCTTTGTTGAGGGTGGAAAAGACCTTTACGCCCAGAGCGCGGAAGGCTTTTTCATAATTCTGCGTATCCCGGCTTCTGCCGGCAATGACGACATAGGGTTGAGAGGACATGGGGTGCTCCTAAGTGACTCTTACGAGTATGATATGACAGGTAGAAAAGAGTGTGACACAAAATATGTCCGTTTTTTTGTGCGCTTTTTATGCTTTTTCTCAAATAATGGTTGCGTATTTGTAGGAAATACAATATAATTTAGATAGAAATAAAATATTTTAATAAAAGCAGAAAGAATAGGAACAGCACAATGACAGCAAAAACAAGCGAAACAATTTATAACAGGCCGTGGATCATGCAGAGGGCAGACCCTTATGTGTACCGGCATACGGATGGAACCTACTATTTTACGGCTTCGGTTCCTGCCTATGACGGGATTGTGCTGCGCAGGGCAACTACGCTGGAGGGACTGGCAGAAGCACCCGAGACGGAAGTATGGCATAAGCATGAGTCCGGGATCATGAGCTACCATATCTGGGCACCGGAGCTGCACTATATTAACGGAGCCTGGTATCTGTATTTTGCAGCGGGGGATAAGGATGATGTCTGGGCGATCAGACCGTATGTACTGGAATGTACCGATGAAGATCCTGTTACCGGCACATGGGTAGAGAAAGGCAAGATGGGAAGGGCTGATGAGGATGAGTTTTCCTTTGAGGCATTCTCGTTAGATGCCACCGTGTTTGAAAACCATGGAAAATGGTATTATATCTGGGCAGAGAAGGTAGGAGTCGGTAAGCAGATCTCGAACCTTTACATAGGAGAATTAGAGACACCCTATAAGCTGAAGACGGTACAGGTGCTTCTGACAACCCCGGACTACGACTGGGAGAGAGTCGGTTTCTGGGTCAATGAGGGTCCGGCAGTGCTGAAGAGAAATGGCAAGATCTTTATGACCTACTCTGCATCGGAGACAGGCGTGGCTTACTGCATGGGAATGCTGACAGCTGATGAGAATGCAGATCTTCTGGACCCGCTTTCCTGGAGAAAGGAACGTTATCCGGTTCTGTGCTCGGAGGAAGAACTTGGAATTTACGGACCGGGACATAACAGCTTTACCGTGGACGAGGAGGGCAACGATATTCTGGTGTTCCATGCAAGGACAGAGGCTGAGATCGTAGGAAATCCACTCTACAATCCGAACCGTCATACAATGCTGCGCAAGATCGCATGGAAGGATGGAAGACCGGTGTTTGACAATGGCACCAGAGTCTGAAAATAGAGAAGAAAAGAAGGAGAAGAAAGGGGTCAGACATGGCAAAAATCATTATCAATGAAAAGAAAAGAAAAGGACACATCAATCCTGAAATTTACGGACATTTTTCCGAGCATCTTGGAAGATGTATCTATGAGGGACTGTATGTCGGAGAGGATTCGGACATTCCCAATGTAAACGGGATGCGTAAGGATGTCGTTGAGGCACTTAAAGAGATGCAGATTCCGGTACTTCGCTGGCCGGGCGGCTGCTTTGCAGATGAGTATCACTGGAAGGACGGAATTGGTCCGAAGGAAAACAGAAAGAAAATGATCAATACCCACTGGGGCGGTGTTGTGGAAGACAACAGCTTTGGTACCCATGAGTTTTTTGAACTGTGTGAGCAGCTTGGATGTAAGACTTATGTAAACGGAAATGTCGGAAGCGGCACCGTGCAGGAGATGAGTGAATGGGTTGAGTATATCACCTTTGACGGGGTATCCCCGATGGCTGACCTGCGTAAGAAGAACGGACATGAGAAGCCGTGGAAGATTGACTATTTCGGAGTAGGAAATGAGAACTGGGGCTGCGGTGGAAATATGACGCCGGAGTACTATGCGAACCTGTACCGGAGATATCAGACTTATGTAAGACAGTATCATCCGGATGAACCGATCAAGAAGGTCTGCGGAGGCCCTAACGTGGCGGACTATTTCTGGACGGAAAAGGTGCTGGAGACTTGCTTTGAGCCGCCACATCCGGGATTTGCCCACGGATATATGGATGGCCTTTCCCTTCATTATTATGTACATCCGGAAGGATGGGACATCAAGGGAAGTGCAACGGATTTTGATGAGAAGGTATGGTACAAGACACTGGCCAAGGCAGAATATATTGAGGAGCTGATCAACCGTCATGGAGCGATCATGGATCAGTATGATCCGGAGAAAAAGATCGGCATGATCGTGGATGAGTGGGGCTGCTGGTTTACGGTGGAACCGGGAACGAATCCGGGATTCCTATATCAGCAGAATACCATGAGAGATGCACTGGTTGCCGGTGTGTCGCTGAATATCTTCAATAAGCATTGCGACCGTGTAAAGATGGCATGTATCGCCCAGATGGTAAATGTATTACAGTCTGTAATCCTCACAGAAGGACCGAAGATGCTGCTTACGCCCACCTATCATGTCTTTCATATGTATAAGCATCATCAGGATGCGGATCTGGTGGAAAGCTATGTGGATGGCAATAAGACAATCGGTCTTGAGGAGGAATATCAGGTACCGTTCCTGGATGAGTCGGTTTCTGTCAGCGCAGACGGATGCATTAACATTACCCTGAACAATCTTTCAGTCAGTGAGGATGCACCGGTCGAGATTGCCTGTGCGCAGCTTAACCCGACTGAGGTGAAGGGGGCAATCCTGAAAGAAGAGATGCACGCACACAACACTTTTGAAGATCCTGAGAAGGTGAAGGAAGAGGTGTTCACCGATTATGAGATCAGGGATGGAAAAATTTGCTTTACCGCACCGGCCTGCAGTGTGATAAGCTTGCGGGTAAGATAATGGAAGAGAAGAAAACAACAGTCAGACACTGTCGGAAGTGTCTGACCAGGGATATGGACTGGGGAGAGTATTTTGACAATCTGCATGCCTATATTGCCCAACTGGATGAAAATATCAAGACACAGGAGCCGCTTTATGAAGAGCGGCTCCTTAAATGTCAGAGCTGTGCAGGGCCTGTGGATGCTATGTTGAACTGCGAGCGGCTGTTCAAAAGAATGTCTGCCCCTATGGCAAGTGGTAAAATAATGATAGGTTTTTCAAAAAAATTTATTTTTATCTAAATATTTCAAAAAAAACTAAAATAATTCAAAAAGGCATTGACGTATTACGATAGATATTGTACAATGTGTTCATAAGATAATCAATTAAGCAAAGAAAATATGCAAAATGCTTAAAAGTTAAAATTAGCCAAGAGCAGGTTGCTGGTAAACTAAGGGTAAAGGTAAATGTAATTAAACAGTTAGCTGAATTACTTTATGAAAAACCTGTTTTCCTGATTGGTTATCAAAAAACATTTTTTTCACTATAACTCAAGGAGGATAAGAAATGAAAAAGAAAGTTTTAGCTACTTTGTTAAGCGTTGCTATGGTTTCTTCTATTCTTGCAGGTTGTGGTTCCTCAAATGGTACTGCTTCCAGCGACGGCGCAGCAACAGAAGATTCCGCAGCAACAGATGACGCGGCAGCCGATGATACAGCCGCAGATGAGAGCACAGATGAGAGCACAGATGAGGCAGCAGCCGAGGAAGAGATCCCTTCTTCTACCTTCGGTGATCCGAACGGAACTCATATGGAGATGTGGACATTCGTTGAATTACACGGACAGCACTATGGTAACATGGTAGAGAAGTGGAACGAAGAGAATCCTGACAGAACTATTGAGATTACCTGTACTACATATCCTTACGCTGATATGCATACCAAACTTCTGACATCCCTGACAGCAGGTACCGGAGCTCCGGATATCTGTGACGTAGAGATCGGACAGTTCCCGAATGTGGTAGCCGGTCTGGATACATGGCTTGTTCCTCTGGATGATTACGCAGCTCCTTACATGGAGACCATGGTTAAGGCTCGTATGGATGTCTATGCAGGATCTGACGGACATTACTATGGTGCACCTTACCACGTAGGTGCAACTGTTATGTACTATAACGTAGCAGCTATGGCAGAGGCTATGGGAATCTCCCAGGATGATGTGATCGCTAAGATTGATTCCGTTGTGACATGGGATGATTATGCAGCACTTGGACAGGAATACGTTGATGCAATTGCAACAGACGGTAAATACTGGACATCCGTTGATACAGGTGGTGTTGACTGGCAGTGGATCGCAATGGCTGAGTACGGCGAAGACTGGACAGGCGGATTTGATGGCAAGGCTAACGTACAGCTTGATTCCGTTAAGAAGATGCTGACAATGGAACAGGATTGGGTAAACAGCGGTCTTGCAGAGGTTTCTCCGGATGGACACGTAGACCTTGAGGCTGGTTTCCAGAACATTCTTGACCACAACATCGTATCCTTCCCGAAGGCAATGTGGTACATGAGCCGTTTCACAAACTACATGCCTGAAGAAAAGGGCAACTGGTACATTGCTAAGTGTCCTGTATTTGAAGCAGGTCAGCCTTGCTCCGTTGGTGTAGGTGGTACCGGTACAGTTGTAACACAGCAGTCCGCTAACCAGGAGCTTGCAGCAGAATTCCTTTGCTGGGCTAAGATGTCTGAAGAGGGTGAGCAGCTTATCTGGGATAACCTTGGATTCGACGTATGTAACACAGCTCTTTGGAATGATGACGCATTTGCACATGATGACAACAATCAGTACAATGCTTTCTTCATCAACTATCCTTACGATGTACTTTACAGCATCAAAGATGATATCGGCAAGATCTACTCTGTAGCAATCAGCCCGACCATCAATGAGCAGATGTGCAATGTAACATTGAATGACATTCTGGAGAATGGCATGGATGTTGACGAAGCATTACAGGCAGCACAGGACGTAGTAGATCTGGAGCAGTAAGAAGCACCTGATCCGTACGACTTAGAACTTCATAGAGGGGATTGAGTGCAATCCCCTCTATATTTTTCCCTAAAAAAGGGTTGTATTGGCAAAAAAACATATGTGTTTGGGTAAGGAGTGTGTGCATATGAATAAGTTTAAAAAATTTCTCTATTCTCAGAAGGTTGCTCCCTATGTATTTGTGCTGCCGTTTATTCTGAGCTTTGCATTCTTTTGGATATATCCGTTGTGCAGTACGATCACCATGAGCTTTCAGGATATCACGCCGACCGGAACAGAATGGGTTGGTCTTAAGAATTTCCAGAAGCTTTTGAAGGATACGGTATTCCACACGGCAATTTTGAACAGTTTTGAATATATGATACTGACGCTGGTGCTTCTGATCCCGTTCCCGATGTTGTTTGCGGTACTGATGGATTCCAGACTGGTAAAGGCTAAGGGATTCTGGAAGGCCTGTCTGTATGTACCGGCACTGACCTCTGTTGTTATTTCCGGAACCCTGTTCCGTCTGATGTTTTCCGAGTATCCGACAGGTCAGATGAATGTGATTACAACAGCACTTGGTCTTGGAACCTTTAAGTGGCTGAAAATGAAAGCAACCGGTCTTGCAGCATTACTGATTGTATGCTGTTGGAGATGGACCGGCGTGAATATGCTTTACTTTATCTCTGGTTTGAAATCAATCGACACCGCATTATATGAATCGGCTGAGATTGATGGAGCTTCAGCATGGCAGAAATTCCGCTATGTAACGATTCCGTTATTAAAACCGACTACGATCTATGTACTTACAATCAGTGTTTACGCAGGACTTGCAATGTTTATGGAATCCTATATGTTATGGGCAGGGCCGGATTCACCGAACAACATTGGTCTGACGATTGTAGGATACCTGTATAAGCGTGGTATTACCAAGAACCAGTTAGGTTATGGTAGTGCAGTGGGTATCGTACTGCTTGTAATTGCATTAGCTATTAATATTGTTCAGTTAGTACTGAATGGAACGTTTAAGAAGGAGGAAGACTAATATGGCAAATAAATCCTCTGTAGAAGAAAAAAGCGTTGGCGGTATGAAAGCCAAAAGAACTATTTTATCAATCCTTGCAACCGGTTTTTTTGCAATTCTTTCAGCAATTATTGTATTTCCGTTGCTGGCAGGTCTGGTAGCATCCTTCAGACCTGGAACAGAATTGATCCGTAAGGGTCTGAGCATTGATTTGAATGTAAGTACTATGACGCTTGCAAATTATAAATATCTTTTTGGACACAATGCAGATTCCCAAAAGTATTTTATGTGGTTTAAGAACAGTCTGCTCCTTACCTTTGTGTCGGTGGTATTGACCTTATTGGTGTGTTACATAGTTGCTTATGGTCTTACGATGTACAATTATAAACTGAAGAATTTCCTGTTCTTCCTGGTCATTGCGACCATGATGGTTCCATTTGAAATTCTGATCCTTCCGTTGTATAAGGAAATGATCAGTCTGAACCTGATCGATACCATGGCGGGTGTTGTACTGCCTGGTATCTGTGGTGCGTCGACGATCTTCTTCTTCCGGCAGTATATGACAGGCTTGCCCAAAGAGCTCCTGGATGCCGGACGGATTGATGGTGCGACAGAGTATGGTATCTGTTTTAAAATTATGCTTCCGATCACGAAGCCTGCATTTGCGGCAATGTCTATCCTGTGTGCTATGGGAGCGTGGAATAATGTATTGTGGCCAATGCTGGTGTACAGAAGCGCAGAGAAGTTTACGCTTCCGATCGGTTTGAATACTTTGTTGACGCCATACGGCAATAACTATGATGTACTGATAGCCGGTTCCATGTTTGGAATTATTCCGGTGTTTATCGTATTCCTTTGCTTCCAGAGATACTTCATTGAAGGTATGACTGCAGGAGCTGTCAAAGGATAATAAATTCAGGGCATACACTCCATTGCCAAGGGCTGCTGCGATTGCCGGTTTCGGTGGAAAGCAGCAGTCCTTTTTTAGACAAAGTATAGTTTATTATGAAGTTTATACTTTAAAAGAAAGGGAGAGAAGATGAGAACAAAAGGAATGGGAAGGAAGCTGCTTGGCGGTGTGCTGATGTCAGCGATGACGTGCGGGCTGTGTGCATGTGGCACAGAAACAGGTGCGGATACGGCACAGCAGGAGGCGGAAAGCGCACCGGTTGAAAAAGAGGAGGCAGCACCAGTGGATTTGGATTTTACAGTCTCTTATGAAGGAATTGCAACCAATACGATCGATGCGGGTGTCAGTGTGCACGATCCATCTATTTATAAAGCAGATGGAAAGTATTACATTTTTGGCTCACACATGTCTACTGCGGTATCGGATGATTTGCAGCACTGGACATCACTGGGAGACGGCTATAAGGTAAAAGACCAGATTTACTATGAACTGATGGCAAATGAAGAGGCTTTTGCCTATGCAGGAAGCAAGAAAAGTGCTATTCCGACGGACGACAGAGCCTGGCATGTCTGGGCACCGGATGTTATTTATAATGAGGCGAACGGGCTGTATTATCTGTATTTCTGTACATCGTCTACATGGAATGCCTCGAATCTGTGCTATGCAACAAGTGAGAGCATAGAAGGACCGTTTGAGTGGAAGGGAGCACTGATCTATTCCGGATTTACGGCAGAGACACTCGATGACACCGATGTGGCAGAGTATGTTGACCGGGAGGAAGCAAAGAACAAGTATATTAAGAAGAGCAATGAATATAAGTTTGAAGACTATCCGAATGCGATCGATCCGACAGTTCTCTATGATAAGGATGGAAAACTGTGGATGGTATACGGCTCGTGGTCGGGAGGAATTTTCCTGCTGGAGCTTGATCCGGAAACCGGAGAAGTGATCCATCCGCAGGAGGATGCAGATAACCGCGTGGATACTTATTTTGGAAGAAAGCTTATGGGTGGAAACCACACTTCGATTGAGGCACCTTATATCATGTATGACGAGGACAGCGGTTATTATTACCTGTTTGTGTCCTACGGTGGTCTTGCCAGAGAGGGAGGCTATCAGATCCGCGTGTTCCGTTCAGAGACGATTGATGGGGACTATGTGGATATGAATGGCGAATTCCCGTTAGATACGCAGAATTACGGACAGGCACCGTATGGTTTGAAACTGTCGGGTAATTATTTCCTGCCGAGCCTTGAGGTTGCCTATATGGCGACAGGACATAATTCTGCCTTTGTAGATGATGACGGAAGAAAGTATGTTGTCAATCATACCCGTTTTGACAATGCGACAGAGGAACATGAGCCGAGAGTGCATCAGTTTGTGGTCAATGAGGAAGGATGGCCCTGTATGCTGCCGTACGCAACGAGCGGTGAGAAGGTGTCGGATACCGGTTATGCGAAGGAACAGGTTGCCGGAAAATATTATGTGATCAATCAGGGCATCGGAATCGACGCAGAGATTGCAGAGCCTGTGATCCTGTATCTGCAGGAAGACGGAAAAGTGTATGGCGAGGATTCGCAAGGAGAATGGGAGTATAAGGATGGCTCCTGTTATATGAAGATACAGATTGGTGAAAAGTCCTACAGCGGAGTGTTCTGCCAGATGAAGGATGAGGCAGGAACAGAGGTTATGACCTTCAGCGCAGTCGGTTCTAATGAGAGTGTCTGGGGCGTGAAATATTAGTAAAGATGTTTTGAAACGATCATCCGGAAAATAAGAAGTCCCATGTCTGCACCGTAAAGGTGCCGGACATGGGACTTTTGCATCGAGATTGTTTGACAGCAAAGCTGTGTTATGCCTTAGAAGAATCCTCCATCGGGGCGTAGTGTATGCTGACCTTGATGTCCTGACCATAATTTCCAAAGGTTTTGCCGAAGATCGTAAGACCGCCGACATGTTCTGCATCGTCCTCGACAGCCAGACGGAAACGGATGCTGCTGCGGTAATCGAGATTCAGGGAATCGATCGTGACATCTGAAATTTTCAGCCCGTCAATATAAGTGCCATTCTTATTGATGACTAACAGCTTCAGCAGACCATACTGGTTCCAGTTCGGAAACCACCAGTCCGGTGTAAAAAGACCACGGGAATCACCAAAGTCACCAGGAGAGAGCCAGCTTCCTATCCTCACATCATTTAAGTAGAAGCTGATGTCGGAAGGCCACACATTGTTTACACCGGGGGCTTCTGAACTGAGCTCGGCAGAAAGGGTAAGCTGTGTGATTTTCTGAAAGCTTGGGATAAAGTTTGGAATATTGTATTCGACAAAACCTTTGGTAAACCAGAGAATATCGGCATTGTATCGGTCGGGGTGATCGAAGTAACGGGCGTCATCGACCTCACCGATGAGTGCGGTGTCAGAGGCCAGTCCACAGGTGGGGCAGATTCGGTAGTTGGAATAGTGACCTACCTTGATATCGGTGCTGTATACGTTCTGGAAGTCCTCCTGCCGCTCCAGATCGATCAGAATCTTATCCAGATGAACAGAACAGAGCTTCTGGTTGCCGTGTCCGGCGGATTCGCTGGAAGTGGAAATGAGACCACAGCCTTCCAGCTTCTTGATGTGGCTTGTCAGTGCACCGTTGGTAATGTTAAGACGGGATGCCAGTTCGTTCATGCTCATGTTATTATTGTCCATCAGAATGTTCAGAATTTCGATGCGGACATCTGACCCGAGTGCCTTGAATATATCAAGTCCGTCTTTTAAAGAAGTGATATGTAACAATATAGTTTCCTCCTGAAATTTATGCGTGGAGACCGCTTGTTAAGCGGGTATATTTACAAAAATCTAAAATATTACATAATATACGATTTCTACACGTTTCTATATACAAATTATAGATGAAAAAGGATGTGTCGTCAATGAAATTTAGTGGTAGATAAAAAAATTTAAGTAAAGCTAAACTATTTCATAAATAATATAAGAGCATATGTGCTGGTCAAAAGTACCGTAAAACAAAAAATTATAAATTTTGCGATTTTTTTGAAAAAGGGTATTGACTTTTGATCTGATTGACAGTAATATATTACTTGCGTTGCGGAACACGAGAGTGGTACACAACCTCATATATGCGGAAGTGTCGGAACTGGCAGACGAGCAAGACTAAGGATCTTGTGATAGCAATATCGTGTGGGTTCAAGTCCCATCTTCCGCATCCTTTCAAAAAAAGGATGTATGGCAACGCGAAATGCAGAAGTGGCGGAATTGGCAGACGCGCACGGTTCAGGTCCGTGTGGTGGCAACACCATGAGGGTTCAAGTCCCTTCTTCTGCACTATAAAAATTTTGAAAGTACACTGTCTGATGGCAGTGTATTTTTTTGCCAATGTGAATGCAGCAAAAAAGAAATGTTTTTGCTTTTTCGTTAGGAGTATGATAAAATAAACGCGGCCTATACAACGAAACAGGGGAGCGAGTTATGAAAAAAAGAGTAGTGTTGTTTGCGTCTGTTGTGGCATTGATGCTTTTTCTGATTGCATGTGGAAAGCAGAAGGAAGAGGTCAAGGAGACTATTGCGGATGCGGAAAGTCCGGCGTCGGCCGGAGACATGCTTGTAGATGGGCTGGAGTATCTTTTGAGTGAGGATAAAGAGGATCTGCTGACCATTTCAGGCGACGGAACAGAGGCGACACAGGAGGAAACGGGCAGTACCGAAGAAACTGCGGAACAGACACCTGAGGAGCAGGAAGAAGTACAGGATACAGAAGAACAGGAAAGCACAGGAGAAACGATACAGGTTTATTACAGCAACGGTTCTACCGAGGAATTAAACATGGAGGAGACTGAGGTAGAAGAGAAGACACCGGAAACTGTCCTGGCTGCCCTTGGCAGGCATAATATTGTGTCGATCGACACAAAGGTGCTTTCTTTCACAGAGGAAGATCAGGCGGGAGAGAAAACACTGCATCTGGATCTTTCGGGAGCTTTCCGGGAATATCTTAAGACGATGACGAACGAGGCAGAAAGTATTATCATTGCCTCTATAGCGGACACCTATCTGGACAATTACCAGGCAACGGAGATTTATATTACCGTAGAGGGGGAACAGCTTCAGACGGGATACAGAACTTATGATATGGCGATCAAAAAAGGAACTCCGGATGATATCCTGAAGCTATCCGAACAGGAGCAGGATGCCCTGAACGGATAAGGATAAGTTGATAAGGAATCAGAAATGTAAGCGTCTGCGCACTTCGTTGCGCAGGCGTTTTCTGATTAAAATAGTTACCAGTGCAAAGTCGATAATGACACAGACCGTGAGCACAACAGCAGACCAGGTAATATGGGAGGGTACAGCCATTGCCCTGCAGATCAGAAGCTCCAGTGCGACGCAGAAGGTCGGGATTTCCAGGAAAAGATACAGAGAGCAGGAGAGGATGGATACTGGGAAGAACTTTACCAGAAGGGTATACAACTCTGTCAGACCCGTCAGGATCAGGACAACGGGAAGCCCGATCTGCCAGAACCAGTCCTGCGAGGGTGTGATGTAGGTGATCAGGTACAGGTAGAGTGCTACGGAGATGCCGTCTGCAAGCAGAGAGATATAAAGAGGTGCTTTACTGTAGAATACGGCAGGAAAAGTGAAAACAAACAGGCATACGCAGATTCCGATCACAAGAAGGGACCAAAGGGCCTTGTCAAACACAAGAAGATTCAGAAGCAGGCAGGTAACGCTGGTGACTGTGAGGACGACCGTGAGAAGGATGCCGAGATCCTTGCGCTTTACGACCTCGACCTGCCCTTTTTGTGTCGGGTAGGGGGAGACAGCGTTCTTTGCTTCCATAGGCTTATTGGGATTGATAACGGGGGTGTGGCACAGAGGACATTCCTTGAGGGAAGGGTCGAGCTTCACGCCACAGTTGACACAATATGACATATACATTCACTCCTTATTGACGATTGCTTTCTATTGTTACATGGATGCCATCCTGAACGAGCTTGGAGAAGAAGAGACGTTCCACTTCGGACTCACAGATACTGCTGGCAAAGTTGATCGTAAGAATATCCTCAAAGCTGATGATGGCACAGTTGGTACGGGAGGAAAAGGGCTGCCCCATATAGATATCGAAACGCTCAATATAAGGTTTCATATCCTCGGGTACCTTGAGTGCTCCCATATTGGTGAGCCCGGCGGAAGAATTTTTGTCCTGCACTCTGGCGTAGAAAGTACGGACAACCAGATCCTTTATAAAGAGGGGAACCACACGGATAATGGGATTTCTTTGCGTGGCAGCGTTTGTGGTGATATCACCCCGCAAAAACTTTTCGTTAATATAGTAACGCATGTAGTGGTGTACCTGTGTGATGATCTCCTCGAAGCTGTATTCGCCCAGTCTTGGATCGATGGAGGGGTACACCATAGTGATGAAGTTACGCAGAGTCTTTGAGGGAAAGAAACGGCGCAGATTGACCGGCATGGCGATCCGTACCGGATACAGGTGCAGATGGAATTCCTGCGACTGCTTTTGCAGCAGGGCATAGAGCAGGACGGCATTCAGGTATTCGGTAATGCTTGCGTTGTATTTACGCGCCACGGACATCACTTCCTTCACGGACATGATACCGTCGATAATATTCAGCGTATAGAACGGTTCCTTGGTGCCTCGCACACGATAGGTTTTCTCGGCGGGCCTTGGAGGACATACCTTTGCATTGGCATAGCGCATGTAGGCATCTTCCAGTTCCTCCGGGTCAGGCTCCTGTGAAATATCCAGAACAAAACCGGAGGGAGTGATGGAGTGTCCGAGCAGCTTCAGATAGGTAGCTGTCAGTGTTTGCAGCAGACACATTCCACCGGTGCCGTCTCCGAGACTGTGATGTGCTTCCAGAGAAATACGGTTGCGGAAGTAGTAGACGCGGATCAGATAACGGTTATTTCCGCGGAAGGGCATGGGCATGCAAGGATTTTTGATATCCGGCTGTACAAAAGGCCCCGGCCTGTTGTTGGGTTCCAGATAGCGCCAGAATACCCCTTTTCGTATGGCGACCTTGTAGGTTGGAAAACGCTGCAGGGTAAGGTCAAGTGCCTGCTGGAGAACAGAAGGATCAATTTCTTCTTTCAGCACAACGGAAAGACGGTACACAGAAGAAAAATCCCTTCTTTGCAGGGTGGGATATACGATGGCAGAAAGATCAAGCTTATACCAGATGTCTTTTTTAACTTTTTTCTTTTGTAAGGCAGAGTTCTGGGAAGCCATAGTTATCTCCGTTTCTAATTATTATAAACTCATGAGGTCCAGAAAACCAAATGTCTCCTGCGGAGCCGCTGTTTTTGGACTTCTGCATTTTACTTGCATGCCCGTGCTACGCACTCTTTATCTGCCTTCGGCAGATGCATGCTCGTTAATGGGCCCAGAAAACCAAATGTCTGCTACGCAGCCGCTTGGTTTTCTATGAGGCCCATTATATCATATATATGTGGGTTTCACAATTACGGTGCTTGCCCGGAGTGTCAAGATAATGTTACAATGAGCGAAACAGAAATATGACTAAAATGCAGTGGACTGCGGGAGGATAGGATTACCATGCCTATATCTGAGAAAAGAAATGCAAATCTGATGAATCTGATCAAGAGAATGCACGGAGTAGTGGAAAATGCGGATATCGAGAAACACAGGCAGTCGCAGGATCATCTGGGAGCACTTCTTGGGAGTGCAAAGGATATCCTCATAGAAGAGGCGGAGATAAAGCCGTTGCAGTGCGGACGGCCGGATCTGCATAAGCCGATTCACTGTGAGTGGGTCAAGGTGGACCGCGCCCATATGAAAAAGTACGTTATTTTGTACTGTCATGGAGGTGGATACTCGACGGGAAGCAGTCTGTATGCCAGGACACTTACAGGCAAGCTGGCTTCTTCTACCTCGATGGATGTTCTCAGCTTTGATTATCGGCTGGCACCGGAGCATCCCTATCCGGCGGCGACAGAGGATGCCATGATGATCTGGAATTATCTGATGCTGCTCGGGTATGGAGCGAGAGATATCATCGTGGCAGGAGACTCTGCGGGTGGCAATCTTGCACTGTCGCTGGTGCTGAAGTTGAAGGAGCAGGGAAGAATTCTTCCGAGAGGACTGGTTTTGATGTCGCCGTGGACAGACCTTACTTCATCAGGAAAATCCCATACGACGAGAGCGCAGATTGATCCGGTGCTGAATGCCGCCTATCTGCAGGAGATGATCGACAACTATGCAAAAGGTGAGGATCTGACCAATCCCGGAATTTCTCCTCTGTTTGGCAATTTCGAGAATTTCCCTCCCGTCTATATCCAGGTGGGAAATAACGAGGTGCTGCTGGATGATTCCATCATGCTGTACAAGAAGCTGTTAAAGGCGAACGTTTCCGTGAAAATGGATGTTTTTAAGGGAATGTGGCATGTGTTTCAGATGTCTCCGTTCAAGACAGCGTATGAGGCGATGGATAAAAATGCAGAATTTATTTATGATATTTGCAGATAAAAAAGGATTTTGCCCGGCGACCGCGAATAATATTGGTAGGATGGTTGTTTTTTCGGAAGAGAAAGGCAATATTCATGAATATACGAGAAGGTTTGGAACAGTGGGAAAAAGAATACCTTAGCCCGTATGCCATGCTGAGCATGAATTCCAGAGGAAGGCTGAAGGAAGAGGAACAGTGTGATATCCGTCCGGTTTTTCAAAGAGACAGGGACAGGATCATTCACAGTAAGTCTTTCCGCAGACTGAAGGATAAGACGCAGGTGTTTCTGACACCGGAGGGCGATCACTACAGAACGAGACTGACACACACACTTGAGGTGAGCCAGACGGCCAGAACAATAGCGAAAGCGTTGCAGCTTAACGAGGATCTGGTGGAGGCAATCGCGCTTGGACATGATCTGGGACATACACCTTTTGGGCACGCGGGAGAGAGAGCGCTCAACAGGGCATGCCCGTATGGCTTTAAGCACAACGAACAGAGTGTCCGGACGGTGGATATTCTGGAGAAAGAGGGACAGGGCATCAATCTTACCTGGGAAGTGCGGGATGGCATTTTGAATCACCAGACATCCAATATGCCGTCGACGCTGGAGGGCAAAATTGTGCGTCTCTCTGACAAGATCGCGTACATTCATCACGATATGGATGATGCGATCCGGGGAGGAATCCTGCAGGAGTCGGATGTGCCAAAGGAAATCTGTCAGGTCATCGGAGACAGCTGCGGGAAGAGACTGGACTTTTTTATCCATAATATTGTGACCAACAGCAGAGGCAAAAATGACATCTGCATGTCGCCGGAGGCTGCGCAGGCTATGCAGGAGATGCGAAGGTTTATGTTTATGAACGTGTACAAAAATCCTGTAGCAAAGAGCGAGGAGGGCAAGGCAGAGAACCTGATCGTTACCCTGTATGAATACTACATGGATCACACAGAGCTTCTGCCCAAATTTCTGTTGCGGCTGTATGACGGCGGAGAGCCTCTGGAGAAGATTGTGTGTGATTACATAGGAGCGATGACGGACCGGTTTGCCATTGCCCAGTATCAGGAGATTTATATACCGAAAACCTGGCATGGATAAAAGTGTTTTTGGAGCAGGCTATGTATTACTCGGATGAACTGATCGAAGAGATCAGAATGAAAAATGATATCGTGGATGTGATCTCCGGCTATGTCCGGATACAGAAGAAGGGGAACAGCTATTTTGGACTTTGTCCGTTTCACAATGAAAAGTCCCCATCCTTTTCCGTATCCGGCACCAAGCAGATGTTTTACTGCTTTGGGTGCGGGGCCGGTGGCAATGTGATCACATTTCTGATGAAATATGAAAATGCGACCTTTCAGGAGGCTGTCAGGATGCTGGCAGACCGGGCGGGTGTAGCACTGCCGGAGGCAGAGCAATCCGAGGAATCGCGCAGACGGGACAGCAAACGCAGCATTTTGTTGGAGATCAACAAGGAGGCGGCACGCTACTTCTATTATATGTTACGCTCCCCCAAGGGGAAGAGAGGGTATCAGTACCTGACCGGGCGAAAGCTTTCGGACGAAACGATCAAGAAGTTCGGACTCGGCTATGCGGATGGTTCGGGAAGTGATCTGACAGCGTACCTGCGGTCCAAGGGCTATCAGGATGCACTGATCAAAGAGTCCGGTCTGACCGGCTTTGATGAGAGACGTGGACTACATGATTCCTTTTTTAACAGGGTCATGTATCCAATACAGGACAGTAACCATCGGGTGATCGGTTTTGGCGGCCGCGTGATGGGCGATGCGAAGCCCAAGTACCTGAATTCGCCGGAAACGCTGATCTTTGACAAAAGCCGGAATCTGTACGGCCTGAATTTTGCGAGAACCTCCCGCAAGGGCAATATGATCCTGTGTGAGGGCTATATGGATGTCATCGCAATGCACCAGGCGGGATTTAACCAGGCGGTAGCTTCGCTTGGAACAGCCTTTACGGTGGGACAAGCAGGTCTGTTGAAACGATATGCGCCGGAGGTGCTGCTTGCCTATGACAGTGACGGGGCCGGTGTAAGGGCGGCACTGCGCGCGATCGGTATTCTGAAGGAGGCCGGACTTCGGGGCAAGGTGATTAACATGCGACCCTATAAGGACCCGGATGAATTTATCAAGAACCTTGGAACTGAGGCTTTTCAGGAGAGGATCGATCAGGCGGAGAACAGCTTTTTCTTTGAACTGAGGATTCTGAAGGAAAATTATAATATGGATGACCCCGAATCCAAGACGGAATTCCACCGGGAGATTGCGAAGAAGCTTTGCACGTTCGAGGAAGAGGTGGAGCGTGAAAACTATATTCAGGCGGTTGCCGAGAAGTATCATCTCGGGTGTGATAATCTGCGCAAGCTGGTCAGCAGCTACGCGGCAAGAACCGGGCTGGTGCAGCCGGTGACGAGACCGAAGCCCACCGTGACCCGGAAGGACAAGCCGGAGGAAAACCAGAAGCGGTCACAGCGCCTTTTGCTGACATGGATTGCGGAGGAACCGGGAATTTACCAGAAGATCAAACCGTACATCAGCGCGGAGGACTTCACGGAGGAGCTTTACAGACAGGTGGCTGAGAAGCTTTTTACAGATCTGGAAGCTGGACAGTATCATCCGGCTGCGATTATCAGCGCATTTGAAGAAGAGCAGGAACAGCAGGCGGTTGCAGAGATTTTTAATACAAAGCTGGAAGAGATCACGACCAGGCAGGAGCAGGAAAAAGCTTTTCATGATATCCTGTACGCAGTCAAGAAAAACAGCTTTGACTATTATTCCGATAAAATGGGTGCGGATATGGATGCACTCCAAAAAGTGATTTCAGGTAAAAAAGCGCTGGAGGCGCTGAGTAAAACGCATATTTCCCTGTAATGGGGGTAAGCTAACACAGGAAGGATGGACCAAATAATGGACGAAAATGCACAGGCAAAGTTTGAAGAGCGTCTCAAGGAGCTCTTAGCTGTTGCGAAGAAGAAAAAGAATGTTCTGGAGTATCAGGAAATCAATGATTTCTTTGCGGATCTTTCCCTCGAAGAGGAGCAGTTTGACCGCATTCTGGAGACCCTGGAGCAGAATAACGTGGATGTACTTCGGATCACAGAGGACGATGATGACGCCGATGAGGAGATTATGCTGTCCGAAGAGGACGAGGTGGATGTTGAGAACATTGACCTGTCCGTGCCGGATGGAGTCAGCATCGAAGATCCGGTCAGAATGTATCTGAAAGAGATCGGAAAGGTTCCGCTTCTTTCCGCAGAGGAAGAGATAGAGCTTGCCAAGAAGATGGAGATGGGGGACGAGGAGGCGAAGAAACGTCTGGCTGAGGCGAATCTGCGTCTGGTTGTCAGCATTGCAAAGCGTTATGTAGGACGTGGAATGCTGTTCCTTGACCTGATCCAGGAAGGAAATCTGGGTCTGATCAAGGCGGTTGAGAAGTTCGATTACCGAAAAGGATATAAATTTTCCACCTATGCGACATGGTGGATTCGTCAGGCGATCACAAGAGCCATTGCGGATCAGGCAAGAACAATCCGTATTCCGGTGCATATGGTTGAGACGATCAACAAACTGATCCGCGTGAGCAGACAGCTGCTGCAGGAACTGGGGCGTGAACCTACCCCGGAAGAGATTGCTGAGCAGATGAATATGCCGGTGGAGAGAGTGCGCGAGATTCTCAAGATTTCCCAGGAGCCGGTTTCCCTCGAGACTCCGATCGGTGAGGAGGAGGACAGCCATCTTGGAGACTTTATTCAGGATGACAATGTGCCGGTACCGGCAGATGCTGCCGCCTTTACCTTGTTGAAAGAGCAGCTCGTGGAGGTGCTTGGAACACTTACCGAGAGAGAGCAGAAGGTATTACGTCTTCGTTTTGGTCTGGATGATGGAAGAGCCAGAACTCTGGAAGAAGTGGGCAAAGAATTTAACGTTACCCGTGAGCGTATCCGTCAGATCGAGGCAAAGGCACTGCGTAAGCTGCGTCATCCGAGCAGAAGCCGGAAGCTTAAGGATTATCTCGACTGATGGGCACCATTGTTTTGTCAGGGAGAATGCAGGCGGTGGCTGATCTTGTGACACATGGCAGCCGTGTCTGTGATGTTGGATGTGACCATGGATTTGTATCGATTTATCTGGTACAGCACAAGATCAGCCCGGGAGTTCTTGCCATGGATGTCCGGGAAGGGCCTTTGCGTGCAGCAAAAGAGCATGTGCAGGAACAAGGTCTTGAAGAATTAATAGAGACCAGATTGTCGGATGGTTTACATAATTATAATATAGGAGAAGCGGATTCACTGATCTGCGCAGGAATGGGCGGAAAGCTGATGATGCGGATTCTGTTAGAACAGAAAGAGAAGACGGATTCTTTCCGTGAACTGATCCTGCAGCCACAGTCGGAACTGGAATGGTTCCGGGGGAGACTGCGGGATGAGGGATATTATATCGTGCAGGAGAATATGATAGAGGAAGACGGCAAATTCTACCCCATGATGCGTGCTGTGAAAGAGAAAGAGCAGATGCCGGAGACAGCAGGGATCGACAGAACCCTCGGTGACCGGTATGGTGCACTTCTTTTACAGAACAAGTCAGAGGTTTTACAATCTTATCTGCACTGTGAGAAAAGAATTTATCAGGAGATTATGCAAAGTCTTGCAAAGCAGGGACTGGAGGAGAAGGCAAGAAAAGATCGATTTCAGGAGATGCAAAGAAAGCTTGCAGATACGGAAAGAGCATTGGAGATTATGCAATAAGAACGGATAAGGAGGTCTGGCCTATGGTGACGATCAAAATTGCAGGAAAAGAAAAACTGTATGAGGATGGGATCAAATATGAAATCATCGCGCAGGAGTATCAGAACAATTATACCAGTCCGATCGCGCTGGTGGTTGTAAATGGTAAGATCAGGGAGCTGATGAAGCGTGTGGACCGGGATTGTGAACTGGACTTTATTACATACAGCGATATGATCGGACATAAGACCTATGTGCGTTCGGCCGTTATGCTGATGATGAAGGCGGTCAAGGACGTTGCCGGTATGGAGGCAGCATCCAATGTCAAGGTGGAGTTTACGATCGGCCCCGGTTATTATTGCAGCTTTAAGAACGGTATGAAACTGGATGCGGAAACGATTGAGAGGATTAAGGACCGGATGGGCGAACTGGCAGATATGGATATGCTGGTGACCAAGAAATCCTATCCGGCGGAAGAGGCGATAGCCCTTTTTGAGGCGCTTGGCATGAAAGATAAGGTATCGTTGTTCCGTTACAGAAGGAGTTCGAGTATCAACGTGTACTGCCTTGGCGATTATTATGATTATTTCTATGGCTATATGATGCCGAGTACCGGATATGTCAAATGGTTTGACCTGATGCCCTACGAGGATGGCATGGTGCTTGTGCTCCCGGAAAAGGAGGATCCGGAGACACTTCCGCAGTTCGTGCCGAGAAAGCAGTTGTTTAAAACGCTGATGCAGGCCTGCGCATGGAATCAGGAGATGGAAATTGATACGGTAGGAGATCTGAACAACAAAATCTGCGAGGGAGATATCGCGGATATCATTCTGGTGCAGGAGGCACTGCAGGAGAGAAGGATCGGAGAGATCGCACAGGATATCGCTGGAAGACAGGGTGTAAAGTTTGTCATGATCGCAGGACCGTCTTCCTCCGGGAAAACAACCTTTTCCCACCGTCTGTCCATACAGCTTCGTACCTATGGACTTAACCCACATCCGATAGCCCTTGACAATTACTATCTGAACCATGATCAGACGCCAATCGACGAGGATGGCAACCCGGATTATGAATGTCTGGAAGCGTTGGATGTAGAACAGTTCAACAAGGATATGAGCAGGCTGTTAGCAGGAGAGTGTGTGCATCTTCCTATTTTTAACTTCAAAACCGGAAAACGTGAGTACAGCACAAAGGCGACAGTTCTCAAGGCAGATGATATCCTTGTGATCGAAGGAATCCACGGACTGAATGAGAAAATGTCCTATACGCTTCCGGCAGAGAGCAAATATAAAATTTATATCAGCGCACTGACAACGTTGAATATAGATGAACATAACCGGATACCGACCACCGATGGAAGACTTCTTCGGAGGATGGTCAGGGATGCGAGAACGAGAGGCACTTCTGCACAGAAAACGATCGCCATGTGGGCATCGGTAAGACGCGGAGAAGAAAAGTACATCTTCCCCTTCCAGGAGGAGGCGGATGCCATGTTCAACTCTGCAATGATCTATGAACTGGCAGTGATCAAACAGTATGCGGAACCGCTCCTTTTCAATATCCCCAAAGGAACGCCGGAGTATTATGAGGCAAAGAGACTTTTGAAATTCCTGGAGTACTTTCTGGGGATCAGCAGTGAAGGACTTCCGAACAATTCCCTTTGCAGGGAGTTTGTAGGAGGAAGCTGTTTTGATGTCTGATCCGGAATGAAATGGACGGCAGGAACAGAAAAGTTTAATAAGATATCAGAAAACTAAGTAGGACAAATGATCGCGGCTGCACAGACGAAAGGGTGCAGGTGAGGAAAGTCCGGGCTTCACAGGGCAGGATGCCGGATAACGTCCGGTGGAGGTGACTCCAAGGCTAGTGCAATAGAAAAGAAACCGCCAAAGTCTGGCATAGCCGGCTTTGGTAAGGGTGGAATGGCAGTGTAAGAGACTACCGCTCCTTTGGTAACAAAGGGGGCTGTGTAAACCCCATCCGAAGCAAGACCAAATAGAAAGCGATAGACCGGCCCGGTCTGCTTTCAGGTAGGTCGCTTGAAATTATCGGTAACGATAATTCTAGATAGATGATCATTCACGACATAACCCGGCTTATCGTTCTGCTTAGTTTGAAAGGTAGGAGACTTCGATCCGAGAAATCGATTCGGAGTCTCTTTTAAAATTAGAAAATAAAACTATGAATAAAGCTTTAGGAAACAAAAATATACGCAGAGAAGCCGGATGGCGGCGCATAGTGACGAAAACAGTGCTTTTTCTGCTGACCGGAATTCTGTGTAGTCCTGTTGTGACAACGCGTGCGGCAGCCAAAGATAAGGAGCTGCCAACGCTTGTACAGGCGGTATCGGATCAGGACGTTTACGAAGGAATGGCAGCGCTTGGCATGCTTCGGACGCAGCCTGTGGAACACGAAGACATACAGAAGGCATATGAAAAGGTCCGGAACGGCGTTGTGAGAATAGACATGCCGGGTGCCTATGGAAGCGGTATTGTCTTCCGGCTGGAGCCGGATGGAATCGTGATCGCGACGAATGGACATGTGCTGGACTACTGGCAGGATGATACAGGGATCGTATGCTTTGAACAGGGAGGAATGGCACACGCGGGCCTGTTTGGAAGATCTCAGGAATATGATGTGGGTTTTCTGAAAATTCCGGTAGAAGGGCTGGATGCAGAGCTGCTACAAACGGTCAGAGAGATAAATGACCCTCTGCGCGGGTATGAATGGGAGTACGTGCCACAGGAAAGGGAGTATCTGTTGCAGCCGGGTCAGTCTGTTTTCTATGTCGGAGCAGGCGGGCAGAGAGAACAGTTTTGTTATGAAGGTACACTGGAGGATCTGGCGTTTTATATCCCGCTTTTTGGAGAGAATATGCTCTATGGGAGCGGGTATGTATGTGAAGGAATGTCGGGAGGCGGCACATTTGACAGTCGGGGGTATTTCCTTGGGATGATTGCCGGGGGAACCGACAGCAATGAGACAGCCAGCATTCCGGCAAGGGATATCTGTGAAGCTTATGAGAAGCTGGCGGCACAACAGAAACCTTGAGGATGAAAGAAGGAGGTATGACAAAATGGCACCGATCGTGGAATGCAGAGGGCTTACGAAAAGCTATGGCGGAAAGCTCGCACTGAACCATATTTGTCTGAATCTGGAGAGAGGAAGGATCATAGGGCTTCTTGGTCCGAACGGCAGTGGAAAGTCAACGTTGATCAAGATCATGAACGGACTGTTGAAGCCGTCAGGAGGAGAGATAAGGATCGACGGACAGCTTCCGGGGGTGGATACAAAATACAGAATATCGTATCTGCCGGAGAGGACATACCTTCCACCCGGCATGAAAGTGATAGAAATCATACAATACTTTCAGGATTTTTATCCCGATTTTCGTGTGGAGAGAGCTTATGACATGCTTTCCAGATTACAGATCCCGCCGAATGAGCGTCTCAAGAATCTCTCCAAGGGAACCAAGGAAAAGGTGCAGCTCGTGCTTGTAATGAGCCGGGATGCAAGTCTCTATGTTCTGGATGAACCGATTGCGGGAGTTGATCCGGCATCCAGAGACTATATTCTGCACACGATCCTGAGCAACTATAACAGGGAGGCTACGATCCTGCTGTCAACACACCTGATCGCAGATGTGGAAAGTATTCTGGATGAAGTTGTCTTTATCAAGTATGGAAATATTATCTTGCAGGCTCCGGCTGCACAGATCAGACAGCGGGAAGGCAAATCCGTAGACCGCTTTTTCCGGGAGGTGTTCGCATGTTAGGAAAGCTGATGAAATACGAATGGAAGGCAACCTGGAAGCTGTTGCTTCCGGTCAATGCCTTTATCGCGGTGATCGCCTTTTTTGCCTACCTGTCGATCCGGGTGCAAAGTGGTCAGGACAGCTCCGGTCTGGTGTTTACATCGGGAGCTTTGATCCTGATGGGATATGGGCTCGGAATGCTGGTTGTTTCGATCGGAACGGTGGTATTTCTGATTTACCGGTTCTACACTTCGGTATACGGTGATCAGGGATACCTGCTGCATACCCTTCCGGTGGACAAGCACCAGATCATCATGGCCAAAATGTTTGTCAGTACGGGATGGGTCCTGCTGAGCAGTCTGATCATCATAGCTTCGGTGGTCGTACTGTTCTCCTTTGACGATCCGTTCTTTCAGTCTCTTGGCCACTCTGTCATGTCTTATTTTGAACTGTTTGGGGGAAGTGAACTGACGGATGGTTTTACGGCGGTTATGACGATTCTGGCGGCGCTTATCATGATGACAGCCAGAGTGTTGAAGGTTATGGCCTGCATTTCTCTGGGCCAGATGTCCCAAAACCATAAAGTGATGGCGGCATTTGCATTTTATTTCGGAATCTATATGGCGCAGAAGATAGCTTTTCTGACTTATGGAGTATTGGCACAGGAACTTGTGGAAAAAATGATGCAAAATGGAGGCTCATTCCTGGGAAGGACGTGGGAGACTACGATGATATCCGGGATTTTTTATGGAGTGATATTCTATGTTCTTACCTGGTATATGATGGAGAAAAAGCTGAATCTGGATTAAGAAAGGGAGATATATCCGATACCGACTGCAGCAAAGCAGTCGGTATCGGATAAAAGAGTATTCAGGGGGTAAAATAGCGGGAGTATTTCTCCATCACCTCATGGCAGCGTTTGAAGCCGCTTGTGACATGCTTGTTGATAATGATATGCAGATTTTCTTCATCATGACTGAGCAGGAAATTGTAAATCTGCCTGTGCTGTTCGTATAATTTTTCAATATCATCCAGATCACATTTCACTAATAGGGTTCTGAAGCGGTTATAGTGCTGGTTGGTTGAGCAGATAGAATTCCAGATACCGGTCTTACCCGCAATCTCAAATAATTTCTCGTGATATTTGTTGTCCAGCTGTATAAAATCCCAGGAGGTTTCCGATGTCCTTTCGCTGTTAACCAGAGCGGACTGCTGTGACAGGATTGCTTCGAGATTTAATGCATCATAAGAATTGAAATTCGGGCATAGTTCTTTGAGAACAGCCTGTTCCAATACCTCGCGAATAAAGACAGAATCGCTTACTTTGGATAAATCGATCAAAGAAATAAAGGTTCCGACATGAGGACGTACTTCTAACAGACCTTCCGCAACCAGTGCCTTGATAGCGTCCCGGGCAGGTGTACGGGAAATACCATACTGTTTGCATATCTCCAGTTCGCTGATCATATCTCCGGGTCTCAGATTCAAATATAAAATATCATGTTTTAAATTGTTGTATACATCAACTGATGTCATGGGTATTCCTCCATAGATCATTTCTATATCATGATACGATATTTTGCTTGATCAACGTAATAATATCATAGTTTCCCAGCATTTGACAAGAAAATAATGAAGTATACAAGACATTTATAAAAACGAAAAAATGACCTTGTATACAGCGAACTAGACAAAAAGCATACCCTTAATATGTATAGGATGCACAAAAATCAAGAAAAACATTAAAAAATATTGACGAAAACGTCAATAAGAGAGTATGATACAAACAAGCAAACTTGTATACAAGTAATTTTCTATCATGTAAAAAGAGGAGAAACAGGATATGAAAATGACGTTTCGCTGGTACGGAAAGAATAATGATTCTGTATCACTTGAACAGATTAGACAGATTCCGGGAGTTGAAGGGATCGTATGGGCATTGCATGACAAGCAGCCCGGTGAAATATGGGAAATACACGAGATCGAACAGGTGAGAAATGAACTGTCCGAATACGGTTTTCATATGGAGGTTGTAGAGTCAGTTGGTGTGCATGATGATATCAAGCTTGGTTTGCCGAGCAGGGATGTATACATAGAGAATTACAAAACGACGCTTCGCAATCTGGCAAAGTTTGGTGTCAAAGTGGTATGTTACAACTTCATGCCGATATTCGACTGGACGAGAACCGACTTTTATCATCCGCTTCCAGATGGTTCTACAGCCTTATTTTATGAAAAATCGAAAATTCTGGATAATCCAAAGAAAATGGTTGAGTATATGGAGACACATTCCGGAGATTATACAATGCCGGGATGGGAGCCGGAAAGAATGGCGAGGATCAATGAACTGTTCCAGCAGTATGAGGGATTTGGAAAGGAACAGCTGTGGGATTCCCTGAAATATTTTCTGGAAGCACTTATGCCAACCTGTCATGAATGTGGTATTAAGATGGCGATACATCCGGACGATCCGCCGTGGGACATTTTTGGATTACCGAGATTGTTGATCAATGAAGAAGCCATTGAACGGTTTTTGAAGATGGTGGATGATCCGTATAACTGCCTGACACTGTGTTCCGGGTCGCTTGGGGCAAACGGACAGAACAATGTGGCGGAAATAGTTGCCAAGCATTGTGACAGGATCGCTTTTGCACATATCAGAAATGTCAAGATTTATGAAAATGGAGATTTTTCGGAAGTTTCACACAGAGACTGTGACGGTGATGTGGGGATTCTGAATATTGTGAAAGCATACTACGACAATGGGTTTGACGGTTATGTAAGACCGGATCATGGAAGACATATCTGGGGAGAACAGTGCAGACCCGGCTATGGATTATATGACAGGGCGCTTGGATGCATGTATCTGCAAGGCTGCTTTGACATGCTTGAACGAGTGGATCAACAGAAAAAGGTAACTGGAAACATGCAATAGACATTGACAATGCCACAAGGAGGGCGCGATGGAAAAAACAAAACAACCATCAAAAACAAAGCTGTATTTTAAGAAATATTGGCAGCTGTATGCAATGCTAGCTTTGCCGATCATTTATCTGATCATTTTTAAGTACGTACCGATGGTATATATACAGATTGCATTTAAGGATTATAAAATCGGACAGAGTGTGTGGGAGATGCCATGGACGGCAGATAATGGTCTTGCATATTTTAAACAGGCATTTTCCAATCCGACGTTTCTGACTTCACTCAAGAATACATTTGTGCTGAATATTATTGACCTGATAGTCGGATTCCCGATTCCTATTATTTTTGCATTGATACTGAATGAACTGACCTTTAAAAGGTTTAAAAAAGTAACACAGACAATCGCATATATGCCCCATTTCCTTTCCTGGGTTATTATTTACGGTCTGGCATTACAGCTGTTTGCGCCTACAGATGGGTTTGTAAACCAACTGATACATGCCCTCGGACATGAGTCCATTCCTTTTCTGAATGAGGGAAAGTGGTGGATTGCAACATATGCAGGAATGGGCGTATGGCAGAATTTTGGCTGGGGTTCCATTGTTTATCTGGCCGCTATTGCGGGAATCAGTCCGGAGCTTTACGAGGCAGCCAGTGTGGATGGTGCGAACAGATGGCATAAGATGTGGCATATCACGTTGCCGGGAATCAAGCCTACGATTGTGGTTTTACTGATCATGAATCTGGGTAATATCCTTGGCAGTGCATTTGACCGTCCATTTGCTTTCCAGAATAATCTGGTTATGAATGTGGCAGAAGTAATTTCGACCTTTGTATATAAGACCGGTGTTAAGGGATTGCAGTTCTCGTTAACAACTGCCGTTGGGCTATTCCAGTCCGTAGTAGGTGTTATTTTCCTGCTGTTGGCAAACTGGATCTCCCGTAAGCTTGGCGAGAGAGGAATTTGGTAAGGGGGACGTGAAATGAAAGTAAAATCAAATAAAACAAAACTTGGCGATATGGTATTTGTTTTAATTGGGATCATCGTAATGGTGATCTGTCTGGTGCCTATGCTGAATCTGGCGGCAAAGTCACTCAGTTCAACAGATGCACTGGTGAAGGATATAGTGTATCTCTGGCCTGTAGATATCAATTTTGATGCCTACGCAATGGTGTTTTCAGATATGAAGTACATAAGGTCCTTCTTCTTTACTGCAATACTGACCTTTGTATGTACGATCCTGTCATTGGTCATGACAACACTTTGTGCATATCCGCTCATTTTTGAAAAATTAAAAGGACGTGGATTTATCAATGTTCTGATAACGATCACCATGTTTTTCAATGCCGGTACCATTCCAAATTATCTGCTGATGAAGTCTCTTGGAATGTTAAATACGGTGTGGGTACTGATGATCCCGAGTTGTCTGTCAATTTTTAACATGATCATCATGCGAAGCTTTTTGTACAGTATTCCTGATTCATTGAGGGAATCCGCGGAAATCGACGGTGCAAGCTACTTTACCATCCTGTTAAAGATTTATGTACCGCTTTCCAAACCGGTTCTGGCAACGCTTGCATTGTTCTATGCGGTGGGCAGATGGAATGGATATTCCGATGCGCTGATGTACGTAACAGATAAGGATCTGTATCCATTACAGCTGTTCCTGTATAACATTATTAACAACATCAATCAGGTAGAAATTGCAACGCAGGAAGGATTCTCGTCACCGGGACTTTCCGAGGCTGTGAAAGCAGCGATTGTTATGTTTTCCACAGTACCTATTTTATGTATCTATCCATGGCTGCAGAAATATTTCATCCATGGTGTTACTGTAGGCGCTGTTAAGGAATAAAGAAGGTTCAAACAAAAATGGGAAAACCCAAAAATAAGGAGGGCACTATGAAGAAGAAAATGATTGCTATGTTTTTGGCAAGCGCAATGGTGCTGTCATTGACAGCCTGCGGCGGCTCTGCAAAAACAGAAACTGACGCATCTACAGCGGAGACAACAGAGGATGCGGCAAAGACAGAAACAGCTGAGGAAGCATCGGCAGAAGAGACGGCAACAGCTTCCGAACTTACAGACGGCAAGTTCGCAGAAACCAGAAAGATCACGGTTGAGGTTTATGATCGTGGTAATGATGGCGGTTCTGACCCGACCAACAACAAGTATACAGAGTATATCAAAAAAGGTATGCTGGAAAAGCACAATGTAGAAGTTGAGTTTGTGGCAGTTCCGCGTTGGACAGAGGTAGAACAGCTTAACAACCTTCTTGCAGCAGGTGATGCACCGGATATCTGTGTTACTTATGATTATGCTACTATCCAGACCTATGCAAACATGGGTGGTGTACTGAATCTTCAGCCGTATGTAGATGATTATGCAGCGGATGTACCGAACCTCTGGAACTGGTTGACGGACTACAACATTTATTATGATCAGGATCCGGATACCAAAGAATTATGGGCAATTGAAGGTAAGCTTGCAAATTCAAACCGTGTACTTACGTTTGTCCGTCAGGACTGGCTGGATGCACTTGGCCTGAAGACACCTACCACAAAGGCAGAGTTTGAGGAGATGCTGATCGCGTTCCGTGACAATGCAGATACACTGCTTGGTGCAGATGCAGACAAAATGATTCCTTATTCTGTAAGCTTCGATGTGGGCTGGAGAGCAGCTACCTTAATTGAATCCTTTATTGATCCGGATATTACAGATGAAGAATTTTATGTAAACGGTTTTGATGACAGAAAGCTGACCGAGAATGGTACGAAAGAAGCTGTGAGACTTCTGAATAAGTGGTACAATGAGGGTCTGATGTGGGATGACTTTGCGTTATACGGCTCCGGTGACACGACAGAGGATGATATGATGAAAGCCGGATATGTAGGTGCATTTACACATAACTGGGATTATCCTTGGAGAAGCGGTGAGGATTCTATTGCGGCCAATCTGGTAAGATTAGTAGGTGCCGATGCAAAATATGTTGCAGTAGACTGTTTTGAAAATGCAAATGGCGATTATGTGAAGTATGTAAATGGTACAGCCGGCGACAGAAAGATTTTCTTCCCTGGTACAAATGATGAACCGCTTGCATCACTGTTATATCTTGATTTCATTTCCACACCGGAAGTAATCGAATATCTTCAGATTGGTGATGAGGGCGTGACACACAATGTACTGGATGATGGCGGCGTGGAAATTATTGCAGCTACCGGCGATGATATCCAGAACTCCGGATTTAACATTGATTACACAATCACATGTAACGGTTTGAATCTTACCGATGCAGAAAAAACAGCAAAATCTCTTGCACACAGCTATGCAGGCGTTGATGCAGATGATGTAAACAAGGCAAATGAACTTGCTAAAACAAATGCAATTCCGGCTAAGAACATCAAAACAGGTGAAATTGTTGCTGAGAATGGTATGGGAACACCACTTGCTGAGAAGAGAGATATTGCATACGATACAGCTGTCAGTGCATCTGTAGAGAATTTCGATTCTGTCTGGGATGCTGCAATGGCAGACTATCTTGGAGCAGGCGGACAGGCAATTATGGATGAACGTGCAGCAGCATGGGATAAAACCTATGGTGATGCAACGGAGCTTCCCGAATAAATAAAATGTGACATGTATGGCATACGGTTTTGGTGGATTCCAAGGCCGTATTGTCATATGAACAGGTTGCTGTACAGAACTGGGATTATGACGAATAGGTACGGATATGAAGAAAAAATGGAATGATGGCTGGTTATTTTATAAGGGAAAAATAGAAGACGATATCACAGCTGTTTTGCAACAAAAAGAAAAATTTCTTCCGGTCAGGCTGCCACATGATTATCTGATAGAGGATCTTACAAAGCTTTATGAGGATTCGTCCGGTTTTTACCGTAAGAAATTCTGCATCAGAAAGACAGATCATGGAAGTTGGTTTGTCACCTTTGATGGTGTTTATATGGACAGCACGGTCTATTTGAACGGGGTGCGGATTTTTGAGTGGAAGTATGGATATTCTTCTTTTACTGTTGATCTGACGGAGCATTTACAGGATGGACAGAACGAGATCGCAGTGCGCTGTAACTATCAATGTCCTAACAGCAGATGGTATTCGGGAGCCGGAATTTACCGGAATGTGTGGCTGCACGAATGTGGAGAGTATTATCTTGTGAAAGACGGTGTGTATGTGCATACCGGGAAGACAGAGCAAGGCTATGAGCTGACCGTTTCAACGGAAGTTGGCAGTAACGGGAAATGTATTGATAAAGAGAAAGAAAGAAATATCCGTATCCGGCACTGCCTGAAGTGCAGAGGTGAGGATGCGGATCTGACATATACTATAAAAGAAAAAGAAACGAACATCCTTCGGGATGTTATCGAATGGGATTTCGATCATCCGGTTTTGTATGAACTGGAAACACTTCTTTATGCGGATGGGAAAATACAGGATCGTCAGGTGTGCCGGATTGGTTTTAAAGACGTCGTTCTGACATCGGATAAAGGGGCTTTTCTCAATGGCCGTCCTTTCAAAATTTATGGTGTCTGCGAGCATCATGATCTGGGAGCGTTGGGAGCCGCGGTATCAGAAACTGCCATCAGGAGGCGGCTGGGGTGTCTGAAGGAGATGGGAGCGAATGCTATTCGGGGTTCCCATAATATGATGGCACCGGAATATCTTGACGCTATGGATGAAATGGGCTTTTTGTTTATTTCGGAAGGTTTTGATATGTGGAAACGCCCCAAGAATCCTTTTGATTATGCCAGGTTTTTTGAAGAATGGCATGGGAGAGATATTGCATCATGGATTCGGCGAGACCGGAATCATGTATGTGTATTTATGTGGAGTATCGGAAATGAGATTTATGATACGCATGTGGATGCATCCGCGGTCACGCTGACAAGAGAACTGATGGAGGAAGTGTATCTGCATGATGCTTTGAAAAACGCCCCGGTAACGGTCGGGTCGAACTATATGGCCTGGGATGGCGCAAGAAAATGCGCGCAGGTATATAAGCTTGCCGGTTTTAATTATGGAGAAAAATTGTACGAAGAGGTTCACAGAGAACATCCGGACTGGATTCTTTATGGTTCTGAAACCTCTTCCATTGTACAATCCAGAGGAATTTATCATTTCCCACTTCGGGCAAGTGTGCTGTGTGAGGAAGATTTACAGTGTTCTTCTTTGGGAAATTCCCAGACGAGCTGGGGAGCAGCATCTTATGAAGCCTGTGTCTGTGTGGATCGGGATATCCCCTATTCTTTGGGACAGTTTATCTGGTCCGGTCATGACTATATTGGGGAACCAACGCCCTACCAGACTAAAAACTCTTACTTCGGCAGCATAGATACTGCGGGATTTCCAAAAGATTACTATTATGTGTGGCAGGCAGCATGGCGGAGTGTAGAGGATTATCCCATGATACATATGTGGCCGTATTGGGATTTTAATCCCGGTCAGGAAATTGATGTAAGGATATGTTCCAATGCACCTTGTGTGGAACTGTTTGTGAATGGGAAATCCTGCGGGAAACAGGAACTGAACAATGCTCCCGGAAGTGGACATCACATCATTGCCAATTACAGTGTGAAGTATGAATGGGGTGAAATAGAAGCAGTTGCCTACAATGAAGCAGGAGAAGTTCTTGCGTGTGAAAGAAAACATTCTTTTGGAGATACAAAGAATATTAAGGTAAAATATTGTGAGGAAGGGGAGGAACTGCTTTTTGTAGAAATCAGTGCGACAGACGAAGCAGGCTATCCGGTAGAAAATGCAAGAGATCTCCTGCGTGTGTGCGTAGAGGGAGATGGGGAGCTCATAGGACTGGATAATGGTGACAGTACGGATTACGATTCTTTTCAGAGTGATACGCGCCACCTGTTCAGCGGCAAAATGCTTGCGATCGTGCGCAAAAAGCATGCAGAGGCAGAGGTGAAGGTAAGTGCAGAACCGGTGGGGAAAAAACCGATCCGGAATATCCTGCTGGAATCGCCTCAGGGTCTTATACTAAATCAAAAGCAGAAAACGGTCCGGGTACCGGCGAGAACTTATCCGGCGGATACAGATTATCCTGAGATAACATTTGAAGTGGTCAATGAGAAAGGTGTGAAAAGCAGCCTGGCGGCCTTGGAGACCGAGGGCAACGAGGCTGTTATCACCGCAATGGGGGATGGAGAATTTTATCTGTGCGCTGTGGCAAAGAATGAAAAAGACTATGCGCAGGTGATGTCGAAGCTGAAATTCCAGATACAGGGAATAGGAACTAGCTATGATAACCCTTATGATTTTATATCCGGCAGCAGCTATGTAAGCGTGATCGGCGAAGCTGCCAATGGGAATGAAAAGGGAGTAGCTACAGCACGCGAGGCGGAAACCTTAGTCACCTTTGAACACATAGATTTTGGAGAAACGGGATCGGATACCATAACCATTCCCATTTTTGCGCTAAGTGATGATGCCTACCGGATAGAGATATACGAGGGAGCACCGGCAGATAATAACTTTGAACTATTGGGAGAATTTATCTACCAGAAGAAATCCATCTGGAACGTGTATCAGGAAGAAACCTTCCGGCTGAAGAGACGGATGAAAGGAATCACGAAGCTTACGATCAAAACCTTTCATAAGATACATATCAAAGGGTTTTCCTTTGCGCGGATGGAAAAAGCATATACCAGATTGTGGGCGGTAGAAGCAAATGCTTTGTATGGAGATCATTACGAAACGACCGGTAAAAGAGTAGAGCATATTGGGAATAACGTAACGCTTCAATTTACAGGTATGAATTTTGAACACGGAGTACGACAACTGACCATAACAGGAAGATGTCACAGAAATAATACGATTCATGTACGATTTGTAAACGATGGAGAAGAAATACAACAGATCGTGGAATTTCCGCAAAGTGATGAATATCTTTCCAGAACCTTTGAAATGGAACCGGTACAGGGAGCGTATGATGTGAATTTTGTATTTCTGCCGGGCAGTGAATTTGATTTTGAAAGTCTTGAATTTAGTTGATGGGAGAGGGTAAAAGGATGAGCAGATGTGGACTGGAAATGGCCCCTGTCTTTAGCGACGGAATGATCTTACAGCACGGTGTTCCCAATGTGCTGTATGGAAAAACACAGTGGAAAGAGGCAGAGGTTTTTGTAGGAGAACATTCCTATAAGGCAGAGGTGGATGAAGAAGGAAATCTTTCGGTAGAAATAGAACCCATGCCGTGCGGTGGCCCCTATGAAATCGTATTTAAGGGAAGGGAAGAACTGCGGATCAGGGATGTATATTTTGGAGAGGTGTTTTTGCTGAGCGGGCAGTCTAACATGGAATTACCCGTATCACGTACGCTGGATGTATCCGGTGAAGAAATCAAAAATACAGACTTACCCTTGATACGCCAGTTTCATATACCCGGACGGTTCAGTTTTGATGAACCCCTGGAGGAGCTGCCGGAAGGAAAGTGGTGTCTGGCAACGCAGGAAGAGATTATGGATTTCAGCGCGGTGGGATTTTTCTTTGCAAAAGAACTCTATATGCACAGAAAAATTCCGGTAGGACTCATACAGACAGCGGTTGGGGGAAGCAGGATAGAAGCCTGGATGCGGCCGGAGGTGTTTGAGACATTTGGAGAAGATAAGTATGATATGACCCGGTTTCACCATATGGATTTCCCCAGATTCCTGGCAGAACAGGACGGGGAAGCCGCGAGATGGAGAGCGGGGATTGCCCGGAAAGAGGAAAGTATTGCGGACAATACCATTCCGGAGCGGGCAGAAAATGTTAAATTTCCGGTTATGACAAACGATATGGGGCTTGAGAATTTTTGTGGCTCGCTTGTCTTTTACAGAGAAGTGGAAATCCAGGAATTTACCGAAGAAGCAATGCTGTATCTGGGTGCCGTGATTGATATGGATGAAGTTTATATCAATGGAAAATTTGTGGGCGAAACCATGTATCGGTATCCGCCGAGAAAGTATCCGATCCCACGTGGGGTATTAAAGAAAGGGAAAAATATTATCACCGCAAGAATTGAGATCGAAGGCGGAAATGGCGGATTTGTGGAAGGCATGCCGTATTATCTGGATACCGGAGTGGAGAGGATTCCTTTAAGCGGTGAGTGGAAATATGTGATAGAGAACAAAGCCAAGGAACCAAAACCGGCATCTGTTTTTCCGCCGGAACTTGCTGTGGGGCTGTTCTATTCTTCAATCATGCCGCTGAGGCGAATAAAGTTTAACAGTGTTCTATGGTATCAGGGAGAATCCAATGTGTATCATGCGTATGACTATGCAGAACGTTTTCAGGCTCTGGTAGAGGATTACAGGAAGCTGTTTCAGCGGAAAATACCATTCTTTTGTGTGCAGCTTGCCAATTTCCTGGATCCGGCTACCCGGATAGAAGATTCCGGCTGGGGAGAAATGAGATATCAGCAGCTTTTGTGCCGGAAATCAGAACAGGTCTATCTGATCCCTTCCATGGATGTGGGACAGTCCTGTGATCTCCATCCGCAGAACAAGAAAGCGGTTGGACAGAGACTGTTTGCAGCTTATGCAAAAGAGATATTGAAAGAAGAAACACATTATGAGATGCCCTGTCCTGTCAGCGCAGTGTACCGGGAAAATGTGATTCGGATTCTGATGTCACACATGAACCTGCTGAAAGAGCAAAAGGTGCGTGGGATCACAGTAAAGAGCGGGGAGAGCAGGCTGGCTGTCTTACAGGCATGGGCCAAGGGGGATGCCCTGGAGATTACCCTGAAGGAAAAGGCAAAGGAGACGGGAACGGATGCGGTGACCGTGTATTATGACTGGTACGATGCACCGGAGTATACGGACCTGCGAAATGAATATGACGTGATCAGCGGATCGTTCCGGATAGAATGTGAGAAAAAGTAACGGATAGAAAATTCCTGAGTGAAAGGATAGAAGACAGATATGAAATTAAAAAACGTATTTCAAAAGGATGTGAAACAACAATTTACAGAGAAAGGCTATCAGGTTCCGACGTATGACAGAGAAAAAATAGTCCGTACTACGGTGGAGGAACCTGTCTGGCTTCATTTTGGAACCGGAAATATTTTCAGGGCATTTCCGGCAGCGGTGCTGGACTTACTTTTGGAGCAGGGGCTCTATGACAAAGGGGTTGTCGCCGTAGAAGGGTTCGATTATGAAATTATTGAAAAGGCATATAAGCCATTTGACAATCTGAGTCTGCTCGTGGTTCTGAATGCAGATGGCGGTCTGGACAAGAGAGTGATCGGCAGTGTGGTTAAAAGCCTGACAGCGAATGAAAAGGATGAGGATTTTTCTTATCTCAAAGAGGCGTTCCGGAAACCTTCCGTGCAAATGGTAAGCTTTACGATCACGGAGAAGGGGTATAGCCTGATGGGACCGGATGGATCTCTTTCCGGTGCGGTGAAAGCAGATTTTGACCAGATCCTTTCCGGAAAAGAAATAAAAATTCCCAGGCACCTGATGGGAAAGATCGCATGGCTTTTGTGGCTGCGCTATCAGGCCGGGGCTTATCCGATTGCCATGGTAAGCATGGATAACTGCTCTCACAATGGAGATAAACTGAAAGAGGCGGTGGTTTCCTATGCGCGCAAATGGGTGGAAGCAGGGGCGTGTGGACAGGATTTTCTGGATTATGTGAATAATCCTGCAAAAGTTTCCTTCCCGCTCAGCATGATTGATAAAATAACACCCAGACCGGACAGGAAAGTAGTTGCCATGCTGGAACAGGATGGATTTGAAGATACGGAACTGATCATAACAGACAAAAATACATATACCGCAGCCTTTGTAAATGCCGAGGCAACCCAGTATCTGGTGATTGAAGATCTGTTCCCGAACGGAAGACCTCCGTTAGAGAAAGGCGGTATTTATTTTACGGACAGAGAGACGGTTGACCGGGTGGAGAAGATGAAAGTATGTACCTGCCTGAATCCGTTGCACACCGCACTGGCGATATTTGGCTGTCTGCTTGACTATCATACCATCTGGGAGGAGATGAAGGATGAGGATCTGCGTGCGTTTGTCACGAGGATGGGATATGAGGAAGGGATGCCGGTAGTAGTAAATCCGCAGATTATCGATCCGGAACAGTTTATCGGAGAAGTGTTGCAGAAAAGACTGGTCAATCCGTTTATGCCTGATACGCCGCAGAGGATTGCTACGGACACTTCCCAGAAGCTGCCGATCCGTTTCGGGGAAACGTTGAAGGCTTATGGCAGACAGAGAGTAGAAGGCTTGCATTATATTCCGGTAGTGCTTGCCGGATATCTGCGTTATCTGACCGGATATAATGATGATATGGAAGCCTTTGAACTAAGCCCGGATCCTCTGCTTGATGAATTGACGGAATTTATGAAAAGATATGCCGGAGCCGGAAAAGCGGCAGCGGCAGAAGAGCTGCGCCCGGTTCTGGGAAGAGAGGACATCTTTGGGGTAGATTTGTATGAATATGGACTTGCTGAGAAGATCACGGCATATTTTAATGAAATGAACCAGGAAAAAGGCTGTGTCAGAAAAGTGCTGAACAGTCTCAGAAATCAGTAAAAGAATTGCGTTTCACCAGTTCACCGTAATATACGCTGACAGGTGGAACGTTTTCTTTGTTCATGACCGCAAAAAGATTTTGGACAAGCTGGTCGCACAGCTGTGCCAGATGATTGTCTACGGAGGTCAGTTCCGGCTCGCAGCAGGTTGCGAGCAGAGAATTGTTATAGCCGATGACAGCAAGATCCTCCGGGATATTTAAGCGGTGTTTGCGTGCGAACTTAATCACTGCGACAGCAAGTGCGTCATCTGCACAGATAATACCGTTATAAGACAGCAGAAGAGAAGCGTTGCTTTCCAGAAAAGCGCACATTTCTTCCATATCGTCGTGTGCCACCGGACAATAAAGAACGGATGACGAGGCATGCTCTGACTCTTTCATGGCCTTCTCCCATCCGTCCAGTTTACGGAGGGCACTGTAAGACCGGGAGTTGTTGAGATATAAAAGCCGGTCACGGCCGGAAGTGAGCATGGTCTTTGCAGCGGTGTAGATGGAATGGGCATCATCACAAAGTGTGCAGTAAATGCCGGGATGCTGTAATTCGGCGTTCAGAATCATAACCGGGATATGGGAAGCAGCTTCAAAGAGATAAGCATTTTCCTCTGCCTGGTTGGAGACAAAGCTGGAACCGGCTAAGAGGACAGCATCCACCTTACGGTTCAGAAGAAGCTGCATGGATGCCTGCCTGCCCTCCCTGCTGTATCCGGTACAACAAAGAAGACAGTGATAGCCATTGGCCTGCAGCTTGGATTCCAAATAATAAACTGCCTTGGAAAGATAAATGTCAGAAGAATCGGCACAGAGAATGCCGATGGTCTGCATACTGTTTAAACCCAGTCCTCTCGCGAAAGCATTGGGCTTGTAATGGTATTCGTCCATGATGGAAAGCACTTTTTGCCGGGTTTTCTCGCTGACTTTGTCAGAGCCGTTGAGTACGCGGGAAACGGTGGCAATAGACACACCGGCTTTTTGGGAAATATCATAAATAGTCAGGTTCATATACAGCTCCTTTGGAAGAGATGTCTGTGAAACAATTACAGGCGGAAATAGTGCAACGCATTGCGGTAACAGATATTGCCGATGATTTCCGATAATAAGGCATCGTCAGCGGGATATTCTCCGTTTTCTACCAGATTTCCCAACAAATTACATAAGATCCGGCGGAAGTATTCGTGTCTGGTATAAGAAAGAAAACTTCTGGAATCGGTCAACATGCCGACAAAGCCGGATAAGTTGGAAAGATTGGCAAAACTGATTAGTTGTTTCTCAATCTCTGTTTTATTGTCGTTGAACCACCAGGCAACACCCTGCTGTACTTTTCCGGCAGTTTGCCCATCCTGGAAGCATCCGATCAAGGTGCCGAGCATCTGGTTGTCATTGGGATTCAGACTGTACAGGATGGTCCGCGGCAAGGTATTACCTGCAGCGAGCAGATCCAGAAAATCGGCAAGCTCATCTGACGGTATCTGGGATGCAATGCAGTCGTATCCGGTGTCGGGACCAATTGCCTGATACATAAGAGTATTATTATCCCTTTTGCAGCCAAAATGCAACTGCATTACGAGGTCATGTTTGTGGTAAAGCCCGGCGAGGTATGCGAGCAGATTGGTTTTGAACTTCCGTTCTTCCTGTAAGGTAATGGATTCGCCGTGACAACGTTTCAGAAAGATGGCAGCAGCCTCCTCATCTGTACAGGGCGCATAGGGAACGTAGGTCAGTCCATGGTCGGTGACACGACAGCCGCAGGAAACAAAAGCTTCAAGCCTTTTCTGTAAAGCGGCTTTCAAAGAGGCTAAGTCGGTGATTTCCAGCTGGGCGCGGCGGGATAGCTTTTGCAGATAAGAAAGGTAGTCGGGTTTTCCAATCTCCAGCGATAGATCCGGACGGAAAGAGGGAAGTACCTGAATGGAGAAGGAAGGGTCCTCTTTGATCTGTATATGATATTCCAGAGAGTCCGCCGGGTCATCTGTGGTACAGATGGTATGGACATGGGATGCCAGCATAATGGAGCGGGCGCTCATGGAAGGAGAAGAAAGAATCCGGTTGCAGTGTTCCCAGACGGTTTCGGCTGTTTTTTCACATAAGATGCCGTCATAAGAAAAATATCGCTGCAATTCCAGATGACTCCAGGAAAATAGTGGATTTCCCACAGCAAGACCAATGCATTTTGCATACGCTGAGAATTTCTCCTTATCGGTGCGGTTCCCGCTAATGTAATCCTCGGTGATACCGCAGGTACGCATGAAACGCCATTTGTAATGATCTGCATTTAACCACACGCTGGTTATATTCTGAAAATGGATGTCCTGCGCAATTTCAGCAGCCGGAATATGGCAATGATAGTCGATGATCGGAAGCTGCCTGGCAAAGTCGTGATATAAGTGTCTGGCAGTGGGTGTATTTAGTAAAAAGTCCTGATTCATAAAAGTTGTCATGGTTGTCCTCCAATTTGTATTTCTCACTTTTGAAATGTAATTGCTTACATGTGATATGATACAGATAAAATGTGATAATTGCAAGCAAAAACAGAGAGAATGGATTGACAAAAAGGATATATAATGAGAAAATAATGTAAGCACTTACATTTTAGAAAGAAAATAGAAATGGAGATCAGTATGAAAAAGAGAGTCATTACTTTTGGAGAATTGATGCTTCGTCTTGCACCGCCCGGATATGACAGGTTTGTACAGACGGAGAGTTATCTTGCCACTTTCGGAGGGGGAGAAGCGAATGTTGCGGTATCTCTTGCAAATTATGGAGTAGACGCAGCGTTTGTCACGAAGCTTCCAAAGCAGGAAATCGGACAGGCAGCGGTTAATTCCCTGCGCCGGTTCGGAGTCGATACTTCTCTTATTACAAGAGGGGGAGACCGGGTTGGAATTTATTTTCTGGAGAAAGGTGCCAGCCAGCGTCCTTCCAAAGTGATTTATGACCGTGCAGGTTCCGCGATCGCATTGGCACAGTCTGGTGATTTTGACTGGGACAGCATTTTTGCGGGGGCAGACTGGTTCCACTTTACCGGAATTACTCCGGCACTTGGAAAGAATGTGGCAGATATCTGCCTGGAGGCATGTAAGGCAGCCAAAGAACGGGGGATTACCGTCAGCTGTGACTTAAATTACCGTGCCAAACTGTGGACAAGGGAAGAAGCAAGGAAAACCATGACGGAATTGGTAAGGTATGTAGATGTCTGTATTTCCAATGAAGAAGATGCGAAGGATGTTTTTGGGATTGAGGCGGATAAAACAGATATTACCGGCGGAAAGCTGGATTATGAAAGCTACAGAAATGTGGCACAGAAATTAGTTGCAGAATATGGTTTTTCCAAGGTGGCAATGACTCTCAGAACCTCGATCTCTGCCAGCGATAATGGCTGGGCAGGGCTTTTGTATGACGGTCAGGATTTTGCTTTCAGTAAGGAATATCCGATTCACATTGTAGACCGGGTAGGCGGTGGCGATTCCTTTGGCGGAGGATTGATTTATGCCTGTCTGCAGGGATATGATTTACAAAGGAGCATTGAATTTGCGGTAGCTGCAAGCTGTCTGAAGCAGACGATCGAAGGGGATTACAATATGGTTACCGTAGAAGAAGTAGAGAAGCTGGCCGGTGGAGACGGCTCGGGAAGGGTGCAGCGATGATGGATATGATGAAGCAGATTGAAGAGATGGGGATTGTTCCCGTTGTGGTAATAGAAGATGCAAAGCAGGCGCTGCCTCTGGCAGAAGCGCTGTGCGCGGGAGGACTGCCGTGTGCTGAGGTGACATTCCGGACAGCAGCAGCCAGAGAGGCCATCCGGGAAATGAAGAAAAAAGAAAATATGCTTGTCGGGGCAGGAACGGTTCTGAGCCCTGAGCAGGTGGATGAAGCAGTGGATGCCGGCGCTGAGTTTATTGTCAGCCCCGGCTTTAACAGGAAAGTAGTGCGTCATTGCAAGGAAAAAGGAATCCCTGTTATTCCCGGAGTATGTACGCCGACAGAGGTGGAAATGGCATTGGAGGAAGGTATTGAGGTAGTGAAGTTCTTCCCGGCAGAAGCAGCTGGCGGTATCGCTATGATAAAGGCTATGTCTGCACCTTATGGCAGCGTGCGTTTCATGCCGACTGGCGGTATTACGACGGAAAATCTGGCAGATTATCTGTCCTGTAACAAGGTCATTGCGTGCGGCGGCAGTTTCATGGTAAGCAAGAAATTAATTAATGAAGACCAGTTCGGGAAGATAGAAGAGCTTACCAGAGAGGCAGTTTCTTTGTGCAGGAAGATTAGGGGGTAGTGATGAAATTTCAATTATCGGAGAAGAATTGTTTTTATATGGAAGAGGGGGCTTTACCCGGCGTTGTTAAGATTGCCCGCCGGGTCTGCGAAGATTTTGCACTCGTATTTTCCGGGCAGCCGGAGTGTTGTGCCAGCCTGTCTGCGTTGACAGAGTTTCCGGTTTTGTTCGGGACACTGGGACACAGTGAACTTCTGAAGCAGTATGAAGAAAAAGGAATGTTTAACCGGCAGACGATAGAAGGCAAAAGGGAAGTGTATTCCATATCGGTAGTGGAGCACCCGGTTAAGAAGGACAGGCAGGCTTTATTGATTGCCGGAAGTGATAAAAGAGGAACGATTTATGGTTTGTTTCATTTATCGGAGCTGATAGGAGTCTCTCCTTTGGCATACTGGTGCAAGGTGCAGCCTGTGAGGCAGAAGGAAGTCATACTGACAGAAGAAAATATGGGAGTGTCAAAGGAACCTTCTGTGAAATACCGCGGTTTCTTTATCAATGATGAATGGCCTGCTTTTGGAAACTGGTGTAACCGCCGGTTTGGTGGCTTTACGGCAGCTATGTATGAACAGGTTTTTGAACTTTTGCTACGCTTGAAGGGAAATTACCTGTGGCCCGCTATGTGGACTTCCAGATTCAGCGTTGACGGACCGGGACTGGACAGTGCGGTACTTGCCGATGAAATGGGAGTCATCATGGGAATGTCCCATCATGAACCCTGTCTGCGTCATGGAGAGGAGTATCGTTATCTGAGAGGAAAGGATTCTGTCTATGGGGATGCATGGAATTTCCGGACCAATGAAGAGGGAATCACGCGGTTCTGGAAAGACGGACTGATCCGGAGCGGTAAATTTGAAAATGTGATCACGGTCGGAATGCGTGGGGAAGCAGATTCTGCCATTATGGGAGAACAGGCAACGCTGGCGGATAACATTAATCTGCTGAGAGATGTGCTGCGTACCCAGAACCGGCTGATTAAAGAGCATGTGAATGAAGATCTGGATAAGGTACCCAGAATGCTTGCGTTATACAAAGAAGTGGAGCCGTTCTTCTATGGAGATGCGCAAACGCAGGGACTTAAGGACAGTGAAGAACTGGAAGGGGTTACCCTGATGCTGTGCGATGATAATTTCGGAAACCTTCGAACCCTGCCCACAGAGGAAATGAGAGCTCATCGTGGCGGTTATGGCATGTATTATCATTTTGATTATCATGGACTGCCTGTTTCTTTTGAATGGGTGAACAGCTCTTATCTTCCGAAGGTATGGGAGCAGATGACGCAGGCATATGAATTTGGGATCCGGGAATTATGGATTGTGAATGTGGGAGATATTTTTACCAATGAATTTCCGTTATCCTTTTTCCTGGATCTGGCATATGATTATGAAAAATGGGGCATCTCAAACCTGAACAGCCCGGATGAATATACCAGGAGCTTTGTGGAAAAACAGTTCAGAGCATGGCTGGACGACAAACAGAAACAGGACGTGGTACATATCCTTAAGGGCAATACCAGGCTGGGACATAACAGACGACCGGAAGCCATGCGGGCGGGGGTTTATGCACCGTTAGCCTACGAGGAGACAAAACGGGTCTTGACTGAGGTACAGGAGCTGATGCAGCTGACTGAGACAATTTATGAAAATTGTGAGGAAACAGCAAAATGCAGCATGTTCTGGCTGCTGTATTATCCGGTTATGGCAAATTTAAATGTTCAGAAGCTGCAGCTTCTTACTGGTCTGAATCATGCTTATGCACAGCAACAGAGAAATCAGGCGAATGAAATTGCAGATATGGTGGAAAACTGTCTACAGTATGATGAGATGCTGATAAGAAAACTGCATACCTTGGATAACGGGTATTTCTATGGAATGGGCATGTCAGAGCACATTGGCTTCCAAAAATGGAATGAGGAAGAATGTCAATATCCGATCCTGTACCGGTTTAAGCCGGCCAATAAACTGCGTATGGTGGTATCTGTGCCGGGGACGCAGCAGCATACACAAGGTGGTGACTGGACCAAACAGACCTTGTACTTGGATGATTTTCTGTCACCGGACAGACAGGAGGCATATCTGGAGCTTTCGGCAGTGGGAAGAATGCTTCCAGAGTATCGCATAATCTGCACAGATGAACGTCTGACGATCCGTGAAGAGAAAACGTCAAATGAGGGAGTGGTGTATCTGGTGCTGACCAGAAAACAGGAAACAGGCAAAGCGTTATCGGAGGATGCAGTACTTCACATCGAGAGTGAACTTTGCCATACCGAAGTGGTTGTGCTTTTTTCGACTGCTTTTCTGGCGGAACAAAGGAAGAAGGAGCCGGCCGGTACCTTTTTGTGGTGCGGCGGCAGCAGTGAGGATGGTAACTACTGCGGCAGAGAGTATATTTCAATGGAGGCGGCGCACTATTTTGAAAAATCGGATTCAGAGGGTGGCGCCTTTGTAGAAATACCGGAATATGGAAAAACGCTGTCCGGTATGAAAGCATTTCCGGTTACTGCCTTTTTTGATCCACTCCAAAATGCACCTGAACTTAGCTATCGGTTCGTCTTACCAAAGGAAGATACCTGTATTGTCCGTTTCCTGTTGACACCGTCTAATCCAACGGATGTGAACAAACGTCTTCTGTTTGGTGTTTCTGTAAACGAGGGAGAAATTGAGACGGTAAATGCGATCAAAGAATCCTTTGCGGTAGCTGACAGAAATGAAGAGTGGGAGCGGGGCGTGCTTGACAATATACGTGTGTGTGAACACATTATACAGGGAAAAGAGGGCGCTAATCTTCTCCACGTATATGCGATGGAACCGGGATTTGTGCTGGAAAAGATAGTAATTTTCCCGCAGGGAAAAGAACCAATGAAGTGTTATCTTGAGGTGCCGGAAACGTTTCGGCAGGGATGACAGAAAAGGAAATAATAAAAAATCGTTTGGATACAGAAGTGGTCTGAACGATTTTTTTATTGTCCGGGCATAAGCATAAGGAGGACTAGCCTTGACAGAACTGTCAAAAAAGAAGAAAATAATATGGTATGCGATGATAGTTGGAAACTCTGTGATCATAACAGAGAAAAGAAAGGTAAGGTGTTAATATGACGAAGATCGACATCGTATCCGGATTCCTTGGAGCCGGAAAAACTACTTTAATTAAAAAGCTGTTAAAAGAGGCTTTGGCAGGCACGAAAGTGGTGCTGATAGAGAATGAATTTGGAGAGATCGGCGTGGACGGCGGTTTCCTGAAAGAGGCTGGTATCGAGATCAAGGAGATGAACTCAGGCTGTATCTGCTGTTCTCTGGTAGGAGATTTTGGAACTTCCCTCAAAGAGGTGTTGGACACCTATGCACCGGAGAGAATTTTGATCGAGCCCTCCGGAGTCGGTAAGCTTTCAGATGTTATGAAAGCCGTACAGGGAGCCATGACAGACCGTGGGGTAGAACTGAACAGCGCAGTGGCAGTAGTGGATGCCAGTAAGTGTAAGATGTATATTAAGAACTTTGGAGAGTTCTTTGTCAATCAGATCGAGCATGCAGGCACGATCATTTTGAGCAGAACTGACAAGATGAGTGAGGAGAAGCTGGCAGCCTGTGTAGCCATGATCCGTGAGCACAATGAGAAGGCAACGATTATCACAACACCGTGGGATTCTCTGGATGGAAAAGATATTCTGGAGACGATCGAGGGTGCGAAGGACTTAGAGGCTGAACTGATGAAGGAAGTCATGGAGATGCATGACGAACATGAGCATCATCACCACGATCATGACCATGAGGAACACGAGCATCATCACGACCATGACCATGAAGAGCATGAGCACCACCACGACCATGACCATGAGGAACATGAGCATCATCACGATCATGACCATGAAGAGCATGAGCATCATCATGACCATGGCCCGGATTGTACCTGTGGCTGCCATGATCATGACCATGACCACGAAGGACATCACCATCATCACCATGCGGATGAGGTATTTACAAGCTGGGGCTTAGAGACACCAACCCTCTACAGCAAAGAAGAGATTGAGCATATTCTTTCTGAACTTGATAAGGAAGAAGAGTACGGTATTGTTCTCCGTGCCAAGGGAATGGTTCCCTCTACCGATGGTGGCTGGATTTATTTTGACTATGTACCTGAGGAGAGCAATGTCAGAAGCGGAAAGCCGGATGTAACTGGCAAATTCTGTGTGATCGGCTCCAAATTAAAAGAGGACAAGCTGGCAGAACTGTTCCGGAAATAAGCTTTAAAGAGGAACAGGAATAGGAAGGATGTGGACATGCTGATGAAACCTGTCTATGTGATCAATGGCTTTCTGGAGAGTGGAAAGACCGAATTTATAACGTATACGCTCGGACAGCCGTACTTTCAGGTGCGGGGAAAGACTTTGCTGATTCTTTGCGAGGAGGGAGAGAACGAGTATGACGAGAAGCTGCTGAAGCGCAGCCATACGGAGCTTGAACTGATCGAAGAGGAAGAAGCATTTAATCCGACGAAGCTGATGGAACTGGAAAAGAAACACAAGCCGGAGAGGATTATTATCGAATATAACGGGATGTGGAACTATAAGGAGATGAAGCTGCCCTGGCACTGGAAGATCGAGCAGCAGATCACCACGATCGACGCGTCGACATTTCCGATGTATTTTACGAATATGAAATCTCTTCTGGCAGAACAGATCCGTAAGTCGGAGCTGATCATCTTCAACCGTTGTGACGGAGTGAAGGATTTAAGCACCTACAAGAGAAATATCAAGGCGATCAATCCCAAAGCGGAGATTGTATTTGAGGATTCCAACGGAGAGATCAATGAGATCATGGAAGACGATCTTCCTTATGATCTGAAAGCACCGATCATTGAACTGGACAATGAGGGTTACGGAATCTGGTATCTGGATTCACTGGACCATCTGGAGCGCTATATCGGTAAGACGGTGCAGTTTACAGCGATGGTTCTCAAGCCGAAGGAATTTCCAAAGGGATATTTTGTGCCGGGACGGATGGCGATGACCTGCTGTGCGGAAGATATGGCATTTCTTGGATTTGCCTGTGAATACGAGGGCGCCGATAAGCTGACCGATAAGCAGTGGGTTAAGGTTACGGCGAAGGTGGGCAAGGAATATTTTGCGGATTATCAGGGTGAGGGACCGATTCTGCATGCGCAGAGCGTAGAGCAGACGAAGGCACCCAAGGAAACCGTGATCAGCTTTTCATAGGGCAGTATGTTTTGGAGCAAAAACAGAATGCGAGGGAAAAATGGCGGACGATAAGGAGATTCAACAGTGGAAAAGGCGGCTTTCAGAACTGGCAGAACGTTCCTATAGCCAGAATATTTATACCTTTACCAATTTTCTGGGACTGTCTTCCCTGCAGGCCTTTTATGAGATCAGAAAAGAATTGGAGTATGCGGGGTGTGACCTGAACGGCGGTGCTCCAATGTGCGAACGGCAGATGATACGTTTCGGGTCAGCGGAGGCATTGGGGTATGAAGCCGAATATCCCATTGTCTGTCTGAGGATTGAGCCGTTACTGCTTAAATTTGCGGAAAATCTGACACATCGGGATTTTCTCGGGGCTGTGATGAATCTTGGGATTGAGCGTGAGATGGTAGGAGACATTCTGGTTGAAGAGAAGGCGGCATATGTCTTCTGTGTGGAGTCGATCGCGCCCTACATTGTGGACAATCTGGATCAGGTGCGCCATACACATGTGAAATGTCACATTACGGAGGTTCCAGACGAGCTTGCCAGCCCCAAAATGGAGGACGTTTCGGTTTCGGTCTCCTCGCCAAGGATTGATGGAGTGATATCCAAACTGTACAATATTCCAAGGAGTACAAGTCTTGAGCTTTTCCGGGCAGGAAGAGTTTTCGTGAATGGAAGAATGACAGAGAACAACAGTTATTCCCTCAGGCAGGGCGACACGGTCACCGCAAGGGGCTTTGGCCGGTTTTGCTATGAGGGGGAACAAGGTGAGACACGTAAAGGAAAGCTGAGGGTGCTTGCCAAAATATACCGGTAGCGGTTGCTGCCGCAGGAGGGAGAAAGGTTATGCTGCATTATACATTTATACAGTGGTTATTTTTCTTTTATTTCTACTGCTTTTTTGGCTGGTGCTTTGAATCCACCTATGTTTCCATAAAGTCAAGAAAGCTGGTCAACAGAGGATTTATGAGAGGCCCGTTTCTGCCTCTTTACGGAAGCGGCGGCATCATGATGCTGGTGGTTTCCATGCCTTTTCAGGACAATGTTCTGCTGACCTATATCGCCGGAGTGATCGGGGCAACGGCACTTGAATATGTTACGGGAGTGACAATGGAAGCACTTTTTAAGGTGCGTTACTGGGATTATTCCAAAAATAAGTTTAACTTTCAGGGACATATCTGTCTGGGATCTTCGCTTGCGTGGGGATTTCTTACCATCCTGATGACCAAGGTGATCCATAAGCCGATAGAGCATTTTGTCCTGTCGATTCCGGGGACCGTGCTGACTGTGGTGACCTGTATTCTGACAATTTATATTGTGGTGGACTTTACGCTTTCCTTCAAGGCAGCCATGGACCTGCGGGATATCCTTGTCAAGATCGAAAGGGCGAGAGAAGAGATGGAGCGTATGCAGCACCGTCTGGATATCATTATTGCCTTTAACAATGAGGAAAAAGAGCAGAAGAAACAGGAGAGGGAGCTTCGCATGGCAGAACTTTCTTCCAGCCTGGAGCAGAAATTTAACGGTATCAAAGAGACGATCCAGAGCAAGCCTATGGAGTACAGTGAAGCAGTCAAGGAGGAGATCGCAGATCTGCGCGCGAGATTCAATCTGTATATGGACGGAAGGAAAAATTACAGGAACCTGTTGGATTTCTATAAGAGGGATATGATCCGTAACAACCCCTCAATGGCATCCAGAAAGTTCAAGGATGCCTTTGAGGAATTGAAAAATGCAGTCAGTCGTCGGTCAGAGTAATATAATGACGCTTAGTCTGTTTCTTTTTCTGTGATTTACGAAGTGAGTCTATAATATTGTTTTCAACCAGTTCCAGGTTCCTTGCTTTGCGTTTGAAAAGAGCAAGGAACCTGTTGTATACCCAGAAGGAATATACAAGAATATTGTTGGCTCGTCCCAGCTTTGCTTTGGTGGTGTGCTCATAATGTCTGCCACCGACTCTGGTTGGACGGTGGGAGCGGACATAGTTGATCAGGTCTGTTTCAGTATGGATCTGATTCTGGAAGATGGTGTAGCCCAGTCCGGCGCAGTCTGCCTTGTGAGAATCACTTCCACCGAAACAGGGAAGATGATAATGGGCAGCGAGCGTCATGGCACGATTGTTGGAGTCGGCATCTTCGCAGGCGTTATAGCCCTCAATGAAATCAAACTTAGAGTAGATGAAATGTCCCTTTTGGCCGCGCAACGTGTTACGGATACTTAAAAATTTTTCGCCGCATGGATGAGCCGGGCCAAGAATTCCTCCATAATGATGGACGATCTCGATCAGCAAAAGAACCGGGAGACCACGAAGCTCCAGAAGGGGCAGCTTGACATTGTCAGGCATGATGATCAGGATGTGTCCGGCATCGATGGTGTCATATTCAATTCCCTTCAGCACAACAAAGTTGTCCGGCTTTTGACGCAGCTTCTGATAGTAGCGGTAAGCGCGGTAGGAATTGTGATCGGTGATCAACATTCCCTGATACCCTTTTCTTTTCAGAATTTCTATGTTTTCCAGAAGAGGAAGCTTTCCGTCGGGAGACCCCTCTTTGGTGTGACAGTGCATATCAAATTTCATAAAATTCTCCATTTCTAAGCAAGTTGTCTGATATATTCAGGTTGAATTGCTACTTATTGATACTTATATTGTATACTGTTTGACAGATTAATTCAAATTATTTAATGCAAAATTATGCTTGACATTTCAGAAAATATGATCTAAAGTAAAAACAGCTTAAGAGAAGAAACCGTTGAGAAAGAGTAGTAGGAACAGGGAGACTGGTTCAGAGAGCCGCGAATGGTGGGAAGCGGCACAGCAGCTGTTTTGAATGGACTTTCGAGGCTGATCCGAAATTCATACAGAATAGTAGGCATCAGCGGGAACCGCACCCGTTATCCAGGCGGCATATATAGATTTGTATATGAGAAAGCGGATATCTGCATCTGATGCAGAGTCAAGTTGAGTGGTACCGCGATAATAATTCAGTTTATTACCGTCTCAAGCATTTGCTTGGGACGGTTTTTTGTGTAACAGGAAAATGTTATCGTGTATTCACTTGCAAGGATTCTTTTCTTGTGCAAAACAGCACAACAGAAAGAGGAGGAAAAAATTATGAAAAAGAAAGTAGCAGCAGTATTTATGACAGCAGTTTTTGGAGCAGCTATGCTGGCTGGATGTGGAACAACACAGGAGACCGCAGGAAGTGCGGATACACAGCAGGAGACAGAGGCTGCGGAGGATACAGCGCAGGAGGCAGATACCCAGGCAGAGAATACTGAGGATGCCGATGCGGAAGCAGAGAGTGCTACGCAGGATGGTGCCACATATAAGGTTGGTATCGTACAGTATGTTGATGACGCGTCCCTTAATCAGATCGAGAGTGCAATTGAGGCTGAACTGGACGCTAAGGGAGCAGAACTTGGAGTAACCTTTGACTATGCAGACTATACCTACAACGGACAGGCAGATTCCACGACACTGAACCAGATCGCAACAGAACTTGTGGCATCCGGTGTAGACGTGATCGTTCCCATTGCAACACCAACCGCGATGATCATGCAGAATGCTACCGAAGATAACCAGATTCCGGTTGTATTCTCCGCAGTTTCCGATCCGGTAGGAGCAGGTCTGGTAGCGAGCATGGACGCTCCCGGTTCCAATATCACAGGAACCTCTGATGCACTGAACACAGATGCTGTTATGGATCTGATCTTTGCAGCAAACCCGGAGATCAAGAAAGTCGGTCTTCTGTATAATAAGAGTGAGGACTCTTCCAAAGCTCCTATTGAGGCAGCAAAGGCATACTGCGAGGCAAAAGGGGTAGAGGTTGTAGAAAAGACAGGAACTACCAATGATGAGATCGCTCTTGCAGCAGATGCACTTGTGGCAGACGGTGTAGAAGCAGTATTTACACCCACCGACAATACAGTTATGACAGCAGAGCTTGCAATTTATGAGAAGTTTACAGATGCAGGTATCCCACATTATGCAGGTGCTGATTCCTTCGCTCTGAATGGTGCATTTCTTGGATTCGGTGTAAATTATGTAGAGCTTGGTACAGCTACAGCAGATATGGTTGTTTCCATTCTGACAGAGAATGCTGATCCGGCAAGTACACCGGTAGTGACACTGGATAACGGTATTGCAACAGTGAATACTGAGACTGCCGAAGCAATCGGACTTGACTACAGCATGTTTGCTGATATGTGTGCTGAAGTGAAGGAAATCGTCACAGCAGAGAATTTTGAATAATTAAGTATAAGATAAGAAGAGAGGCTTTTATGAGTTCCCTATTTACATTATCCATTGTTCAGAGTGCGTTAGAATTAGGATGTATTTATTCCCTGGTTGCACTTGCACTCTTTATCTCCTTTAGTATTTTGAATATAGCGGATCTTTCCACGGATGGCTGCTTTACGCTTGGCTGTGCGGTGGGAGCGATGGTCACGATAGCAGGACATCCGTTTCTGGCCTTTCCGGCGGCGATGGCTGCCGGAGTAGGTTCCGGATTTATCACAGCCTTTTTACAGACGCGGATGGGAGTACCGTCTATTCTGGCAGGTATCATTGTCAATACAGGGCTTTATACCATCAATATCATGGTTATGGGTTTTTCATCCAATGTGAATCTGTTTGCCTGTGACACCATCTTCAGCATGGCAAAGGGCCTGATAGACGCACCATGGTATACAAACTGGTATAAGATTGTCATTGTGGTAGCCATTGTTCTGCTGCTTGGTGTGGTACTGGCATGGTTTCTGAACACGAGACTTGGTCTGTCGGTCCGCGCGACCGGTGATAACGAACATATGGTAAAGGCCTCAAGCATCAATCCGGCATTCACCATCACAGTCGGATTGTGTGTGGCCAATTCCCTCACAGCACTTTCAGGGGCATTGCTTGCGCAGTATCAGAAATCCTGTGATATCAATCTGGGAACCGGAATGGTGACAATTGCACTTGCCAGCCTGATCATCGGAGAGACGATCATCGGCAAGGGTGGCATGTTTAAAAGAGTGATCGGTGTAATTCTGGGAAGCTGCCTGTATCGGTTTATTGTCGCGATCGCACTTCGTATGAAAGTGCCGGCAGAATGTCTGAAGCTGGTTTCTGCCTTGATCGTGGCACTTGCGATTGCGGCTCCTTATCTGAAAAGTAAAGCCGGATTTTATAAAACCAGAAGAGCATTGGAGAAGAAGGCCGGAAGGGATGGTGAAAAGTCATGCTGAGTATTAAAGATGTTTCCAAGACGTTCAATCCCGGAACGGTCAATGAAAAAAAAGCGCTGGAACATATCAGCCTGGAACTGGCAGATGGAGATTTTGCAACTATCGTAGGAAGTAACGGAGCGGGAAAAAGTACCCTCTTTAATGCCATCACCGGCAGCTTTTACGTGGATGAGGGGCAGATTATCCTTGCAGGAGAAAATATAACCTATCGAAGAGAGCATATCAGAAGTAAGGAGATCGGACACCTTTTTCAGGACCCGCTGAAAGGCACGGCCCCGCATATGACGATCGAAGAGAATATGGCACTTGCCTATCTGAGAGCCTCCACGTCGAGACACGCTTATTTCAGCCGGATCAGCGCGAAAGAGAAACAGCTTTTCCGGGAACACCTGTCCCTGCTTAACATGGGGCTGGAAGACCGGATGAAACAGCCGGTCGGCCTGCTTTCCGGTGGACAACGACAGGCTTTGACGCTCCTGATGGCAACGATGGTGACACCGAAGATATTGCTGTTAGATGAACATACGGCAGCGCTGGACCCGGCGACAGCAGAAAAGGTGCTGGAGCTCACCAAAAGGATTATCAGTGAGAGAAAGATTACCTGTCTGATGGTAACCCACAATATGCACCAGGCGCTGGAGCTTGGAAACCGTACCCTGATGATGGATGCGGGCCATATCGTGCTGGATGTCAAGGGAGAGGAACGGAGTCACCTCACGGTGGATGACCTCCTTTCACAGTTCAGTATGCGGGCAGGAAAGAAACTGGATAACGACAGAATATTGCTTTCCAAATAAAAAATGGTTGATATTAAAAATCGCTCAGACCTTATGGTCTGGGCGATTTTTGTGTGTCACATTGATATGATGAAAAAAGAAAGGCATAACTTGGACAAAGGTTCATATATTGAGATAAGGGATGTCCGGACAGAAAGAGGGAAGAGAAAATGAAGCAGGACGAGATCATGCAGATATTCCCGGGAACCATGAGAATGCAGTGGCAGAGGGTGATGAGGTACGCAGACAAAATGCAGGAAATCCGCATCCGGGCAGACAAACCGGTTGCCGTCTGGATCGATGGGCAGGAGTCTTTTGTCAGTGATTCCGGGGAACTGATACAGACAGCGGAGAAGGGAATGTGCTACACCGGCAGGGAATTGGAACAGATTCTGGAACAGATCTGTCAGTTTTCTCTGTACGCTTTCTCTGATGAGATAAAGAGAGGGTACCTGACGATACCGGGGGGACACCGGGTAGGGCTGGCGGGCCAGATGATTCTGGAGAAGGACGGAAGTGTCCGGAATATGAAGTATATCCGCTGTATGAATGTCCGGATCGCGCATGAGATAAGGGGCGTTTCGGATCCTCTGTTGCCGGAATTGTACAGGCAGGGAAGATTGTTAAACACCCTGATCTTGTCACCGCCCGGCTGCGGCAAGACGACAATGCTGCGGGATCTGATCCGTAATGTATCTAATGGAAATGCTTTCGGGGAAGGGCAGAATGTGAGTGTGGTGGACGAGCGGTCAGAGCTTGGGGGAAGTTATATGGGAGTGGCACAGAATGATCTGGGGATTCGGACGGATCTGCTGGATGCGTGTCCAAAAATTGATGGAATGATGCTGCTGATCCGGTCTATGGCACCGGACGTGCTGGCAGTGGACGAACTGGGAAGTGTGGAAGAGATCAATGCGCTTCAACTGGCAAGTGGGTGTGGGTGCCGTCTGCTTGCAACCATCCATGGCTCCACGATGGAGGAGATACTGGCAAAGAAATACATGGAGCCATTGTTTCGGGAAAAGACGTTTGAACGGTATATTATTCTCACCAGAAGAGATAAAAAGTGTGTGGTTGAAGGAATCTATGACAAAGAGGGCAGAAAATGTTAAAAATAACGGGCGTAATGTGCGTGCTGGGAGGATGTTTTGGCCTGGGATGTGCCAGAATCCGGACGGAGCAGCTCCGGATCAGGCATCTGCGGGAGGTCCTGCGTATTGTGAAGCGGATACAGGATGAAATGAGCTATGGCAAAAGAACAATCCCGGAAATCTGCGAAGTGCTCTCGACCTGCGTGGAAGAACCCTATCGGAAAAGCTTCTGGCAGATCCGGGAGGAAATGCTTGGAAGACAGGGAAGAAGTATTGCGGAAATCTGGGAAGAGGCCATGCGGGAATGCTTTTGTGATGTGCCTCTGCGGGAGGATGAAAAGAAGATCCTGCTGGATATTCCGGAGTATCTTGGCATGCAGGAGGAATGCATCCAGGCTGAAAGCATTGTCCAGTTTCGGGAATTGCTTGAGAGAAGGCTGAGACAGGCAGAGGAAGGCTACGATGGTAAGGTGAGAGTGATTTTCAGCCTGAGTGTACTGGCAGGGGTTTTTGTGGTGGTGATCTTATTATAGGAATACATAAGGGGGCAAAATGGGCGTAAGTCTTATTTTCAAAATTGCAGCGGTAGGGATATTGGTGACAATCCTGAATCAGGTTCTGAAGCACAGCGGGCGGGAGGAACACGCGTTTCTGATCAGCCTTGCAGGACTGATCCTTGTACTGACATGGCTGGTTCCGTATATCTATGATCTTTTTGTGATGGTACAGGAAATGTTCAGTCTGTAGGGTGTATGGGGAGATGTGGGAGCGGATATGGAGATTATCAGGATATGTCTTCTGACAATTACATGTGTTCTTTTAATAGGAGTTGTCAAGAGCTGTAAGCCGGAGTACGGAATCTATCTGGCAGTGGCGGTATGTCTGGTGCTTGCCGGAGCGGCGGTAAATTTTTTTTCTGGAATAATGAGTGTTATTGAAAAAATACAGGGATATTTTCCGGGAGAGGAATTGTATCTTGTGTTGCTTTTGAAGGCAGTAGGAGCGACTTATGCGTGCGAATTGTGTGCGGGAATCTGTAAGGATGCGGGCTATGGCGGTATAGCAGGACAAGTTGAAATGCTCGGAAAATTATATGTTTTGTGGACAGGTATGCCGGTATTGTTTGCATTGCTGGAGTGTATCAGGGAACTTGGGTAAGAAAGAAGAAAAGAGGTGAGGAAAAGCAGTGACGCTGACAGGGCAGCTTTTGGAGGAGATGAATCTGGATACGGTTAACGGAGAACTGGAGAAGCTGTTTCCGGAAATTCATTTTGATGGAACAGCCGTGCTGGAGCTGATCATGCAGGGAGATATCTGGGGAGCCATCAGACAGATGGGAGGTATGATAACAGATGCTTTTTTAACGCAGGGCTCGGAGATCAGAGGAATTTTTATCAGTATTTTGATTCTGGGAATTCTGGCAGCTCTTCTCACGGATTTTGCAGATCTTTTTCAGAACCATCAGGTCTCCGATATCGCGTTCTTTATGGTTTATCTTTTGTTTGTGACGCTTTTGCTGAAATCTTATGTTCAGACACTTGCCATTGCAAAGGGGATTCTTACGGATGTTACCTCTTTTATGAAGCTGTTTATTCCAACTTACATGATTGCAGTTGGAAGTGCGTCTGGACTTGCAACCGCGGGGGCATATTATCAGTGGCTTACGGTTCTTACTGTTTTGATTCAGGGAGGGTTTCTACATATTGTTCTTCCGGCAGTTTCCACCTATATTTTACTGGCGGTTATCAATGGAGTGTGGATGGAAGAGAAACTGGCATTTCTTCTGGAACTGTTGGAGAAGGGAATTGGTGGCTGTATTAAGATAACAATAGGTACGGTTTCGGGTTTCAGTGTATTACAGGCAATGATATCACCTGCTATTGATTCTTTGCAGACGGTGGCAATGCAGAAGGCAGCTGCGGCGATACCCGGAATCGGTAATCTGACAGAGGGGATGTTGAAGCTTGTAGTAGGCTCAGCGGTTCTGATCAAGAACAGTATCGGAATCTACATTACCTTAACATTGCTTTTTATATGCTTTATACCGATTGTGAAGCTGGTGTTGCTTGTTGGGGCGGTCAAGCTTGGAACAGCACTGATCAGTGTTGTAAGTGATAAACGGATGACGAACTGTGCAAACCGTATTGGAAATGGCAGCTTTCTTCTTCTCAGGACAGCTCTGGCATCGGCCGGTATTTTTATAGTGCAGATAGCGATTATCGCGGCGGCAACCAATCATGGAATCGGTTAGAAGAAGATTGAAATGGGTTGGGAAATGTTATGAGGTTCATAGAGATCATTCGGAAGATAGGTATTTTTATGATAGCTGCACAGGTGATGATACATCTGGTGCCGGATAAACGTTATGAGAAGTATATCAAATTAATTACAGGTGTTATAATTCTGGCTATGTTGATACAGCCGTTTTCCGGGGGCGAAAATCTGTTGGAGGATCTTGTGCCCGGAGAACTCTTCACGGAGGCAGAGAATATTATGGGAAATGGAAAAGAGCTGGCGGAGCTGCAAGCCATGCAGGAATCCCGTTATTTTAAATATGCAGAAAAAGAAATTAAATTAAAAATTAATAATATAGCCAAAGAAAACGGATACTTGGTAACAGGAGTGGAAACAAAAATGCAGGAAGAGGATGATGGTAGCTGTAAAATGGCTCTGGCAGTCGAGGTCGGCAGGGAGGAGCAGGGGATAAAGATCGCCCCGGTCTGTGTCAGTATCTCAGAGGATTCCGAAAGTGTCTCAGAGGAGCAGGAGGCCCGGAAACTTCGGGAAGAGATCGCGGCAGAACTTGAAATAGAAGAAACCTGTGTGGAGGTGATGATCGGAAAATGAAATGGGGAGAGCGTCTGGAGGAACTTTTACGGCATAAAAAGATCAGAAAGGATCAATGTCTGATCCTGGTGCTGACAGGAATTCTGCTCTGTGTCATTGCGCTGCCGGTGAAGGATGACAAAAAGCTGCCGGTAACAGATGAGACAGTGACGGCGGGCTTGAGGAAAGAGGAAGTACGGATGGATCGTGGAGAAGAGTATGCGGATGATTGGGAGAAACGTCTGGAGGAAACACTGTCCTGCATTGAGGGAGCCGGGAAGGTGCGGGTGTTGATCACACTGAGAGAGACAGAGAGCCGGGTGGTCGAGAAGGACAAGGTGGAGGAAAGCTCGGACACGGTGGAGCGGGATTCAACAGGGGGAACCAGATCGGTTATGGAGCAAAAGGAGGATGGCAAGACAGTATTTGCTCCGGATGCTGCCGGGCAGAATGTACCCTATGTCGTGAAGACGACTGCACCGGTTGTAGAGGGGGTTGTGGTTGTCGCACAGGGGGCGGACAATTCTTTGGTAAAACAGGAGATAATTGCATCGGTGCAGGTATTATTTAATTTGGATGTGAATAAGATTAGAGTAGTAAAGATGAAAAACATCAATCAGTGAAGGGGAGAAAAAATTGAAAAATATGATTAAAAAGAACCAGATGATGATTACGGCACTTGCGATTATGATTGCGGTGGCGGGGTACCTGAATTTTGCGGGAACCAAGGTAACAGATGAGGACATCATGAGTGTAAACGGTGAGATTTCGACAGATGATTTCGGTAACATCCAAATGGATGAGGTCACAGACACGGCACTTCTGGATATTTCGGATGAGGATATGGAAGAGGCAAAAGGGGATATCGAAAGTCTGGATACCGACGTGACGGTTGTCTCTGACAGCACGGCAGATGATGCTTTGATGGAAGCATTGGGAGAAGAACAGCTGACGGAGGTACCGGGAGAAGCAGTATTCACCTCTGCAGGATCTTCCACAGTTCTTTCGGGAGCCAAACTCGAGAAGGAGCAGACAAGGGCACAGAACAAGGAGACTCTGTTAGAGATCATCAACAACGCCAATATCAGTGAGACGCAGAAGCAGGAGGCGGTAAACAATATGATCTCCATGACGGATGTGGCTGAGAAGGAGACTGCGGCAGAGATTCTGCTTGAGGCAAAAGGCTTTGATGATGCCATTGTCAGTATCGATGGTGGAAGCGTGGATGTTGTCGTAAATACTTCCGAACTGACCGAGGCCCAGAGGGCACAGATCGAGGATATCGTGATCCGTAAAACCGGTGTCAGCGCAGATGCGATCATTATCAGTACAGTTGATGCAAATTAGGTGCAATCTCGTACATTTTATGTTATGATAACAAAGTATGAGTAAAAATAGCTGAAATGCGAAGATAGTATGAAATAGTGATGGAGGCAAAGGATGAAAAGAGTTTTTTTGATTGTTTTAGATAGCTTTGGTATTGGGGAGATGGAGGATGCAGCCGATTATGGTGACAAGGGAACCAGCACGCTGCGCTCCGTTTTCGCCAGCCCTGAGTTTTCCATGCCGAACATGACACAGATGGGACTGTTCAACATGGATGGAGTGGATTTCGGGAATCCCGTGGCAAACCCTACAGCAAGGATCGCGCGTATGAAAGAGGCATCCAGAGGGAAGGATACGACCATAGGGCATTGGGAGATTGCGGGAGTGTTGTCGAAGAAACCGCTTCCGACCTATCCGAACGGATTCCCGGAGGATGTGCTGAAGGCTTTCAGCGAGGCAACGGGAAGAGGAGTTCTGTGCAACAAACCGTATTCCGGTACAGAGGTGATCAAGGACTATGGAGATGAGCACGTTAAGACAGGCAAGGTGATCATATATACGTCTGCCGACAGTGTATTTCAGATCGCGGCTCACGAGGACGTTGTTCCGGTAGAAACCCTGTATGAATACTGCCGTATTGCAAGAAAGATCCTGCAGGGAGAGCATGGTGTTGGCAGAGTCATTGCAAGACCCTTTATCGGAGCGGATGGTAACTATACAAGAACACCAAAGCGTCACGACTTTTCACTGGAGCCGCCGGCAACAACCATGCTTGACCAGTTGAAAGAGAATGGAAAGGCAGTTATTTCCGTGGGCAAGATCAAGGATATTTTTGCGGGACGCGGAATTACGGATTTTGTATATACCAAGGGGAATGAAGAAGGAATTGAGATGACACTGTCCTATCTGGATCAGGATTTTGAAGGGCTTTGTTTTGTAAACCTTGTGGATTTTGACATGCTTTACGGACATCGGAACGATGTGGACGGCTATGCAAAGGCGCTTCATTATTTTGACAGTAAGCTTCCGGAGATCATTGGTAAGCTGCGGGAAGAGGATGTTCTGATGATCACGGCAGACCACGGCTGTGATCCCGGCTATAAGGAATCAACCGATCATTCCAGAGAGCATACACCGTTTTTGATGTATGGTGCGAAGGTTACACCCGGCAATCTCGGGACCAGAGAGACCTTTGCGGATATCGGTGCGACAGTGCTTGATTACTTTGGTATTAAACCGGCATTTGACGGAACATCAATGCTTTAAAACATATTTTGGAGGATAAAAACGTGGGCAAGTTTGCGGATGAAATTAACAAAAGAAGGACATTTGCCATTATCTCTCACCCGGATGCCGGTAAGACGACTCTGACTGAGAAGTTCCTTCTGTACGGAGGAGCGATCAATCTGGCGGGAAGTGTAAAGGGAAAGGCGACGGCAAGACATGCGGTGTCTGACTGGATGGAGATTGAGAAGGAGAGAGGTATCTCAGTCACATCCTCGGTACTGCAGTTTGAATATGATAACTTCTGTATCAACATTCTGGATACACCGGGACATCAGGATTTCTCGGAGGATACCTATAGAACCCTGATGGCGGCCGATTCGGCGGTCATGGTCATTGATGCGTCCAAGGGTGTTGAGGCACAGACGAGAAAGCTGTTTAAAGTCTGTGTCATGCGGCATATTCCGATCTTTACCTTTATTAATAAGATGGACAGGGATGCAAACGATACCTTTGAACTGTTGGATGAGATCGAGAAGGAACTGGGAATAGCAACCTGCCCGATCAACTGGCCGATTGGTTCCGGCAAGGGCTTCAAGGGTGTTTATGAGAGAGAGAGCCGCTGCGTGATCACCTATTCTGATACGGAGAAGGGAACCAAAGAAGGGCATGCTACCCGTATCGCGGCAGAGGATACCGAACTTTTGAACGCGAATATCGGACAGGCTGCCCTTGAGAAGTTGAACGATGAGATAGAGCTTCTGGATGGGGCAAGCGACAGCTATGATCTGGAGCGGATACAGGCAGGAGAGCTGACACCGGTGTTTTTCGGATCAGCGCTGACGAACTTTGGCGTGGAGATCTTTTTGCAGCATTTCCTGAAAATGACGACCACTCCTTTGCCGCGAAAGGCAGATATCGGATTGATCGATCCGGTGGAGCATGACTTCTCTGCCTTTGTCTTCAAAATTCAGGCGAATATGAATAAGGCACACAGAGACCGTGTTGCCTTTATGAGAATCTGTTCCGGACGCTTTGATGCGGGGGAAGAGGTAAAACATGTGCAGAGCGGCAAGGTTATGAGATTGTCACAGCCGCAGCAGATTATGGCAGATGAGAGAAAAATCCTGAGTGAGGCATATGCAGGCGACATCATCGGTGTCTTTGATCCGGGAATCTTTTCCATTGGGGATACGATCTGTATGCCCAAAGAGCAATTTCAGTATGAAGGAATTCCTACCTTTGCACCGGAGCATTTTGCCAGAGTACGTCAGATAGATACCATGAAACGGAAACAGTTTGTGAAAGGAATTACCCAGATCGCGCAGGAAGGTGCTATTCAGATCTTTCAGGAGTTCAATACCGGAATGGAAGAGATCATTGTCGGTGTTGTCGGCGTTTTGCAGTTTGATGTACTTAAATATCGTCTGGAGAATGAGTACAATGTGGAGATCAAGCTGGAAACCCTGCCGTATGAATATATCAGATGGATTGAAAACAAGGATATTGATCTGAATAAGCTGACAGGAACCTCTGATATGAAGAAGATAAAGGACCTGAAGGACAGGCCTTTATTGCTGTTTGTCAACCAGTGGAGTATTGGCATGACGGAGGACAGAAATCCGGGCCTTGTCCTGTCAGAGTTTGGAAACAACTAACGGCTGACGGCAGGATGGACAGGCTGAGCGGATCTGGGGAGCAGGAGAATCATAATGAAAAAAACAGGGATACTTCTTATCTGTATGCTTTCGCTTACGTGCTGTCTCTTCTGGGTTCGGGAGCGTATGAATTACGCAGAGGAACAGAATTTCTTAAGAGAGGAAAATTTTCTGCAGGAGCAAAATGGGGCCGGAGGAATTTACGACACTGTGGAGGAGAAGCTTCTTTATCGTGAGGAAGATATCGAAAAGGAGCAGGAACTTGTCCGCGAACTGGAGGCAGAGTGCTATGACTACAGTATGCTGAATGAAGAAGAACGGCGGCTGTACCGGGAAATCTGGGGTGCTCTCACAAATTACCGCGTAAATGTCAGGCTGTCCAGCTGCGACAAAGAGGAAATATCCAGAGTTTTTCAATGCGTGATGAATGATCACCCCGAAATTTTCTATGTGGAGGGTTACACATACACGGAGTATACACTGGGAAGTGCACTGCGCAAGATTACGTTTACCGGTGTCTACAGTATGGAGCAGAAAGAAATCGCGGACAGGCAAAGAAAGATCGATGCGTATGTGGAGGAATGTCTCCGGGACATGCCGGCTCAGGCTGATGAATACGAAAAGGTAAAGTATATTTATGAATATCTGATCTGCCATACGGAATATGACAGCAGTGTCGGTGATAATCAGAATATCTGTTCCGTCTTTCTGGACAGGAGATCGGTCTGTCAGGGGTATGCGAAGGCCATGCAGTATCTGCTCCGGCAGGTGGATGTCTATGCGACGCTGGTGCTTGGAAATGTGATCCATGGTGAGAGCCATGCATGGGACCTTGTCAGGATAGATGGGGAATTTTATTATGTTGATGTGACATGGGGCGATGCATCTTATCAGGCGGTAGATCAGCAGACGGATGCACGGCTTCCGGAGATCAATTATGACTATCTGTGTGTGACAACGCAGCAGCTGGAGAAAACGCACCGGATCGATAATGTGGTTGCCATGCCGGAATGTACTTCCATGGATGCCAATTATTATGTGCGCGAGGGCGTTTATTTTACTCAGATGGATCAGGATAGGCTACAGTCCATTTTTGCAGATGCATATGATAAGGGGCAGACCTATATCACGTTAAAATGTGCAGATGCGGAGGTTTACAGGCAGATGCGGGAGAGCCTTATCGAAAGACAGGAGATCTTTTCTTACCTGCAGCTCACTGACGAGGCGGTTTCCTATTCAGAGAATGATAAACAGTACAGTATGAGTTTCTGGCTGTGAGCTTTGGGTTGTGATGGATTTAGACTAGGCAAGAAAAGGAAATTTTGATATACTGAGTTCAATAATGAACTCGAATAATATGTGTCTGCCGGGAGACCGACAGAGCAGGAATGGGAGAGAGATATATGGAACAGGAATTAGGCAAGAACACGTATGTACTTCAAGAGGATGAGAAGATCGGAAGCGTTAAGATTGCGGATGATGTTGTAGCGATGATCGCAGCACTTGCAGCAACAGAGGTAGAAGGTGTGGCTGCCATGGCGGGCAATATGACAAATGAAATCCTGAGCCGCGTGGGAGTTAAGAGTCTGGCAAAGGGAGCTAAGGTGGAAGTGTTCAACAAGAAGGTAAAGGTTGAACTGGGCATTTCCATGGAGTATGGCTACAATATTCCGTCAACCTGTCAGCGTGTGCAGAGCAAGGTGAAGAACGCGATTGAAAATATGACAGGGCTGGAAGTGACAGATGTCAATATCCGTATTGCAGGAATCAATTTTACGAAACAAAATTAACAGAAAGATACAAAATAGGTGTTATTATGAGCAGAAGAGAACTACGGGAGCAAATCTTTAAGCTGCTGTTTCGTGTAGAATTTAACAGCGCGGAAGATATGCCGGAGCAGGAAAAGCTTTTTTTTGAGGATGAGGATGCAGCACAGGACAAGGACGCTGACTATATCCAGGCAAAGTTCCAGAAGATATCTGAAAAGCTGCCTGAAATTGATGCCCTACTCAATGAAAAGACAGAGAAGTGGGATACGGCCAGAATGAGCAAAGTAGACCTGACCATCCTGCGGCTTGCCGTGTATGAGATCCTGTTTGACGAATCGGTTCCTACAGGAGTTGCAATCAATGAGGCTGTGGAGCTTGCCAAGAAATTCGGACAGGATGCTTCACCGTCCTTCGTCAACGGGGTGCTGGCCAAATTTGCATAATTCCGGATGGCAGACAGAGTATGAAAAAGCAGAATATCTATACAGTTGCACAAATAAATTCTTACATCAAAAATATGTTCACGCAGGATTTTGTACTGCAATCGCTGTCTGTCAAGGGAGAGGTCAGTAATTGCAAGTATCATTCCTCTGGACATATTTATTTTACATTAAAGGATGCAAAAGGAAACATAGCATGCGTTATGTTTGCATCCAGCCGTGCAAATCTGGCATTTCGACTGGAAGATGGACAGCAGGTCGTGGCAACCGGAACAGTGGATGTCTATGAACGGGATGGCCGCTATCAGTTGTACGTAAAACAGGTAGAACGCGATGGAATCGGAGCGCTGTATGAACGGTATGAGAAGCTGAAACGTGAGCTTGAGGAACGAGGGATGTTTGCACAGGAGTACAAGCAGCCCATTCCGAGATATATTTCGACATTGGGCGTGGTGACGGCTCCTACCGGAGCGGCAGTGCGGGATATTATCAATATTGCCAAGAGAAGAAATCCGTATATCCAGATCATATTATATCCTGCCATTGTTCAGGGGACGGAAGCTCCCGGAAGCATTGTAAGGGGGATTCGTGCACTGGAGAATTACGGCGTTGACACGATTATTGTTGGCAGAGGCGGTGGTTCCATAGAGGATCTGTGGGCTTTCAATGAAGAGATTGTTGCACAGGCTATTTTTGACTGTGCAATTCCCATTATTTCAGCAGTCGGCCATGAGACGGACACGACAATCGCAGATTATGTGGCGGATCTGAGGGCTCCGACACCTTCGGCGGCAGCAGAGCTGGCGGTCTGTGATATGGAGAAGCTGAAAGAGCGTATGGAGGAGTATGCGTATACCTTGCAGCATTTGCAAAGAAGGATCACCGCAGTCTATCGGAGCAGGTGTGAAAATTATGCGCTGCGGCTCCGCAGTGTAAGTCCTGTCGGGCAGATACGCATGAAACGGACGATGCTGGTATCCATGGAGGATAGGCTGCAGGAGCTGATGCAACGTACACTGGTCGGAAAGCGGCATACGCTGGAACTTCTGATCGAACAGATGAGAGGGCTTTCACCACTTGACAAGCTGAACCAGGGCTATTCCTATGTGGCAGATGAAAAGGGAAATACCATTTCCTCGACCCGGAAGGTGAAAGTGGGAGATAAGGTGGAGATTTATGTCAGAGACGGGCGTATGGAAGCAGAGATCTGTTCGACCGGCCCGTGGAAGATAGGAGAAAGTGATGGAAGAACAGAAACAGATAACGTCTGAAAATATGACTGGATTGTCACTGGAGGACGCTTTTACAGAGATTGAGAAGATCATTGCCGATCTGGAGGATGATGAGATCACGTTGGAGGATTCCTTCCGGGAATACCACAAAGGGATGCAGCTGTTGAAATATTGCAATGATGCGATCGACGGAGTGGAAAAGAAAGTAATGAAAATAGATGAAGAGGGTGACCTTAATGAGTTTTAATGAAAAACTGAGCGCAAAGATCAAAGAGACAGAGGATATTCTGAACAGGTACCTTCCTGTGGAGGAGGGATATCAGAAAAGGGTGCTGGAAGCCATGAATTATTCGATCCTGGCCGGAGGAAAGAGACTGCGTCCGATCCTGATGGCAGAGACTGCAAGTCTGTTCGGAGGAGAAGTGAAGGGCCTTGAGGCCTTTATGGCGGCAATAGAGATGATCCACAATTACTCACTGGTACATGACGATCTGCCGGCAATGGACAATGACGAGTACCGCAGAGGCAGGAAAACAACTCACGTGGTATATGGAGAAGGTATGGCGGTATTGGCCGGTGACGGGCTGCTCAATTATGCTTTTGAGACAGCAGCAAGGGCCTTTGACGAAGCGGAGGATCTCGCTGATTATCAGAGGATGACAAAGGCCATGCAGATTCTTGCCAAAAAGGCGGGAATCTACGGAATGATCGGTGGACAGTGTGCAGATCTGGAGGCAGAGGAAAAGGGAGACAATGTTACGGAGGAGGAGTTGCTTTTCATTCATGAGCATAAGACGGCAGCTCTGATCGAGAGTGCCATGACGATCGGGGCAGTTCTTGCAGGAGCGCAGGAGTCCCAGATCACCCAGATAGAAAAATGTGCTTCGGATATCGGGATCGCGTTCCAGATCCAGGATGATATACTGGATGTGACAGGCAGCCTTGCGGTTTTGGGAAAAGCGGTCGGCAGTGATGAGAAAAATCATAAGCTGACCTATGTCACCATGCATGGCCTGGAGGAGTCCAAGGCGCAGGTTGAGGCGATTTCACGGGAGGCTGTGAAAATCCTCTCATCGTTTACAAACAGAAATGAGTTTCTGGAGGAACTGATCGTGCAGCTCATTTCCAGAGAAAAGTAGGAGCATACTATGCTGTTAGATAAAATACGTCAGGAAAATGACATAAAGAAAATATCCGAGAAGGATTATGCAGCTTTGGCACAGGAAATCCGGGATTTCCTGATTCACACGATCAGTGTGACAGGAGGACATCTGGGTTCCAATCTGGGAGCGGTCGAGTTGACGATGGCGCTTCATCTGGCGCTCAACCTGCCGGAGGATAAGATTATCTGGGATGTGGGGCACCAGTCCTATACCCATAAGCTTTTGACAGGACGGAGAGAGGGATTTGCGACCCTGCGTAAGTTTGGAGGAATGAGCGGATTTCCCAAGCGCAAGGAAAGTGCGTGCGACAGCTTTGATACGGGACACAGCTCCACATCGATCTCAGCCGGGCTGGGGATGGTGAAAGCGCGTGATATTCAGGGCAAAAAGAATACCATCGTCTCTGTGATCGGAGATGGTTCCATGACCGGAGGAATGGCATATGAAGCGCTGAACAATGCTTCCAGACTGGAGACCAATTTTATTGTGGTACTCAACGACAACAATATGTCCATCTCAGAAAATGTAGGTGGAGTGTCCAAATACCTGAACTCCATCCGTACAGCGGACACCTATCTGGAGTTGAAGGAGGGAGTCTATAACTCCCTGCATGGCAAGTCCAAGTATGGCGACAAAGTTGTTTCACAGATCCGGCGTGCAAAGAGCAGCTTCAAACAGCTGGTTGTGCCGGGGATGTTCTTTGAGGATATGGGAGTTACCTATCTGGGGCCTGTGGATGGTCATGATATCCGTGCGATGGTGCGGATGCTCGGCGAGGCGAAGAAAATAAAAGGTGCGGTTCTGGTACATGTCATCACACAAAAAGGGCGTGGCTATGGACCGGCAGAGAGGCATCCGGCCAGATTCCATGGGGCAGAGCCGTTTGACATTGAGACCGGAATTCCCAGTAAACCGAGAAACAAGGCAAATTATACAGATATTTTTTCGACCGTTATGTGTAAGCTTGGACAGAGAGATGAGCAGGTGGTTGCCATCACGGCGGCTATGGCGGACGGTACCGGACTGAAAAGATTCCGGAACATGTACCCGGAGCGTTTTTTTGATGTCGGCATTGCCGAGGAGCATGCGGTAACCTTTGCCGCGGGTCTGGCAGCCGGAGGGATGAAGCCCATTGTGGCGATCTACTCTTCTTTCCTGCAAAGAGCCTATGACCAGATCCTGCATGATGTCTGTATCCAGAACCTTCCGGTTACCTTTGCGATAGACCGGGCAGGACTGGTCGGAAGCGATGGGGAGACACATCAGGGTATTTTCGATCTCTCTTATCTGTCGTCGATCCCGAACATGCACATTATGGCACCCAAGAATAAATGGGAGCTGTCTGATATGGTGAAATTTGCGGTGGACTTTGAGGCTCCGATCGCCATCCGCTATCCCAGAGGGGAAGCCTATGACGGTCTGAAGGATTTCCGGATGCCGATAGAGTATGGCAAAAGTGAGTCGATCTATGAGGAAGAGGATATCCTGCTGTTAGCGGTTGGTAGTATGGTTAAGGTTGCAGAGGAAGTGAGAAGGCAGCTCAAGGAGCGTGGCTATTCCTGCTCATTGACCAATGCCCGGTTTGTCAAACCGATCGATGAAGAGGCAATACGGGAGGCAGTCAAAGAGCACAAGCTGATTGTCACAATGGAAGAAAATGTTCTGAGCGGTGGATTCGGAGAGCGGGTCCGCGCCTTTGTGGATGAACTGGATGTGCCGTGCTGTGTGCTGAACATCGGGATACCGGATGAGTATGTGGAGCATGGAAATGTAGATCTTTTGAAACAGGAAATCGGAATGGATGCGGATTCCATCACGGCGAAGGTGATAACGCGATATATCATGGTGGCGGCAAAATAGAGTATGAAAGAACGATTAGATGTTATTTTGGTAAAACGCGGACTGGCACAGTCGCGCGAAAAAGCAAAAACACTCCTGATGACTGGCAATGTATTTGTGAATGGACAGAGGGAGGATAAGGCAGGAACGACCTTTGACGAGAGTAAGATACAACAGCTTGAGGTAAAGGGAAGTACGCTGAAATATGTCAGCCGTGGCGGACTCAAGCTGGAGAAGGCAATGGACACCTTTCCCATCAGCTTGCAGGGATGTATCTGTATGGACATTGGCGCTTCGACAGGTGGCTTTACGGACTGTATGCTGCAGAACGGTGCGAGCAAGGTTTTTGCAGTCGATGTCGGACATGGACAGCTTGCGTGGAAGCTGCGTATGGACGAGCGGGTGGTATGCATGGAAAAGACAAACTTCCGCTATGTCACCTATGAGGATATCGGTGAAATGATCGATTTTGCTTCTGTGGATGTTTCCTTTATCTCGCTGACCAAGATCCTGATACCGGCAAGAAATCTTCTGAAAGAGAAAGGGCATATGGTATGTCTGATCAAGCCCCAGTTTGAGGCGGGGAGAGAGAAGGTTGGAAAGAAAGGAGTTGTCCGGGAACCGGAGATTCACGAGGAGGTAATTCACAAGGTAGTGGATTATGCGGCCTTGGTTGGATTTCAGGTGTGCGGACTGACATACTCACCGGTGAAGGGACCGGAGGGCAATATAGAGTATCTGGTTTATCTGGAGAAGCAGGAAGGTGTTGACGCGGAGGTTCTTGAATGGACGGAGGCAGAGGCCGAGAAGCAGCTTGCGGAAAAGATAGAGGGGTGCACCGGCAGATCATGGGATGAGGATTTTAAAGACAGCATTTCAGAGATAGTAAAACAGGCGCATGGCGCTTTGGACGAGGCAAAATGACCAATGAATAAATTCTTTCTGATCACCAATCGGATGAAAGATCCACAGGGGATTCATACGAAGAGAATACAGAAGTATCTGGAGGAGCACGGAGCGGAGACGGTCTGTGTGGATGAGACTTATTTTGTGCCCGCGCAGGATGGAAGTGACAACAGAAGACTGCGGCCGGAGGTTGATAGCTGCATTCTGGTTCTCGGGGGAGATGGGACACTTTTACAGGCGGCAAGAGATACCTTTGAAACGGAAATTCCACTGCTTGGGATCAACTTAGGTACGTTGGGTTATCTGGCAGAGGCCGATATGGAGAATGTCGAGCAGATACTGGACAGACTGCTCAAGGATTCCTGTGAAAGGGAAGAACGCATGGTACTGGAGGGCAGGATCTGCCGGGAAAATGCAGATGCGCAGGAGACAGAGGGGCAGGACTTTGCACTCAATGATATCGTGATCTCCAGATGCGGTTCCCTGCAGATTCTGACTTTGCGGATTTTTGTGAATGGGCAGTTTCTCAACTCTTACAGTGCGGACGGCATGATCGTGGCAACGCCGACCGGTTCCACCGGATATAATATGTCGGCGGGTGGACCGATCGTAGAGCCTCAGGCAAGACTGCTTCTGCTCACACCGATCTGTCCGCATACACTTAATACCCGAAGCATCGTGCTTTCTCCGGAGGATGAGGTTGTCATAGAAATCCCGCAGGGACGTGACAACGGTACGCAGACTGTGGAGGCAAGCTTTGACGGAAGCCACAAAAAGACGATGCGGACAGGAGACCGTATCGAGATAAAAAAGGCATCCAGGACAGTAGGCTTTTTGAAAGTAAATTCGGAAAGCTTTTTGTCCGTTCTGCATAAGAAAATGAGTGAGTAGATGAGGTGGCAGAGTGAAAAAGAACAGACATGCAAAGATCATCGAACTGATTGACGAATATGATATTGAGACGCAGGAAGAACTGGCAGACAGATTGAGGGAGGCCGGTTATCCGGTTACGCAGGCAACGGTTTCCAGGGATATCCGCGAACTGAAGCTGTCAAAGTTTCCGGGGAGCAGCGGAAAGCAGAAATATGTGGCATACCGGCATGAGGAGGCACAGCTCAGTGACAAGTATATCCGGGTTCTGAAGGAAGGATATATTTCGATGGAGACAGCGCAGAATCTTCTGGTGGTGAAGACCGTGTCCGGAATGGCTATGGCGGTGGCTGCGGCGATCGATGCCCTGAAGCTGACGGAGATCGTCGGCTGTATCGCGGGAGATAACACGATCATGGCGGCTATGCGAAGCCAGGAGGATGCAAAGGCGGTCAGGGATATGCTGCACAGAATGATACAGGAGTTATAGGAACAATATGTATTTGCAAAGGTTTGCGCGGAGAGAATACATATGAGGTGACAAGATGCTGCAGAGTTTACATGTGAAAAATCTGGCGTTGATCGATGAGACGGAAGTGATATTTGGAAAAGGCTTAAATATTCTGACCGGAGAGACCGGAGCAGGAAAATCGATTCTGATCGGATCGATCAATCTGGCTCTGGGAGCCAAGGCAGACAAGGAACTGATCCGGGAAGGGGCTGAGTATGCCCTTGTAGAGCTGATCTTTGAACCGGAGAGTGAGTTACAGCTGCAGGCGATCCGCAGGCTGGACCTTCCGGTCGAGGACGGGCAGGTTATCATACAGAGAAAAATTATGCCCTCACGCAATGTGTGCAAGGTTTGCGGAGAGGCAGTTACGGCCAGACAGCTGAAACAGCTGGCAGAGATATTGATTGATATTCATGGACAGCATGAGCATCAGTCCCTGCTGCAGACTGCAAAACAACAGGAGATTCTGGATGCCTATGCCGGCAGGGATATGGAGCAGAAACGGGCACTTTTGAAGGAGTGCTACAGTGACTATAAGAAGGCACTGCGGGAGTGGGAGGAGAGTGCCGTAGACGAGGATACCCGCAAGAGAGAGGCAGCGTTAGCTGAATTTGAATGGAATGAGATTCAGGAGGCAGACCTCAGGGGTGGGGAGGATGAAGAAGCAGAAAAGCTGTACCGGAAGCTTGTGAATGGACAGAAGATACGGGAAGCTCTGACAGTAGTGCATGGACTGTGCGGTTACGAGGAGACCGGAGCAGGAGCCGGTGTCGGAAGGGCACTCCGGGAACTGAAAACGGTATCTGCATATGATGAGACGTTAGAGGAGTATGAGAGGCAGCTTCTGGATATTGACAGTCTTCTCAACGACTGCAATAGAGCGATGGCAGATTATCTTTCGGATATGGATTTTGATGAGGAGCTCTTTGACAGGACAGAAAAACGGCTTGATCTGATCAATCATCTGAAATCCAAATACGGAGATTCCGTTACAAAGATTCTGGAGTATCAGAAAGACGCACAGGCACTTCTGGATAAATTCCGGGACTATGACAGCTACCGTGCAACGCTGGAGGAGCGGGTGCGGGAATTAAAGAAAAATATTCTGTCTCTGTGTGGTGAGATATCTGCAATGCGGAAAAAAAGCGCAGAGCGTCTTTCAGCAGAAATGAAAAATGTGCTGTTGGATCTGAATTTTCAGAATGCGGAATTTGAGATCCGGGTGGACGCTTCCGAAGAACATCTGTCTTCCACAGGCTATGACAGAGTGACTTTCCTGATCTCAACGAATGTGGGAGAAAAAAAGAAGGAGCTTGCGCAGGTCGCGAGCGGAGGAGAACTGTCCAGAGTCATGCTTGCGCTGAAGACGGTGCTTGCTGACAAGGATCAGATTGAAACATTGATTTTTGATGAGATTGACACCGGGATCAGCGGCAAGACGGCCTGGAAGGTCTCTGAAAAAATGGGGATTCTTGGAAGAAATCACCAACTGATCTGTATTACCCATCTGCCGCAGATCGCTGCGATGGCAGATCAGCATTTCTGCATAGAAAAACAGGTGGTAGACGGTAGAGCGGTCACGGATATCCGCAGACTTTCCGAGGAAGAGAGCGTGGAAGAACTTGCCAGAATGCTGGGAGGTGCAAGCATTACGGAAAATGTACTTAATAATGCGCGTGAAATGAAAGAATTGGCAAGAAAATCAAAATAAACGCAAATGAAATTGTACTTTTTTTCACATACTAGAAGGGACATACTTTTGTATGTCCTTTTGATTTTGTAATAGAAAGTTTGCTCGCGGGAGCAGGCTTTAGAGAGGAATGTGAAAAATTGGGCAGAGCATTGGAGATGAGTAAGGAAAAAGAACACACATACCGGGCGTTGTTATACATGATTCTGGCTGGCGCAGTTGTCGCGCTGATCGCAGCCGTATACTATTCCTATTGGAATAAAATCCCATCTACGATCAAAATACGGGCCGGTGTGGAGCAGAAGCTGAATTTTCATGTTCCGGTTTCCGGGGAAATCTATAAAGTTGACGGAGGAGATCCGGCAAGAGAGGCCTCTGCCATACGGGGAGAGAGCCAAAAGGACAGGCAAGGTTCTGAAGAGTATACAAACGTTGTCTCACAGAGCGTTCATGTGGATTTCTCGCGGGATGTGACGGTCAGAGCCAGTCAGATTGACAATTACCAGATGGAGCTCAGGCTCTTTGGTGTTCTTCCCTATAAAAATGTAGATGTAGAGGTCATAAAAGACAAAATGCTGATTCCTTCCGGGATGCCGATTGGAATCTATGTAAAGACCGAGGGCGTTCTGGTTGTCGGAACCGGGGAATTTGAGAGTGAATCCGGGAAGAAAATCTCACCTGCGAAATATATTTTGCAGAAGGGAGACTATATCCTGCGGGTAGACGGAACGGATATTGAGAGCAAAAAGCAGTTTATCCGTCTGGTGGAAGAATCCGAAGGGAAGGATATGGTGCTTACCATCAAGAGAAATGAGGATATCTCGGATGTGATGATAGCGGCACAGCAGAATCAGAATAGTGAGTGGAAGCTGGGTATCTGGATACGGGATAATGCACAGGGTATCGGTACCTTGACCTACGAGGATGCAGAGCACCACTTTGGTGCGCTCGGACATGGGATCAACGATATAGATACCTCGATTCTCATGAATCTGGCAGAGGGAACGCTGTATCGGACTGAGATTGTGGGAATTACCAGAGGAGTGAATGGAACACCGGGAGAACTGACCGGTTATATTGAGTATGACAGCAGCAATGTGATCGGAGAGATTACCAGGAACACCTCAGAGGGAATTTTTGGGATCTGCGATGAGGAATTGGAGGAAAAGTGTCTGTATGAGCCAATCCCGATCGCCCTTAAACAGGAGATCAGTCCCGGACCGGCACAGATTATCTGCTCTGTGACAGGAGAACCGGAATTTTATGATGTGGAAATTACGGAGATCCATTTAGACCATAATAATGTGAACCGGGAGCTTGTGATCCAGGTAAAGGATGAAAAGCTGCTGACGCTGACGGGAGGGATCATCCAGGGAATGAGTGGCAGTCCGATTATCCAGAATGGCAAATTTGTCGGTGCTGTCACCCATGTACTGGTCAATGATCCGACACGGGGATACGGAATTTTTATTGAAAATATGCTGGGACATTGAGGTTGGGCTACAGGGCTTTGCGGACCTCAATGGCCTTCATCGGACACATCTCCTGGCAGCAGAAGCAGGAGATACAGCCCTTCTTCCGAAATACGGCACGTTTTTTGCCGTCTGCTGTTTTGCGGAGCCTGATAATATGGGCCGGGCAGCTTTCGGCACATTTGCCGCAACCTACACATTTTGAGGGATTGAGCTGCGGGTAGGACTTGAAGAGATGTCCTGCGATGGACAGAAAAGGCTTTTGCAAAAAGCCTGGCAGGGCGGTGGAAAAGTCGAGCCGTTTGGTGTCTGGTTTCTGAAAAGGAGTCAGATTGCCGGGGATGGGATCTCCGACAAGGGTTAGCTGCTCCGGTGTGGCAAGACCGCGTTCAAGAGCCTGCCGGATCATAATGATCTCCGATGGATCAAGCTGCATCAGACCTGCCGCAAAATAGTCCTGCGTATACATATCACGGGAAGCCAGCAGAAGGTGAAGGGGATGGGCGGTTCCACCGGTAGGGCCGTTTCCTTCCATGGCATCAATGGCGTCGATGATGGTAAGCTGTGGGGACACTGTCTGGGCAAGCTCCAGAAGCATGTTTGAGAAATCCTCCGGGTCAGGCCAGCGGTAGTGCATCTGGGGCTTTTCAAGCCCGGGTATGGTTCCGAAAAGGTTCTTGATGCCACCCGAATAACCGGTCATCGCATGTGTCTTGAGCTTACAGATGTTGATGATGTAATCGGCTTCTGTAATCGGGGTGATCAGATGAAAACTGTGGTTTTTGAAACCCTCCTGACAGGGAACAGTTCTGGCGGTGAAATCCATATTCAGCCGCAGATCAGGTTCCAGAAAGGTCATACCGCAGACCTTATACAGATTTTTCATATGTTCGGCATTATAAAGGCCGCCGGAGCTTTCGGCGAGCGTGATGTCTGTCACGCCATGCTCGCGCAGAAAACGCACTACGGCACTGACTACGACGGGGTGCGTTGTGACAGGAAAAGCCGGGCTCTTGGCAAGCACGAGATTAGGCTTGATGACAACTTTAAGCCCGGGGCGAAGATCCTGCGCAATCTGCAGGGCATCCATTGCCTGACAAATGGCAGGATAGACCCGATCTTCACGATATTCCGATACCTGATAAAGTGTCTGGAGCATACAAAAACCTCTTTTCTTTTTGGTAGGCTCATTGTAATATTAAACAGTTAGGGTGTCAAGGTACGTTGTATCTTATCCCTTATTAGATGCAGGTTGTCTTGAAACCGTTGTTTTTTAAATTAATATCAGATAGCATTTCCTTATAAGATCGGAGAAAGAGGAGGCTGACAAGATCAACCGGAAGATACAGCAACATCGCAACAGGCACAAAAACAGTGAAGACAGATAGAAACAAAGTAACTGCGAAGGTACTGAACAGTTGCAAAACAAAGAGGTGACAAAATGCTTAAAATAGAAAATTATACAAAGACATATGGAGAAAAGATTGCAGTGAATGACCTGAGCCTGCACATAAGCGCAGGGGAAATTTACGGCTTTATCGGACATAACGGTGCCGGAAAGACAACAACATTGAAGGCGGTTGCCGGGATTTTGCAATTTGATACAGGAGATATTCTGGTGGATGGCATTTCCGTAAAGACAGATCCGCTCGCCTGCAAAAAGAAGATTGCCTATATTCCGGATAATCCGGATCTGTATGACTATATGACCGGTATCCAGTATCTGAATTTTATTGCGGATATTTTCGGAGTGGGAGCGCAGGAGAGAAAGGAACGGATAAGAAAGTATGCGCAGCTGTTTGAGCTGACCGATGATCTGGGGCAGCCGATATCTGCCTATTCCCACGGTATGAAACAGAAGCTGGCGATCATATCTGCCTGGGTACATGAGCCAAAGCTCATCATCATGGATGAACCGTTTGTGGGGCTTGACCAGAAGGAGGCGCATCATCTGAAAGGGATTATGAGGGAGTTCTGCGAACAGGGAGGAGCGATCTTCTTCTCAACCCATGTGTTGGAGGTGGCGGAGAAGCTGTGTGATAAGGTTGCGATCATCAAGAAGGGAGAACTTGTCAAAGCGGGAACCATGGATGAAGTGAAGGGAGATACTACGCTGGAGGATGTCTTCCTGGAATTGGAGGAAAAGACGTGTTAAAAGCCTTATTTCGTAAACAGATGCTGGAGCTTAACCAGAGCTTTTTTCAGAATAAGAAAACCGGCAAAGCAAAATCAAAGGCAGCGGCTGTTTTTTCAATGGTTGCGTTCGGTCTGCTGATGCTGGTCGTTCTGGGCGGAATTTTTCTCTATGTGGCATATGAACTTGGCGGTATGATCTTTGTGGGAATGGACTGGCTGTATTTTCTGATCATGGGGTCTATCGCAGTGGCACTTGGCGCTTTCGGAAGCGTCTTCAACACCTTTGCGAGCCTGTATCAGGCAAAGGACAACGATCTTCTTTTGTCACTGCCGATTCCTTCTAAGTATATTCTGACGGTCAGACTTTCGGGAGTCTATCTCATGGGAGTGTTGTACAGCGGTGTAGTATATCTTCCGGCGCTGATCATCTACTTTTATCTGGCTGAGCTTACGATCGGGAGGATTCTCAGTGCACTTTGGTTTGGGATCCTGCTTTCGTTTGTCGTATTGATCTTATCCTGTGTACTTGGATGGATCGTAGCAAAGATTAATCAAAAGCTCAAACATAAAAGTCTGATTACTGTAGTGGTATCGCTGGCTTTTATGACGGCCTATTATGTAGTTTATTTTCAGGCAAGCGAGATGCTTGGAGATCTCGCAGCGAGTGCGATCGAGACCGGGGAGATGGTGGAGAGCAATGCGCCCATACTGTATTTTGTCGGATGCGCTGCAGTTGGAAAGGTGCTGCCGCTCCTTGCGGTGACCGGAGTGCTGCTTGTGCTTACCGGTGTTGTATTTTGTATTATGGAGAAAAGCTTCCTGAAGATGGCGACGGCTTCTGACCGGGGAAAGAGGGCACGCTACCGTGAGAAGGAGATCCGGATAAAGAACGTACAGGCGGCGCTTTTGACAAAGGAGCTCCGAAGGTTTCTGGCAAGTCCGACCTACATGTTAAACTGTGCACTCGGAACGGTATTTCTGATCGTACTTGGAATTGTATTCCTTGTCAGAGGCGAGTGGATCTGCGGTGTCTTATATGGAGAACTGGAACTTTCAGCGGATATTGTGACGGTGATCGCTGCAGCGGGAATCTGTCTGATAGTTTCTATGAATGATATATCAGTACCTTCGATTACGTTGGAGGGCAAGAGTCTGTGGGTAGCCAGGTCCTTGCCGGTATCCGGCTGGCAGATTTTGAAGGGCAAACTGGAGCTTCACATGCTCATGACAGGAATTCCGGCGATATTCTGCGCCATCTGTGTTGGGATTGTGTTGGGAACCGGATGGATAAGAGGGGTATTGCTGTGCCTGGTAGCATTGATCTATGGATTTTTGTGTGATGCGACGGGACTTGCCCTGAATCTGAAGAAGCCGAATCTGGAGTGGACATCGGAGACCGCAGCGGTTAAGCAGAATTACAATGTGCTTGTCATTATTTTCGGAGGCTGGTTTATGGTGACGGCTCTTGGATTTTCTTATCTGCTTTTCGGGGCGAGGGTAGGCAGCGAGATTTTTCTGGTGCTGTGCCTGCTCCTGTTTGGGGTGCTTTCCGGTCTGTTGGTGCGGTTCCTGAAAGGAAAAGGAGTACGGTTGTTAGAGAGTTTGTAGTTATGTGAAGAAAAGAGGTGAAAGAATGATCAATACAGCATGGTTTATAGGAATGGCAGCAGTTGCAGTTGGTGTGTGCGCAATTGCCGTGTGGGTTAATAAGAAAAAGTAAGATCATCTGTCGGGCGATGCCTAAAGGTTTCAAGGAGAGTTCAAATTCGTTATAATACTCTTGATGTAAATCAGTAAAAGGGGAATTGACGGAGGAATTTTCTATGGAAACAGTTAATGTAACAGCCGTACAGGATGAGAAACAGGTTAGCAGAATTGTACAAAGCCTGATAGACGCAAACAAGTCATTTCAGATAATGATCACCGTAGGGAACGAGGAAGACAAAAAGACAAGGGAAGGACAGGCAGTGCAGGAAAGCAGGATGCTTGTCAGAACGGAGATACCGGTTATGCGGGATCTGGAAAAGGATGTTACGGATATGATCCATGAAATCGGCGTACCGGCACATATCAAGGGATATCAGTATCTGCGCGAAGCCATTATGATGTCGGTGGAGGATGTGGAAATGCTTGGCTCCATTACAAAGGTTCTGTATCCGACCATTGCCAAGAAATATCAGACGACGCCAAGCCGTGTGGAGAGGGCTATCCGGCATGCGATCGAGGTGGCGTGGTCCAGAGGAAAGATGGAGACGTTAGATGGTCTTTTCGGGTATACGATCAATACAGGAAAAGGCAAACCTACCAATTCGGAATTTATTGCGCTTATCGCTGATAAGATCCGTTTACAGTACCGGAATTAAAAGGCGCTGCTGAGGGTGTGGCAGGAGGAAAAGTCAGAAAATAATCCTTTTATTGGAAGGCAAAATAATGTATACTATGAATTAAGAATTTAAATTTCGAGAAGGTGCACGGATATTTTATTTGCCCGCGTCGAACCATGGAGGACTATACATGAAGAATATTTTGTTTGTTGCATCCGAGGGAGTACCATTTATTAAAACGGGTGGTCTGGCAGATGTAGTGGGGTCGCTGCCTAAGTGTATTGATAAGAAGTATTTTGATGTCAGGGTGATTCTTCCCAAGTATACCTGTATGAAACAGGAAATGAAGGATAAACTCACCTACAAAACGCACTTTTATATGGATTTCCACTGGAAGGAAGAGTATGTGGGGATTCTGGAAGCGGAAGTGGACGGAGTCCGGTATTATTTTATTGACAATGAAGGCTATTTTAACGGCTTTAAACCATATGGAGACAATGCGCTGTTTGAGATCGAGAAATATGCGTTTTTCTGCAAGGCTGCGTTATCCATTCTGCCGGTTATTGATTTCAGACCGGATGTGATCCATTGCCATGACTGGCAGACCGGACTGATTCCGGTATACCTGAAGGAGCGGTTTCAGGGAGGAGAGTTCTATCGTGGCATTAAGACCGTTATGACAATTCACAACCTGAAGTTCCAGGGCAAGTGGAGTGTGAAGGATGTAAAGGAGATTACGGGACTTCCCGACTATTATTTTACGTCAGATAAGCTGGAGGCTTATAAGGACGCTAATCTGCTCAAGGGTGGACTGGTATATGCAGATGCGATCACAACGGTGAGCAATACCTATGCCGAAGAGATCAAGACGGCTTTCTACGGGGAAGGGCTGGATGGACTGCTCCGTGCGAGGGCAGGTGATCTACGGGGAATTGTCAACGGAATCGATTATGATGATTTCAATCCGGAGACAGACCCGAATATTGAACATCCTTATAATGCAGTTAATTTCCGGAAAGAGAAGATCAAGAACAAGAGAGCACTTCAGGAAGAGGTTGGACTGCATCAGGATGATAAGGCAATGCTGATCGGTATTGTATCCCGTCTGACGGATCAGAAGGGCTTTGACCTGATCGCTTATGTTATGGATGAACTGTGTCAGGACAATGTACAGATTGTGGTTCTTGGAACAGGCGAAGAACGGTATGAAAATATGTTCCGTCATTTTGACTGGAAGTACCATGGAAAGGTGGCAGCGAATATTTATTATTCCGACCCGCTTTCCCACAAAATCTATGCGGCGAGTGATGCCTTTCTAATGCCCTCGCTGTTTGAGCCGTGCGGTTTGAGCCAACTTATGTCGTTGCGCTATGGAACCGTGCCGATCGTGCGTGAGACTGGCGGTCTAAAAGATACGGTACAGCCATATAATGAGTATGAGGGTACAGGTACCGGTTTCAGTTTTACCAATTACAATGCGCATGAGATGCTCGGAACGATCCGCTATGCGGAACATATTTACTATGATAAGAAGAGAGAGTGGAACAAGATCATAGACAGAGCCATGGCGGCAGATTTTTCCTGGCATGTTTCCGCACAGAAATATCAGGAGATGTACGACTGGCTGATTGGCTGAAAATACGGATAAGATGAAATGTGAAAGACACTTTTCAAGGATAACAACTTTGAAAAGTGTCTTTTTATGTAAAAAACATTGCCTTTTTCGTTCGTTATATTGTATGATATTAATTATGTGTAATAATGTGATATTCTATGCGGAGAGAATATTACATAAAATGGGATGATAGATGGGGGAGAGCCGGTGAATAATGTGATTTTGCATGTCCCTGAGTGGCAGGGAGAGTTTGTCTATTCCAAGGAAGTTTTAATCTTTGCTTTGACGATTCTTCTTGTTCTTGTGGGGCTTTTATTATGCTTCAAGGGATATAGGTATTTCCAGACGATCTGTTTTATGGGAATTGCGGGGGCAATGCTCTATATCGGATATCTTCTGGTGGAGAAGATGACAGGAAACAAGGTGTTGCAGCTTTTGCTGAGTGTGACCTTTGCCTTCTTTGGTGTGTGCATTGCATACTTTGTGTTTATTCTTGCGGATTATATCCTCGGAAAGCTACGGTTCAAGCAGAAGATGTTAAAAGTCAGTTTTCTGTTTACCGCATTTCTGGGAGGAGCCGTGCTTTCGGCAACGATATATTTTGGGATCTATCAGGATGCGCTGACAGCGGCTATTGCAGGCGGTGTGCTGGCGTTGGCAGGAGGATTTTTTCAGCATAAAAATCAAAAGAAGCAGATAAAATATAAAACCTACAATGACATCATGGCGATGAAGCGTCCTGGCGCACAGGGGCAGAAAGTGGCAGCAGAGGAGAGCAGCTTATCATGTTAGATGTGAGCAGGAAAGAACTGAAATATTCTCTGCATCCGGCAGAGGCAGCCAGATTGAAGAAGCGGCTCTCGTTTGTGATGCAGGGTGATCCACATAACGGAACGATAGGATATCGGGTAAGATCACTTTATTTTGATACGGTATTTGACGGCGATTTTGAAGATAAGGTAAACGGTCTGGAGAAAAGGCAGAAGGTGCGTCTGCGGACCTACAATACAGGTGCTGAGATTATCAAGCTGGAGCTGAAAGAAAAGACTGATACAGCCCAACGCAAAAGGTCTCTGAGCCTGAACAGGGAAGAGGCAGTGCAGATGATAAAAGGAGAGTACTCCTTTCTGCTTAAGAGAGGAGAGCCCTTAGCCGGCTGGATGTATGGCTTTCTGGTGTGTAGATGCTACCGCCCCAAATGCATTGTAGAGTATGACCGGTTTGCGTTCATGTTGGACAACAATGATACAAGGATCACCTTTGACAGTAACATCCGGGCAAGCGAGGCAGGATATGATCTGTTTGATGAAAACCTTGTACTCTATCCGGTTGCTTCACCGAATGACGTGACGTTGGAGGTAAAGTATAACGGTTTTTTGATGACATTTGTCAAAAATGAACTGGCGACAGCAGATAAAATATGGTGCTCAAACAGTAAATACTGTAGAGCCAGAATGATTTCCAAGAAGGGGAGGAGATAAGATTGAAACAGATTATTTATGACAGCTTGATCAACGAGACCGGAGGACTGACATTACAGGATGTCATTATCAATTTTATTGCGGCGGCAATTCTTGCCTGTCTGATCTACATTTCCTATAAGGTATCCCATTCCGGGGCAATCTACAGTGAAAGGTTCAATGTGTCGCTTGTGATGCTGACACTGATCACAACACTTGTGATGAATGTCATCGGCAACAACATAGCGCTTTCCCTTGGTATGGTCGGTGCGCTTTCTATTGTACGTTTCCGTACGGCGATCAAGGACCCGCGGGATACGGCGTATATTTTCTGGGGGATTGCAGTGGGAATCTGCTGTGGCGTTTCTGATTACCTGATTGCAGCGATCGGTTCTGTATTTATATTTGTTTTCCTGATCCTGTTTGGCTTTATCAGGGACAATGAGAGGATCCTTGTCATCATTCACAGCGATCATAAGCATGAGGAAGAGATAGACAACCATATGAAATCCCTGTTTGAAGGAAAGGCGGTATGCCGCGTACATAACTGTTCAGTGCAGGCAGAAACGGCCGAATTTATATTTGAAGTCTCGGACAAACTGCTGAAAAGGTCAGAAAAGAAAAACGGTCCGCTCGTAAAGAACCTGACATCACTGGAAGGGATATCCTCTGTGAATGTGGTAAAGCAGGATGATGAGATCAATCAGTAATAGGGGGATATAACTTGTGATGTCGCAAACAAGGAAAAAAACAGTTCTCCTGGGCTGCTGTTTTCTGAGTATGTTGTTGATGGCTGGACTTTGCGCGCTTCGAGGTATTCTGAATAATAGTGATAAGGAAGTGAACAAGAGTACCTATTTTGCGTTGCCGGCTGACACATCGACGGAGGATCCTCTCCTGTATCTGGATGATGAATTTCACGTGCTTGAGGGGTTCCACAGCAACATGCCGATCGTTATTGTGACGGTGGATGGGGAGTTTGCAGATTATAAAGACTTTAAAAATTCGTCAGAAACAGTGGATGATACGATTGATCCCTATATTGATGGGAAAATCCGGATCATTGATGGTGGAAATTTTGACAACAGCATTTCCGATGAGCCGGTTCTGGAGAGCAATATCCGTATCAAGAAAAGAGGACACACCTCCTATAATTTTGATAAGGAACAATTCCTGATGAAATTTGTCAAGGAGGATGGTACGGACAATGATCTGGATGTGCTCGGTATGGGGGAAAATCATAGCTGGATCCTGAATGGAAGTATGGCAGATAAAAGCATGATCCGCAATTATCTGGCATACCGGCTTGCATCGGAAATAGATGAGATGACACCGGACAGCCAGTTCTGTGAGGTGATCTTTGAAAAGAACGACGAATTGATCTATCAGGGATTGTGTCTGATGATGGAGAGTATCGGCAGGGATAAGAACCGGATTGCGATCGATGAATATAAGCAGAAAAATGCCTACACAAGCTATATTGTAAGGCGAGATCGGTATACGGCATTTGACCCGATGCTGGATACTTATAGACGTGTGAACGGGCTGTCAGAGGAATGGATCGGAGTCAAATATCCTACGGCTGGCAAGCTGACGGACAAGGCTAAAAAATATATTGAAGAGGATTTTTCCAGAATTGAAAGGGTACTGTATTCGGAGGATGAGAGCGTTTTCAAAAATTATGACAGGTATATTGATGTAGATTCCTTTGCAGATTATTTCCTGTTCAATGAATTTTTCGGAAATTACGACGCGGGTCTGCATTCCACTTATATGTACAAAAATTCCGGAGAACGATTGAAGATCGGACCGGTCTGGGATTTTGATCAGGCCATGAACAATTATTCCGTGGAGGAGATGGATCCGGAAAAACTGGCCTTTCAGGAGAGAGCTTTTTTTGACAGACTGACGTTGGACATCCGTTTTGTCAAGAAGCTGGAGGAAAGATATGCAAAGCTTCGAAATGGAACATTGAATGAGGAACACATTAATGCTGTGATCAATGAGACGGTTGCCTATATTAACAGTGCAAGACAGAGAGAATGGTACCGCTGGGCTGCAGATTATGAGGACGGTAGCGGTGAAAACTGGCATAATTATATACTCCAAAGCTATGAGAGAGATGGCATGGTCATAGATCGATTTAATGATAACTATGATCAGGAAATCTATAACATTAAGGTATATCTGCATAAGCATGGTAAATTTATCGGACCAGAACTGAGAGTATTGGAGCGAACAACGTGTTTTGATTCATCATTGGGAAATCGAAGAGAATTATTTTTATGCTTGGTGATGATTTTGTTTTTTGTACCGGCAGTTATGCTTTTGCGCAAAGGGTAGAAGCTTGAAAAAGGAGTGAGCTATTATGAGCACAATAGTGCCAAGTGATGCAGTAATGCCCAAAACGTATTTTCTGGAAACATGGAATACACCAATAGTAATATATTCCATCCGCGCTACGGCAGTATTGTTGATTGTTTTTTTTATTATCTACTATTTTTGTAACAGACACAAGTAGAGGGGAATCAGGGGATGTTATTTTCAAGTGTCGTTTTTCTGTTTGTTTTTTTTCCAATAGTCTTTCTATTATATTACTGTTTTTCTTTTTCACGTTTTATTCAAAATGTGCTGCTTTTGATTGCAAGCCTTATTTTCTATGCATGGGGAGAGCCGGTTTATGTATTTCTGATGATCGCTTCAATTGTGGTTAATTCGGCGACTGCACTGGTGTTAGAGAAGCAGACAAACCAGAAGGTGAAAAAGGGATTGCTGATCTTTTCTATTGTGTCCAATATCCTGTCGTTGTTTATCTTTAAATATCTGGGTTTTGTGATGAAAACCATGAATACGGAAGCCTTTGGTGTGAAACCGGTAGAATTGGCACTTCCAGTCGGTATTTCCTTTTTTACCTTTCAGGCGATGTCCTATGTGGTGGATGTGTACCGGGGAACGGTTAAGGCTGAGAACCCCTTTTATGTGGGACTTTACATTGCCTTTTTCCCTCAGCTTATTGCCGGACCGATTATCCAGTACAATGTGGTCTCGGAGCAGATCCGTAACCGAAAAACGACTTTTGACATGCTGGCGATTGGAATCAGCCGTTTCGTGATGGGGCTTGGAAAGAAGGTGCTCCTGGCAAACTGTTTTGCGGGAATTGCAGATAATGTATTTCAGTGGTCAGCGATCGGTACGGAGAGAATGGCAATTCCTGCTATGCTTGCGTGGCTTGGAAGTATTGCGTATTCCTTACAGATCTACTATGATTTTTCGGCGTATTCCGATATGGCGATTGGACTTGGTCTCTGCTTTGGTTTTAAATTCCCTGAAAATTTCAATTATTCGTACATAGCAACATCGATTTCGGATTTCTGGAAACGCTGGCATATATCCCTGACGGACTGGTTCCGGGAATATGTTTATTTTCCACTGGGTGGAAGCCGGGTCAAAAACCAGGATTTTATGGTGCGGAACATGTTTGTGGTGTGGCTTTTGACGGGTATCTGGCATGGTGCAAACTGGACGTTTATTTTCTGGGGACTGATGTATTTCGTTTTTCAGCTGGCAGAACGTTTTTTTGAATATCCGAAGAAAATGAAAAGTAATTTTCTCAAACACTTCTATACGCTGATGATCGTGAATATGTTGTGGGTAGTATTTCGGGCAGACGATCTGTATCAGGCGGGACGATTTTTTATGAATATGTATGGATTGAACAACAATGGGTTTTACAGTGACACTGCTGTGATGCTGCTTCGGGAGAATGGAGTATTTTTATTTTTGGGAATCCTGTTTTCAATGCCATTTGCCAGAAAGATGAATGAAATGATGTACCGGGAACAGAAATCATTTCTCAACAGGGTCTGCACGGTACTGTATCCGGTGGGGATGCTGCTTCTGTTTCTGGTATCTGTATCCTACCTGGCCAGCGGAACCTACAATCCCTTTATTTACTTTAATTTTTAGAGGAGGGAACGCATATGAACTATATTCTGAAAAAGAGAATATTCTGCATAGTGTTTTTGGCGGCGCTCTTTATTTATTCGGGAATAAACTGTTATCAAGGCATAGAAGAATGGACGGTGTTTGTAGAGGATGAAATTAAGGAAAAAGAACCGGTCAGGCATATCATTACGGAATTAGACAGTACCATCGTAAATTCAATGTATGAGCGGATGAGTTTTATTGAATTATATTCTTACATGCAGGTATTGCTTGGGAAGGATGAATTTAATAATTTTACAGATATCAAGGACAAAAAAGGTTTTTTGCATTATGCTTCTTTTTTTCGGGAAGAAGATCCGCAGATGTTTGAATATGCTCAAAGAGTGAAACGTTTACAGGACTATGTGAAGCCTTATGGAACAAAAGTAATATTTATGGTGACGGCAGGCAAATATGTGGAGGGAGAGACAGAGTTTGCAACGGGACTGCCGGTTAACAATCCTAACAGCAGAGTAGATGAACTTTTGTTTTATCTGAATCGATTGGATATCAATACTATAGACTGTCGCAAGTTTATTCCGAATGAGGACATTACCTACGAGGAGGCTTTTTTTAAGACGGATCATCACTGGACAGCTCCGGCGGCGTTTGAGGCGGCTAAAGTACTGATCCGTTCCATAGATGAGTTTTATGGAGAAAATCTGGATCCGGATGATTATTGGCTTAATCCGGATAACTTTGAAAAGGTGACGTATCACCGGGGAATGTGCGGCTCTATGGGAAGAAAGACAGGGGGCAATTTCGTCGGAATGGATGATTTTACTGCATACTGGCCTAAATACCGGATGCGTTTTTCCAGGCAATGTCTGGAAGAAAACGGGAATTTAAGAGAGTGTGATGGTGATATCAGTGAGGTACTTATTACGAGAGAAGCATTGCTAAAAGGCGGGGATATTTATTCTTCCTCTCAATATGCTTTATATTTGGATGAATTGCGGACTTATGAACATATTGTAAATCTGGATAATCAGGATGGACCAAGTATGTTCGCAATACGGGATTCTTATTTTTCACCGATAATGACATTTGTAGCACCTATGTTTTCAGAGATGGACGCGATATGGTCACTGGAAACCTCTGATCAGGTTGATATAGAAAGCTATGTAAGAAATAATCAATTTGATTATATTGTCATAGAAGTCTATCCATATAATATCAACAATGATGCTTTTAATTATTTTAAGGAAGAAGGATAGAGAGTAAAAAGGGAAGGGGAAAATAAAATGAAGGAGAAAAAAATCGGATTAGGGATATTTTTAAAGTCTTTTTTTCATGACTGGAAGGGAAAGCTATGGTTGTTATTAAATATGTTCTTTACGGTGGTATATCTGGCGTGGCGTTTTTTCTTTACCATACCATTTGAATATGGAATTGTTTCCATTGTAACGGGTATGGCGCTTCTGGGCGTGGAGGTTCTCGGTATGGTCGAGGCTTTTGTCCACTATGTCAATATGTACACGGTGGAGAATTATCCGTTTCCGGAGAATATCCCGGAGGATAGATACCCGGATGTGGATGTTTTTATTGCAACCTACAGTGAGCCGACGGAGCTTTTGTACAAGACCATTCATGGCTGTAAGAAAATGAAGTATCCGGACCCTGCGAAGGTGCATATCTATGTATGCGATGATGGACATCGTGCAGAGATGAAAGCACTGGCACAGAGGATGCAGGTCAATTATCTGGACCGGGAGGATCATGAGGGGGCAAAGGCGGGCAATCTGAATAATGGGCTGGCACATTCCAGCTCTCCTTATGTGGTGACCTTTGACGCGGATATGATACCACGGAGCAATTTCCTGCTTAGAACCATTCCGTATCTGGTGGATGCCGAAATGAAAAATGAGGGGCTTCCACAGGAGGAGCAGGTGAAGATTGGTTTTGTGCAATCCCCTCAGAGTTTTTATAATCTTGACTTATTTCAGTTCAATCTGTATTCTGAACAGAGAATCCCGAATGAGCAGGATTATTTTTATAAGGATATTCAGGTGGCGAGAACCAGAACCAACAGCGTAATTTACGGAGGCTCCAATACGGTTATCAGTCGAGAAGCACTGCAGGCTATTGGAGGATTCTACACCGGAGCAATCACGGAGGATTTTGCAACGGGAATTCTGATGGAAAAAAAGCAGTTTGTCAGTCTGGGAATTGGTGAGACGCTGGCGTCCGGACTGTCCCCTCAGGATCTGAAGAGCCTTGTTCAGCAGAGAATCAGATGGGCCAGGGGCGTTATCGCGACAGGGCGTAAGATGCACATTTTCACATCGCCGGATCTTACGGTGGCACAGAAGATGAACTATTGGGCTTCTATCTGGTACTGGTATGCACCCTTGAAGAGATTGATCTATATTATGTCTCCGATCATGTATGCCACCTTTAATTTTATGGTATTCAAGTGTACGCTGCCGCAGGTATTGCTGTTCTGGCTGCCGATGTTTATCAGCAGTAATATCAGTCTGCGGATGCTCAGTAAGAATATCCGTTCCACGAAATGGACCAGCATCTATGAGACTGTTATTTTTCCGTTTATGCTATTGCCGGTATTATTTGAATCGGTCGGCATCAGCATGAAGAAGTTTAAGGTAACAAAGAAGGATGGTGTGCAGAATGAAAAGGGAAGAAATTTTATTTATACGGTTCCTTTTCTGATTCTTATTGTGCTTTCTCTGATCGGCATTGTGAGATGTATCATGATCATGCTGGACAGCGGCTCTTTTGGACCTATTGTAGTTTTGTTCTGGTTAGTATATAATCTGTTTTTGTTGGTGATGTCACTCTTCTTTGTGGATGGTCGTATCCCTTATCGCAAGACAGAGCGCGTGATGGTACAGACGCCCTGCAGGGTAAAATACCAGGATGAGGAGTATGAGGGTGTGACATGGGATGCCTCGGAGGAAGGCCTCGCAGTACGGCTGCGCAAACCGTACTTCTTTGAAAAGGATACGAATGTTGAGGTGCTGATGGACACGGAGGACTACCATGTGGATCTTTTTGGAACCGTGGTACATGTTGCCCAGAGAGGTGATGCTTGGAATTTCTCCCTGAAGATCACGGAGATGAATGGGTCCTATGACGATCTGCTCGGTATTTTATACGATAGAATCCCCACCGTTCCGATGGAGATCAAGAGGGACAGCGGCAGCTTTGAGGATCTGAAGCTGAATCTGAAAAAGCGTGTCACACCACCTTTTTATCAAAAACGAAATTATCCGCGCGTCTATATCGGAGAGGCACTTCCGGTTGCAGATGGCGGAGCAGATATCTGGGTCAATGATTTTAACTATATCTGCATTACAGTGAAGGAGGAAAATGCACCGGAGAAGTTCCGGCTGCGGATCAAAGAGGATATTATTCTGGATTGTCAGTTTGAGACAGAGATCCGAAAGGGCCTGCGCCTATACAATGTAGCCAACTATCGGGAGATTGTTGAGAAAAGGAAAACAAGAAACGAACTGGTAGATTGGCTTATGGAAACGATGCAGAAGGATCTGGGACAAAACAGTCGCAGACAGGAGGAAAACAGGCAACAGAAATCCAAGGTGAAGGAATTTAATGAGATGGATCTTCTGAAAACCAAATAATATCCGGCAATGAGAGAAAATGATGAAGAAGAAACCTGTTTGGAAAATTATAGTTCTGGCGTGTGTCGGGATTCTTATACTCGTGACGGTCACTATGAGAAAACAGTGGAGAGAAAAAGAGGCAATGCGTTTTGTAGAGAAAATGGGTGCCGGAATCAATCTGGGAAATTCGCTTGACAGCAAGGGAGTGCGTGATTACTGGCCGGATGCAGGAGTGCAGGAGTTCGAGATCGCATGGGGGAACCCGGTAACGGATGAGGGTACCTTTGCGGCAATCGCCAAGGGTGGATTCAAGACGGTCAGAATTCCGGTGACGTGGATGGATCACATGGATGAGAATGGGCAGGTTTCCACAGAGTGGATGGATCGTGTACAGGAAGTAGTAGACATGGCATTAAATCAGGGACTCTATGTGATTCTGGATACGCATCATGAGGAATGGATGAATCTTGAGGCATCCCGGGAAGAGGAGATCTGTCAGAGATTTCAGATTCTCTGGGAACAGATCGCGACCCGCTTTGCGCAGTACGATGAGCGGCTTCTTTTTGAATCTATGAATGAGCCGAGGCTAAGGAACAGCGAGTATGAGTGGAATGCCGGAACGCCGCAGATGCGTGACATGGTAAACCGGTTAAACAGGATCTTTCTTGAGACAGTCAGGGAAAGTGGCGGAAACAATGCCGAAAGATATGTTCTCATCTGCCCGTATGGTTCTTCTTATGAGAAAGAGGCTATGGAGGCTCTGACCGGAATGGACCGGAGAACGATCGTGTCAATTCATATGTATGATCCTTATTTATTCTGCCAGAAGGAGCAGGGTGTGAGCACATGGGATGATGCGGCTGGTGTGACAAGAGCAGAGATCGCGGAGAATTTCAAGGCGATCGGAGAGACCTTTTGTCAGAAGAATATTCCGGTTATTCTGACGGAATTTGGATGTATTGACAGAGGAAATACCAAAGAGCGCACTGCGTGGGCGGCATATTACGCAGAACTTTCCAGACAGAACCGCATGGCATATATCTGGTGGGACTGCGGCGACTTCAGGCTGCTTGACCGGAATACGAAGGAATGGGTATTTCCGGAAATTGTACAGGCGCTGGTACAACAATAAAAGTGTGGAAGCTTGTGCTTGAACAAAAGTCCGGCATAACGTATAATAAGGTGAAATTAGGTAAATGAATGGTGTCTGGCTGATTGGATAAACAGTATGAGTGAACAAAAACGCAAAAACAGTTTTGTAGTTCAGGCTGGGATCCTGGCAGCGGCAGGAATGCTTGTCAAGGTGATCAGTCTGATTTATCGTAGCCCTCTTCTCAGTATTCTCGGATTAGAGGGCAACAATTATTATACGGCGGCTATCAATATGTACACCATCATACTGCTGATATCCTCTTATAGTATTCCGTCTGCGATCTCTAAGGTTATTGCGCAGAGACTGGCGTTTCGGGAATACCGGAATGCGCAGAGGGTATTCCAGTGTGCTGTTTTCTATGTATTGATTGTCGGCGGGGCTGCATCCATCATAACATTTGTAGGTGCTCCCTATTTTGTAAGCAAAAACCCGAATGCGGTCACGGCCCTTCGGGTTCTTTCGCCGACCATTTTTTTCTCCGGATTTCTCGGTGTTTTCCGGGGATATTTTCAGGCCCACAGATCGATGGTGCACACCTCGATCTCGCAGGTGCTGGAACAGATCATGAATGCGGCGGTCAGTATTCTGGCAGCCTATCTGCTGATCCGGGCTGTGGCGGATGCAGATACGACAACGCAGGCGATCTACGGATCGGCGGGCAGTGCGCTCGGTACAGGGGCAGGAGTGCTTACGGGACTGCTGTTCATGCTGTGGATGTATGGAATTAACAGAGGGATTATCCGGAAGAGAATAAAACATGACCGCTCTGAGCATCTGGAGAGCTATCGGGATATTGTAAAGGTTATTTTTACGATCGTTACCCCCTTTATTCTGAGCACGTTTATCTATAACTGCTCTACAGTTGTCAATATGAGTATCTACTATCATGTGATGGATTATAAGCTGGTGGATGTCATCACATATGGAAATCAGTACGGTATTTTTGCAACCCAGGCGGTTTCGGTGGTCAATATTCCGATTGCGATCGCCTCAGCAATGTCTTCCGCGACGATTCCGACGGTGTCGACAACCTTTGCCAGAAAAGAATACGGAAAGACCAGAGAGCAGATAACAAAGGCAATCCATATGACCATGCTGATCTCCATACCGGCCATGGTGGGGATGGCAGTTCTTGCGAAACCGATCATGCAGTTTATTTTCCCGCAGAAGGAATCGCTCGATATGGCATCCGGTCTGCTTGCGGCCCTGGCGGTGACAGTAGTGCTGTATGGACTCTCTACCCTGACCAATGCGATACTGCAGGGAATTGGAAAAGTAAACAGTCCTGTGATCCATGCGGTAATTGCTCTTGCGGTACAGGTGGCCGGACTTGTGGCACTGTTACTCTTTACCGATATGGACACGTATGCGCTGGCAGCGGCGAATATCATTTATTCGCTTGTGATGTGTATTTTAAATCAGGCGTCGGTTGCAAAGCACCTGGACTACCATATGGATTATATGAGAATTTTCATCAAACCGGGATTTGCCGCGTTGGTGATGGGAGCTGTCGCATATGGTGCTTATAAGGGTATTTATCTGTTGTTTCCGGTAAACCGGGTGGTTCTGCTGATCGTCATAGCGGTGGGAGCTGTGGTTTATTTTGTTGTACTTCTCAAAATAGGAGGAGTAAGTGAGACAGAGCTCCGCGCCTTCCCGAAGGGCACCATGCTGGTGCGGTATGCGGAAAGGCTGCATCTTCTGCGGGCTGAAGCAGAGGTGCCGCAGAAGAAAAAGCGCAAAAAGAAAAAACGCAGAAGGAAAAGAAAGAGAAGATTATAACTGCTTCAGGTTTGAAATATCGGAGTCGATCATCATAGAGTAGTTCGTATAGTATATCACGAATCCAGGTTTGGCTCCGGCCGGTTTCTTGACATGTTTCTTCTGGATATAATCAATTTCAATTTTATCCTGTCCTTTGTTCTTGGAATAAAAGGCGGCGAGTCTTGCCGCTTCTTCAAAGGTACGATCAGGGAGTTCCTGCCCCTCTGTCTTGACGATGACGTGAGAGCCGGGGGCTCCTTTTGCATGGAACCACCAGTCATTTCCGGTGGCAAATTTAAAGGTCAGTTCATCGTTCTGATAATTGTTTTTACCAACATAGATATGAAATCCGTCGCTGCTCAGATAGTGGAAAGGCTGACTGGTAATCTTAACCTTTTTGGAACCGCCCTTGCGGCGGATATAACCGCTTTCAATCAATTCTTCTTTGATCTGTACCAGATCATTCTCCTGCACTGCGATATCAAGCGCGGCAGAGATGGATTCCAGATGACGGATTTCATCCTGCACCTGACAGGTCAGCTCCGACAGGGCCTCATAGGTTCTTTTCAGCTTGCCGTAACGGTCAAAATACTTCTGGGCATTCTCCTGGGGAGAGAGCGTAGGATCAAGCGGTATGGTGACGTTTTCGTTAGTGTAATAATTCAGAACCGAGATTTCTTTTTGATCGGGAGTAACATCATAGCCATAGACATTCAAAAGTTCCCCATACAGTTTGTACTTGTCACGCTTTTCCGTGTCCTTCATCTGCCGGAGCTGCAAATCATATTTCTTTACATTCCGCTCCAGTGCGGTCTGCACGATCCGCCTGAGATCGGAGGATTTCTGGCGGATTCTTGTCATGATGTTTTTCTGGGCGTAATACTTTTCCAGAATCATACTGATCGAAGGAAGGACTTCGGACGGTTCCTCGCTGTAAAGGGTGAGAGGAAGGGCGGAAAATTCGATCGGTTCCCTGGAGTGGTAGATGATGACCGGTGAAAACTGCTCGTCCTGTACCTCACGCATCATGGAGCACAATACCTGATAGATATTCCTGAGCATCTGCGCATTTTCCGGTGAACTATCTGCATCGGAAAGCACATTTGCAGGAAGATCGGAATCTACACCTGCGCGGTAGCAGATCTCCTGCGCAATAATGGGAGACAGACCGGTATAGGAGGTATAGAGTGCTTTATAAATGGGCATGGGCATTCCTTTCATGTGCGTACAGAAGGAAGAATAACCGGGTTGTGTATCTTCTATAGCAAGTGGATCCTGCTTGTCCTGGGTATGCGGAATGAAATAGTCTCTGCCGGGGAGCACTTCCCTGACGGAGCTGACCATTCCGGAGACGTGTTTAATACTGTCAATGATTTTGTCGTTGTCATCGCAGAAGATGATATTGCTGTGTTTGCCCATGATTTCGACGATCAGCTTTTTGTGACAGATATCGCCCAACTCGTTTAAGTGTTCTAAGTGCAGATGTACGATACGCTCAAGACCGGGCTGTGTGACTGCTGTAATGCGTGCGTTTTGCAGGTGCTTGCGCAGCAGCATACAGAATCCGGGGGCGGTCATCGGACTTTGCTTGTTTTGTTCTGTGAGATAGATAAGTGGAAGAGATGCATCCGCTGACAGCAGCAGACGATACTGTGTGCTGTTGTTTTTGACAGTCAGCAAAAGTTCGTCACTTTCCGGCTGGGCAATCTTATAGATTCGTCCGCCAAGAATTGTATGATTTAGCTCGGAGACAATTCCGGCAATGGTAATTCCGTCAAATGCCATAGTGATAATCCTGTCTTTCCTGAAATAATATTTCTTTATGAAGTCTTTAAATTCTTGATAGCCCTGAAAGGCTGCGTCTATTGTATATTATTTAGAAAAAGTTTTCAATGCCGCGTTTTTTGAAAAAATATAATTTCTAGTTGACAGGTAGGAAAACTAGGAGTATTATAATTTCATACAATTCATACATAACTACTAGGAAATAAAAGTAGTGTGGAAAGGAGAACGATTATGATGTGCATGAAAAGAAAAGGTTGTTGTTGCTGTTGTATCAAACAAGGAGAATTACTGCAAGGACGAATGTGCTGATTGATAGGGAATTTCCATGCGAATAAGTGGAATCAGTGAATGTCCGGGCAGCCGGGCTTTTTTTATAATTAGAATCGAAATGAGGAGAAAACATGAAAAGAAAAATTAGCAGCTTATTACTTACCACAGCTCTTGCATTGACAGCGTTAACCGGATGTGGACAGACAGGAAGCATTGCAGAAACCGCAGCGCAGGAGAAAGAGAAGACCAATACCGATGAGAACATCGATACGGAGGCGACAGATGCAGCGGAAACAGCCGACACAGAACAGGCAGACGATGCGGCAGCTGACACAGAAGAAGCTGTAACACAGGATAAGGGAACTTTGAAGGTTTCCTTTATGACAGGAAATATCCGAATCGCCATTAACATTCTGGCATTGGAAAAAGGATATTTTGCAGAAGAAGGTGTTACCGTAGAGCCGGTCAATATCGGGGGACAGGACGCATTGACCGCTATCAACGGCAGTGACGACCAGCTCGATATTTTGAATACTGGTTTTGTACCGGACTTACAGGCAATCGGTTCCGGATATGACATTACCGTTATCGGCGGTACCGCTGTAGAGGGTGGTGCAGTCATTGCCAAGAGTGGTAACACAGCAGCCTATCAGGATGCTTCCACCATTATTAATCTGGATGCGGTAAAAGAAGCCAGACTTGGTTTTGTACGAAATGAAGCTTCCTGGGTAATAACCCGTCAGTACCTGTTGGACAATGGTGTTTCCGAAGAAGAAATTGCAGCCATTGAAGATGAAGCAAACGGAAACATTTCCTATTACCAGGACGAAACAGCCGTAGCGCAGGCAGTACAGAAGGGTGAAGTCGATTTGGGATTCCTTCCTATGGAATATGCACTTCTCTACGGAGATGCTTACGAGCTTGAGGTAGTAACCCCGGCGGGAAGCTTACAGGAGAATTATGTATGCTGCCGTGAAGTGACTTCTCCGGCAAAACTGGCAGAGAAGCACGATGCTTTCGTAGCTTATGAGACAGCAAGAATCAGGGCTTTTGATTACTACAAACAGGGTGAAAACGATGAAGCCATCAAGCAGGATGTCGTTGACACCGTAGCAAACTACTCCGGTAAAGAGGCTGATTATGTAGAAACTTACCTTTACGGTGGTGTTACCAAGTACGCAACAGACCCGAATACAAAGGGAATCGTAAAATATGTGCAAGCAGCAACCAACTCCGGTCTTCTTGCCAGCGCAGGTGTTGACTTTTCCACTTATGACATAACACAGAACATTGATGTATCTGCTTACGAAGAGGCAATTAACGCACTGGTAGAAAGAGAGCCTGATAACCAGACTTATGCAGAGCTTCTGACACAGTTTGAGGCAGATAACAAATAAACACAGAGGGAAACGGCATGGGAAAGATATACGACAACGTAATACAACTGATTGGCAATACACCGATTCTGCATCTGAATAAAATCGAAGAGAAAGAAGCGTTGGATGCCCACATATATGCAAAGGTAGAAAGCTTTAATCCGGGAGGTTCCGTGAAGGACAGGGCTGCCCTCAATATGATAGAGGCGGCGGAAGAAGAAGGAAAACTGAAGCCGGGCGGAACGATTGTGGAAGGCACTTCCGGAAATACGGGAATAGGCATTGCCTTAGTGGCAGCAGTCAAAAAATACCATGCCGTAATCTGTATGCAGGAAGGCGCGAGCCGGGAAAAAATCAAAATACTGAAAGCCTACGGAGCAGACGTGGAGCTGACCCCGAAGGATTTGGGCTTTAAGGAATCGGGCAACCGGGCAAAGGAACTGGAAGAGAAGGAAGGTGCTTTCCGACCGGCGCAGGGAGAGAATCCCCATCACCCGGAAGCCCATATAAAACATACCGGACCGGAAATCTGGAAGGATATGGACGGAAAGGTAGATATCTTCGTTGCCACAGTAGGAACCAGTGGTACTTCCGGCGGCATCGGACAGTTCTTAAAAGAAAAGAATCCTGCCATTGAAATCTATGGGGTAGAACCGGCAGGGTGTCCGGTATTAAACGGCGGGGAGCCGGGACCACACAAAATCCAGGGAATCGGCGGTGGTGTTATCTGTCCGATTACAGACCTGGCACTTTACAAAGAAATTCTGCTTTGCACGGATGAAGATGCATACCGGTACGCAAGGTTATGCCCCAGAAAAGAAGGACTGCTTATCGGCATTTCCGCAGGCGCAGCCCTCTGGGCAGCAGTAACACTGGCAAAAAGACCGGAAAACAAAGGAAAAAATATCGTGGTACTTTTCCCGGATGGGGGAAACAAATATCTTTCAAGCGATTTATTTCATGAGGAGGAATCATAATGGCATGCAATTTCAGCAGTGAGGTAAAAATTTATACAGACGAGGAAGCACAAAGACACGCAGAAGAGGTTGGCGTACCGCCAAGACCAAAGGAGACAAAGTCAGAAATCGATGAGAGAGGAGCTTTCATCAGACAGCCCAACGCTTTCATCAAACCGTTTGGTGAGGAGCCGGAGGACAACCATGCAGAGGCAGACCGCTATGCTATTTACTGGGCACACGGATGCCACTGGTCCAACAGACCCGTTATCGTAAGGGATATTTTAGGGTTACAGGATGTTATCGGCGATGTGGCAACCACATCCTCAGGACAGGCAAATATTTATGGGCATGGTTTCGCAGACCAGCCGGAGCATAAAGACCCTATCTGCGGTGTTTATTTCTTAAGCCAGTTCTATAAGAACGCAGACCCGGAATTTACCGGAAGAGCAACCACACCTACTTTCGTTGATGTGAAGAATAAGACGGCAGTTAATAACGATTACCACAGACTGACCAATTACATAGAAGTGCAGTTCCGGAAATTCCAGCCGGTAGATGCACCGGATTTATACCCGGTAAAATACAGAAAGGAAATTGATGAATTCAATGACTGGCTGTTCCCTACCGTGAACAACGGACATTACAGAATGGCATTCTGCCAGTCCTGGGAAGCTTACGAGGAAGCTTATAACGATTTCTTTGATTCTGTGGAAAAACTGGACGAGAGACTGAAAACAAACCGTTTTCTGTTCGGTGATTATATTACTGATTCAGATATCCGGTTGTATGTAACCCTGGTTCGCTGGGAGACAAGCTACTATCATAACATCGGACCGATGAAGAAGCGTATCACAGAGTATCCGAACCTGTGGGGCTATGTGAAAGAACTGTTCAGCCTGCCGGTATTTAGAAAGTATACCTTCTTTGAATTCCCGAAGAACGATACCAAGGGTATCTTCGCAAGCTATCCAAAGAGAATTGCAGCACAGGTTCCTTATGATGAACTCTGGAAAACAGACGGAACAAGAAAAGCCCTTTCCAACGACCCGGAGAATGTATTCAGGAAGCATCCGGAAGGGGAAAGCGTAGAAGACTATCAGACCGTGATTTCCAAGACAAAATGGAACTCCAAAGACTGGGCAGACAGAAATCCTATGGACAGGGTACTTACAACCGATGCATCCATTAACCCGATTGCATCCAAGCTCAGAGATTAAGCAGAAAACGAGGTAAATACTCATGAAGGTATATGAGAATGTTTCGAGCCTGATTGGCAGCACACCGCTTGTCAGATTAAGCGGATACCAGAAAGCAAGAGGACTGAAGGCAAATCTCCTTGGTAAATTGGAATATTTTAACCCGGCAGGCAGCATTAAGGACAGAATTGCCCTGTATATGCTGGCAGATGCCAGAGAAAAAGGACTTCTGAACGAAGATTCCGTCATCATTGAGCCGACCAGTGGAAATACCGGGATTGGACTTGCAGCCGTTGCCGCAGAAAAAGGCTACAGAACAATCATTACCATGCCGGATACCATGAGTGTGGAGCGAAGAAATATTCTGAAAGCCTACGGCGCAGAAATTGTATTAACAGAAGGGGCAAAGGGAATGAAAGGGGCGATTGCCAAGGCAAACGAGCTGGCAGAAAAAATTCCCCACAGCTTCATTCCGGGACAGTTTACCAACGAGGTAAATCCCCTTGCCCATTACCGGACAACCGGACCGGAGATTTTCCGGGATACGGACGGCGCGGTGGATATTCTGGTAGCCGGTGTGGGAACCGGAGGAACCTTGTCAGGGGCAGGTAAATATCTGAAAGAGCAGAACCCGGCGATTCAGGTAATCGCGGTGGAACCGGCAGACTCACCGGTGCTCTCCAAGGGACATGCAGGCTCCCATAAATTACAGGGAATTGGTGCAGGCTTTGTGCCCTATACACTGGATATTGCCGTCTATGATGATGTCATAGCAGTAACCACCGGGCAGGCGTTTGAGGCAGCCAAGCTTCTGGCAAGGGAGGATGCAGTCCTGGCAGGTATTTCCTCCGGGGCAGCCCTGTATGCGGCAGAAGTAATTGCCGGGAAACCGGAAAACAAAGGGAAGAATATCGTAGTAATCTTTCCGGACAGCGGAGAAAAATATTTATCAGGCGCATTGTTTGACTGATGGATAAGGAGCAGAAAATGAACGAGAATACCATAAGGGATTTATCTGGAAAAGCGAATAAAATAGAGATAAAAGATGTGTCCTTTGACTACGTGGACCAGAGAAGCAAGTTCTCAGCCCTGGACCATGTCAGCCTGGACATCAAAGAGGGTGAATTCATCTGTATTCTCGGCTCATCAGGCTGCGGAAAGTCCACGTTACTGGGACTTTTAAACGGACTGAACAAAGCCAGGGCAGGAGAAATCCTGGTAGATGGCAAGCCCATCAAGGGACCGGGTCCGGACAGAGCCGTGGTATTTCAGCAGTATTCTTTATTTCCATGGCTTACTGTAAAGGGAAACATCCTCTTTGGCATCAAACAAAGCGGCAGAAAATACACGAAGGCAGAACGGGAAGAGCTGGCAGATGAGTATATCAGGAAAGTAGGACTTGTGGGGGCAGCCTCCAGATACCCCAGCCAGCTTTCCGGTGGTATGAAACAGAGAGTTGCCGTGGCAAGAACCCTGGCACTGGAATCAGATATTCTTTTGTTGGATGAGCCATTCGGGGCAATCGACCCGAAACTCCGTCTGGAATTACAGGAACTGGTATCCACCCTGTGTACTGAGAACCATAAAACCGTAGTATTTGTAACCCATGATATTGACGAAGCAATTTTACTGGCAGACCGGATTGTCGTCATGGAACCGGGAAGAATCAGAACCATATTGCCGGTGCCGTTCCCTCATCCAAGAAAGAGAGATTATCTGATTGGAACAGATGGCTATGAGATTCTTCACAGAAAACTGATTGCTTCCTTCTATGCCCACGTAGAGGATTCTATAGATGCAGAGGTAGCCTTATGAAAAAATGGTTGTTGGAACCCAAAATGTATATTGAATTCGGAATTGCCACCATATTGTTTGTCCTAAACATTGTGCTGACACTGGCATTCCCCTATTTTACAGCCCATAAAGCCTATTATGACAGCACGGCTTATATAGTAGCCCTGACGATAATCTATCTGCTCTATCTGGTCAGCGTACATGCGTCCAGGAAGAAAAGTGCGTCAGACATTGCAGTGGTAGTTTACAGCTTTTTTGCCCTGTGGGAAATTTCTTATAAAACAGGACTGGTAAAAAACGATTTACTGATTCCCTCGCCGGAAGGACTGTTCCATGTATTCGTGGAGAAACCGGCAGAAATCGGCAGTGATGTACTGGGCTCCCTGGCACTTTTATTCTGGGGCTTCTTATTAGCCATCGTGTCAGGAACCTTACTGGGACTGTTAGCGGGCTGGATACCGAGAATCCGGGAAGTATTACTCCCCATATCCAATGTGATTACACTGATTCCCCCATTGATGTTTTCCGCCTATCTGATTATGGTATTTACCACCTTCCGTCAGGCAGCCATTGCGGTTATTTTCTTTGCCGTATTCTGGCCAACCTTCCAGGGGATGGTAGTCCGTGTGGGACAGATAGACAAATCCATCATCGAGGCAGCCAAGACCATGGGCGTAGGAACCTTTGGCATGTTAGGAAAAGTTATTTTCCCATACTGCCTGCCGGGGATTATCAAAAGCATTTCCAAGAGCTTACGGGGAGCCTTCATGTGCTTGTCCGGTGCGGAAATGCTCGGCATGAACCTGGGAATCGGTTATTTTATTGAAAAGTATAAAAGTTTTGCAGATTACCGCTGCGTACTGGCAGGTATTGTCACTGTTGGTGTGATTACGACCGTCATTGATATCGCAGTCAACCGGATAGAAAAAGCAGTTATTAAATGGGAAGGATAGCTATGAGGGCAATCAGAGTAAAAGAGGAATGGGCGAGAGCCGGTGTCTATTATGTAAGGACAGAAGCAATGGTATTGGGCTTTGACCTGTCGTTAGAGGGAGAGTTTGCAGACGACACCATTGAGTCCGAGTATATTCTGGTGGTAGACGATACCGGAAAGCCCTTAAGCACCAACAGACTCCATATTCTGCCGGAGCGCGGTATTGCCAAAATAGAACGGGTGGCAACGGTAAGCACCGCCAGGGGCATGGGCGCAGGAAGAGTCGGGATTGAAGCAGCCGAGGAATGGATTCGGGAAAAGCAAATCCATAAGATTGTCATTACCAGCAGGGAGGAAGCAGCAGGCTTCTATGAGAAGCTGGGATACCGGATTAACCCGGAAATGAGTCCGAGAACCCTGGAGAAGAAGGTTCCGGGAGAAGAAGAGCCGGTAGGGGATCCAAGGTTTATCTGTGTTTATATGGAGAAAGATATTTAGGGATATACGAAAAGGAATCACATTTTTGATCAGCAGATTATTATGTATCAAAAAAAGGGATTCCTTATATTTTGGGCATTTTGCGAACGTTGTTTGTGATGACATGTGAAAAAGAATGCAGTTGTGGATAAAACTGCGGAAACTCAAGCTTACGTTTTCTTGACTACTTGCGGGGATTATTTTATAATGTGTTCTGTATCTATGTCTGAAAAGACTTATACCCAGAGAAGAAAGAAGAATACAGCCATGATAAAAAGTATGACCGGTTTCGGCAGATGTGAAGTGACAGAAGGGGAACGGAAGATAACGGTTGAGATGAAGTCAGTCAACCACAGATACCTTGATGTAAATATGAAGATGCCAAAGAAGCTCAACTTCTTTGAGGCAGCAATCCGCAATGAACTGAAGAACTATATTCAGCGTGGCAAGGTGGATCTTTTCATTACCTATGAAGATCTGACGGAATCCAACGTATGCGTCAAGTATAATAAAGAGCTGGCAGCAGAGTACATGAAGTATCTGGCACAGATGTGTGAGGATTTTTCATTGGATAATGATATCAGGGTTTCGACGCTTTCACGGTATCCAGAGATTCTGAGTATGGAAGAACAGACGGTTGACGAAGAAGAACTTTGGCAGCTTCTTGACAAAGCAATCCGCGGTGCGGCAGAGAGTTTTGTGGAGACAAGAATTCGGGAAGGTGAGAGTCTTAAGAATGATCTTGTCGCAAAGCTGGAGGGCATGCTTACTCATGTGGATTTTATCACGGAACGCTCACCGCTTATTATTGCGCAGTATAAGCAGAAACTGCAAGAAAAGGTCAGAGAACTGCTTGGAGATACGCAGATTGATGAGAACAGACTGCTGATGGAGGTTACCATTTTTGCAGACAAAGTATGTGTGGACGAAGAACTCGTCAGATTGCGCAGCCATATAGAGACGACTAGAGAGAATCTTATACAGGGCGGAAGTATTGGACGTAAGCTTGATTTCATAGCGCAGGAGATGAACCGTGAGGCGAATACGATTCTCTCAAAGACGACTGATCTGGAGATTTCCAACAGAGCGATTGAACTCAAGACAGAGATCGAAAAGGTGCGCGAACAGATCCAGAACATCGAATAGAGGTAAGATATGGGAAAACTGATCCATATTGGGTTTGGCAACGTGGTGAACACGGAGAAGATTATTGCAATTGTCAGCCCGGATTCTGCTCCGGTCAAACGGATGGTGCAGAAAGCGAAAGAAACAGGAATGGCAATTGACGCAACACAGGGGCGCAAGACCAAGGCTGTTCTGGTTATGGAAAACAGTCAGATTGTATTGTCTGCCCTGCTTCCCGAGACCATTTCAAACAGAGCACAGACAGAAAGCGGAGAGACAGATGAGACATAAGGGAATACTGATAGTAGTTTCTGGCTTTTCAGGAGCCGGAAAAGGAACATTGATGAAGAGACTGGTGCAGGACTATGACAACTATGCACTGTCCATCTCTGCAACGACTAGGAGTCCGAGACCGGGCGAAGAAGACGGGAGAGAATATTTTTTCCTGCAAAAGGAACAGTTTGAACAGAAGATCGCAGAAAATGGTCTGATAGAATATGCGCGTTACTGTGACAATTATTATGGTACACCGAGAAAATATGTAGAAGAACAGCTCGCACAGGGAAAAGATGTGATTCTGGAAATTGAAATCCAGGGGGCACTGAAAGTCAAGAAACAGTACCCGGATGCACTGTTACTGTTTGTGATGCCGCCCAGTGCAGCAGAGCTTAGAAACCGTCTGGTGGGAAGAGGAACAGAGACACCGGAGGTAATAGAGAAAAGAATGCACCGTGCTGTGGAAGAGGCAGAAGGCATTGAGAACTATGAATATCTTGTAGTGAATGACGATCTGGATACCTGTGTCAGACAGCTACATGAAATAATTAAGGCAGCTCATAACACTCCGTTGAGGAATGAGGAATTTATAGAAAAGATGAGAAAAGAATTGGAAGGAGAAAAATAATGTTACATCCATCTTATGCAGATTTGATCAATGTGGTAAACAGTGAGGTAGAGGCAGGAGAAGATCCGGTAGTAAGCAGCAGATATTCTATCGTGATGGCAACTGCCAAAAGAGCAAGACAGATTATTGCCGGAGATGATCCGTTAGTGGAGAGCAAAAGCCAGAAACCGTTATCCATAGCAGTTGATGAGCTGAATCAGGGCAAGATCAAGATCCTGACAGAAACCGAAGAAGAGAATGAACAGGCAGAGCAGGAAGAAACCACTGTATGATGAATAAAAAGGTATTGTTTATATCGCTGGGATGCGACAAAAATCTGGTCGATTCCGAAATGATGCTGGGACTTCTTGCAGAGAACGGCTATACGTTTACAGACGACGAAAGAGAGGCAGATATTGTGGTGATCAATACCTGCTGTTTTATCAATGATGCTAAAGAAGAGAGTATCAACACGATCCTGGAAATGGCAGAACTGAAAAAGCAGGGAAGCATAGAAGCCCTGATCGTGGCAGGATGTCTGGCACAGCGTTATCGGGAAGAAATTCAGAAGGAAATAGAAGAAGTAGATGCCATCATTGGCACCATGGCAATTGATGAGGTTGTCAAGACACTGAATGAGGTACTGGCAGGCAAGAAGGAGAATCATTACAGGAGTCTGGAGACAAAACCCCTTACCGGGGTGAATCGAGTGGTGACAACCGGTGGACACTACGCTTATCTGAAAATAGCGGAAGGTTGTAATAAACATTGCACGTACTGCATTATTCCCAAGGTACGGGGAGATTATCGAAGCGTGCCGATGGAAGAACTGATAGAGGAAGCGCAGAAGCTGGCAGATAAGGGAGTTAAGGAACTGATCCTTGTCGCGCAGGAGACGACGCTGTATGGAGTTGACCTGTATGGGGAAAAGTCTCTGCCGGAGTTATTACACCGACTGGGGCAAATAGAAGGTTTATACTGGATTCGTATCTTATACTGTTATCCGGAAGAGCTTGATGATGCACTGATCGAGGCAATTAAGACAGAACCCAAGGTGTGTCATTATCTGGATCTGCCGATCCAGCACGCTTCGGATCGGATTCTTAGCAGGATGGGCCGCAGAACCCGCAGGGAGGAACTGGGAGCTATCATAGGAAAGTTACGAGAAGAAATACCGGATATCTGTCTGCGGACAACGCTGATCACCGGTTTTCCGGGAGAGACTGAAGAGGATCATGAAGAGCTTCTGGAGTTTGTCGATGAGATGGAGTTTGACAGGCTTGGTGTATTTACTTATTCGCAGGAAGAGGATACTCCGGCTGCCGTGATGCCTGACCAGATACCGGAGGATGTGAAAACACAGAGACAGGAACAACTTATGGAGCTTCAACAGGAAATCGCATTTGAACTGGCAGAACAGATGAAGGGCAGGACAGTGATGGCTATGATAGAGGGAAAGATGGCCGATGAGAATGTCTATGTAGCCAGAACCTATAAGGATGCGCCGAATGTTGACGGCTTTTTGTTTATCAATACAAATAGAGAACTTATGACGGGTGATTTTGTCAAGGCAGTGATCACCGGTTCTAATGAATATGATCTGATTGGAGAGTTGGAAGATGAATTTACCGAATAAACTGACAATGTTTCGTGTGATATTGATTCCGTTTTTTGTATTGTTTATGCTGGTGCCGATCACACCGTATGATAAATGGATTGCACTTGGCATTTTTATTCTTGCCAGTCTGACAGATCTTTTGGACGGGAAAATAGCAAGAAAGTACAATTTGATTACAGACTTTGGCAAGTTTATGGATCCGTTGGCGGACAAACTGCTTGTCTGTTCGGCGCTTATCTGTCTGGTATCGTTGGAACGTATTCCTACATGGATTGTAATTGTTATCATTGCAAGGGAATTTATCATCAGTGGTTTTAGGCTTGTAGCATCCGATAACGGAGTTGTCATCGCGGCAAGCTACTGGGGCAAGTTTAAAACGACATTTCAGATGGTCATGATATGTCTTATGATAGCTGATATAGAAGCAATCAGTATTTTCACGACGATTATTATGTGGATCGCGCTGGTTCTTACTGTGGTATCCCTTATTGATTATCTGGTTAAGAACAAGGGTGTTATGAAGGACACAAAATAGATTTTTCTTACGATAGAGGGCGATGGAATGGTTGTAGAAGTGATTTCTGTTGGAACTGAGATACTGCTCGGTAACATAGTGAATACAAATGCTGTTTATCTGGCAGAAAAATGTGCAGGGCTTGGATTGTCCTGCTTTTATCAGGATGTTGTCGGAGATAATGAAGGACGGCTTGAGGATATGATAAAGCTGGCTTTGTCGAGGGCAGATATCCTTTTCTTGTCAGGGGGACTTGGACCTACCGAGGATGATCTGACAAAGGAGACTGCCGCAAAGGTCATGGGAAAGAAATTGTATCTTCATGAAGAGAGCAAAGCAGCTATCATAACATATTTCAAGAAGAAAGGCATTGTTCCGACTGATAATAACTGGAAACAGGCAATGGTTCCGGAGGGAAGCATCGTGATTCCAAATCCCAATGGAACAGCACCGGGTGTTATTATATCTGAACAGGGAAAACATGTGATCCTTATGCCGGGGCCTCCCGGAGAGATGATACCAATGTTTGAAGATTCTATTATGCCATATCTGGAGAATCTACAATCTGAAGTGATCTATTCTAAGACGGTAAAGGTATGCGGAATTGGTGAGAGCAAGGCTGAGATGATGGTGAAGGATCTGATCGACAGCCAGGAAAATCCAACGATAGCAACCTATGCAAAGACGGGAGAAGTGCACCTGCGGGTAACTGCAAAGGCTGAGGACAGGAAAAAGGCGAAGCAGCTTGTGAAGCCGATGGTGCAGGAATTAAAGAAAAGATTCGGAGATAACGTATATACTACCAAAGAAAATAAATCACTGGAGGCATGCGTGGTAAGCATGCTGAAAAAAAGGGAACTGACTATCTGTACAGCGGAGTCCTGTACGGGAGGAATGGTGGCAGCCAGACTGATCAATGTGCCCGGGGCTTCCGAGGTTTACACGACCGGTTTTATTACCTATGCCAATAAAGCAAAACGAAAAGAACTGAATGTACGCAGAGAGACGCTTCAGACATACGGAGCGGTAAGCCGCGAAACAGCCTATGAGATGGCAAAGGGAGCACTGGAGCATGCAGGAACGGAGGTCGCAGTTGCTACAACCGGAATTGCTGGGCCGGGTGGTGGCACGCCAGAGAAACCGGTTGGACTGGTTTATATTTCCTGTAATGTGTGTGGTGCGATCACGGTGAAGGAATATAGATTCAGCGGGAACCGGACCAAAATCCGGGAAAGTGCTGTCGCGGCAGCCTTGACACTGCTTCGGGAATGCCTTTTGGAATATGACAAGACATTGGTTGAGAAATGATTTCAGATAAGAGGAGAACGGGATATGAGTATGCCGGAAGAATTTGACAAGAATATGGAAGGCGTTTTTTCGGGAGGAGAGCCAAGAAACGAGCTTGAAAATGTGACAGAGGATGCAGTGATTGTGGAGGAAACTCCACAATTTTCACATCAGCCATATGAACAGCAGGAGAAACAGCCCTATGCAGGACAGGTATATCCAAACGATGTGCAGCAAGTGGGAAGCGAACAGCCCTATGCAGGACAGGTATATCCAAACGATGTGCAGCAGATGGGGAGTGAACAGCCCTATACAGGACAGATATATCCGAATCATGGCCAGCAGCCTTATACGGGACAGATCGTACCTGGCGGCGGTCAGCAGATGTATACAGGCTCCGTATATCAAAATGGTGGTGGACAGCCATACAATGGACAGGCATATCAGGGTAATGGCCAGCAGCCCTATACAGGACAGGCATATCAGGGTAATGGCCAGCAGCCCTATACAGGACAGGCATATCAAGGTAATGTTCAGCAGCCTTACACCGGTCAGGTATATCAGGGAAATGGACAGATTCTGCAGAATATGAATCAGGGATATGGTACATATCCGCAGCCGTCTTATCAGAATCCTACACAGAATCCCTATGTAAATCAACCATATCAGGGAAACGGACAGGGATATGGCGGTGGAGGAGTACCTCCTTATGGATATGGAAACAACAATCCGTACAGCCCCTATGCAGCACCTCAAAGAAAGAAGAATACCGGATTGATTGTTACAATCGTGGTTGTTCTTGTGCTGCTTTTTGCGGCATTGTTCGCAATGATTTATAAGGTGATGAAACTTAATGTAGAAAATGGGCCTGTAAGGGATGGCTTCGTAACAGAAGGCAATTCGGATACCACCGAAATGTTTCCGGACTATCCGTATGAAAGTGAAGATCCTGCGTATGACGGCGAGGACTATAACGGATATTTTTATGGCGACTACGGCGATGACAATTATGACGATGATGAGTATTATGATAATCAGAAATACTATGAACTCCATGATGCGGTAGAAGAGGATCTTTCTTATTCCGTTACATTCGAGTCTTATGAGTATGATACAGATAACGAGGATGTCGTAATTATGGCAGATTATCCTGTTATTGAAGGGGAAAATGTTCCAAACCTCAAACAGATCAACAAGACAATTTATGACAAGGCAATGTTCTATGTCGATGTGTTTAAGGAGAACGTAGAAGATAATCTGGGAGAAGACGACTATTATGGGGCATACTCCGGAGGATATGTCACCTACATGGATGAGGAAAAGATGAGTGTTGTCTTTTCAGAGAGACTGATGTATGGAGGTCAGGAGGAAGTATACCTGACCTGCATTAATATTGATATGGAAAAGGGGATCATTCTGGAGAATCCCCAGATCCTTTCCATCGATGATGATTTTTCTGTTGATTTCCGTGAGAAAAGCAATATCCAGAACGGTGAGATAGACGATCTTACTTATATGACGGATCAACAGATCACAGCATACTTTAATTCGGATAACATCATTGTATTCTACACTCCTAAGGGGATGGAGATTGGATTTAATTATGAGAACGGCTGGGTGACTGCTACCTACGAGGACTATGAGCAGTATCTCAAAGTGTTTTAATTACGATCAGATATAGGAAGGATGAATATATGCAGGTACAACGAGTTTTTTCACCGGCAAAATATCTTTATCACTATACGACACGTGAAAATGCACAACAGATTATCAGGGAGCACAGGATACGATGCTTTCAGGACAGATTTACCTTTTTACAGCAACCTATTGCAGGAAGAGGAGACGCGGGAAGAGTATAATTCCTGTGTACACCTTGGCAAACAGATAATTGTCCGGGATGCGACTGCGGAAACGGATGCACTTGGGGCAGAACAGTGTGAATATTGCGGGGAGATTCTCAAATATTATGATATCCCCGGAACAGCTGCTGGTGTCCAACAACAAAATATAACAGATGCCATATTGTATGCAGATAAACAGGAGGTTGTTGTCGACACCGGAGTGTGGACCTGTTTTGGCAAAAGCGTAGCGGATGCACTTCTTGTACGGCAGGATGTTTCGCTCACATTACATTATTGTTATCAGGGTATTCGGTACACAGTAACGATTCCGGCAGGCACGGATACCCGGGAGCTCCTTGATGAAAACGGCTACTGTGGTTTTCGATATCTTGACAAACTGTTTCAGGGGGCACCCTTGGAAGAGTAGCCGTGTTTTATGGGGCTAAATTGTTTTATTTGAATATAAAATTTTATTTAAATAAAAAAAGAAATTTTTTGTAAAAACATGTTGACAAGCCTGAGAGGGAATGATATACTCAGATTCGTTGCTGAGGAAAACACAGAACAAG